>DBVN01000029.1:23308-23861 GCA_002308515.1 Verrucomicrobia bacterium UBA1263 | reverse complement strand
AAGAAATGTGCCAAATAATGGAAGAACTTGTTGAGAAAAGAGCCAAAAAAGAACTCCAAAAGGGTATCCAAAAAGGCCGCCTGGAAGGAATTCAAGAAGGCCGCTTGGAAGGGATTCAAGAAGGACGCCTGGAAGGGATTCAAAAAGGGATACAGATAACCATAAAGCTGTATCGCCAATTAGGATTATCCAAGGAACAGATCATCGAACAGCTTGCGGCTGAGTATGAGATACCTCAGAGCGAGGCGGCGAAGTACGTTTACGCGGAGTAGGATCCGCTTTATTGAATAGATTTTACGGGAGAGGCTGAAAGGTCTCTCTTTTTTTTATCATGACGCGGCCAACGTTCGGTGCGAGGCTGACGTTCAGCTCTGTCACCGGTTCCCGGTGACAAAAAGAACCACGGATGGACACGGATTTACACAGATATTTTTATAAATAATTTATTAACAATATATTATCTGTGTTTATCTGTGTGAATCTGTGGTTCTTTTAATATCCCCCTTGCACACTTGCAAAATATCTGCTACTTTGTCTTTGTCGTTCCTCAGCG
>DBVN01000029.1:18322-23193 GCA_002308515.1 Verrucomicrobia bacterium UBA1263 | reverse complement strand
ACCAAACTTGTTAAGAACGCCCCTTCATGGGGTGTCTCTTCGTGTTTCCTTCTACGTGGTTTTCCAGAGCCTTGATTCGGGAAACAGATAGGACATTTTGGGTCGAACTTAAAATTTCCATTTTGAAGATTCACCCTTTTCTTACTTCGTCTATTTTCCCGTTGAAATCCTTCTTTTCGTTTCTTCATGATCTTCTGTTTTCCAAGGTGTTAAAGGAATTAAATTATGAAGATAAAAAACATGTTTATATTAGGAGCGCTGATATGCACGTCTTCGGCTGTATTAGCGAGTTCTGCTCCTATCATTAAAACCCAGCCGAAGAGTCAAACAGTGAACGAAGGCAGTTCTGTAACCTTCAGTGTTGTCGCGGAAAATGGCAGTAAAGATTTTACAATACCGATTTCCGGGAATGTCAACTTAGATATGGTCTGGATCGAGCCGGGCACATTCATGATGGGCAGGCCTGAAGGTGAAGATGGCTGGACGTATTATGGTGAACCTCAGCATCAGGTGACATTGACAAAAGGTTTTTGGGCTGGAAAATACGAAGTAACTCAAGCTCAGTATATGGCAATCATGGGAACTAATCCATCACAGAATCATGGTGTTGGGGATAATTATCCTGTATATTATGTGAACTGGTATGATGCAATGGAGTTTTGTGAAAGACTGACTGAGATAGAAAGGAAAGCAGGGCGTTTGCCATCGGGATATGAATATACTTTGCCGACAGATGCACAATGGGAATATACCTGTCGAGCTGGAACGACAACGGCATTCAATAATGGAAAGGATATAACTTCAGATGAGAATTGTCCAAACGCAGATGAAGTTGCCTGGTATTCACATAATAGTGATAATCAAGCACATCCTGTAGGACAGAAGAAGCCCAATGCATGGGGTCTCTATGATATGCACGCAAATGTGTCTGAATGGTGTTTAGATGGTAACTCTGACTTAGATACCAATCCGGCAATAGATCCTTTATTTCTGGGTGGATGGGAAAAAGTTGGTCGAGGAGGTAGTTATTGTTATGGAGCACAAGCTGCGCGTTCAGCTTTTCGAGGAGGAAGTCAGCCTCAGTATACTTGTGGCCCTGCTGATGATGCCTATGGTTTTAGAGTTTTCCTCACCACAGTTCAAGCCCAAGCCAGCGCGGCAGCGGATACACTGACCTATCAGTGGTACAAAGATGGTAAAGCAATTAGTGGCGCGACTGCTTCCAGTTATACCATTAAGAGTGTAAAAGCCAGCGATGCCGGAAAATATACCGTAAAAGTCTGCAACAGCGCAGGATGTGTGACCAGCAGCGCGGCGACTTTGACCGTGAAAGCTTCAGCAGTCATGCCAAAAATTATTACTCAGCCGAAGAGCCAGACCGTAAACGAAGGAAGTTCCGTGACCTTCAGCGTAGTGGCAGAAGGAGGCGATAGTGGTGGTAATGCTGATTTCAGTATCCCTCTTTCCAACTCCGTAAATCTGGACATGGTCTGGATCGAACCTGGGACTTTTATAATGGGAAGTCCTGAGAGCGAAGAAGGTAGAGGTTGGGATGAGACTCAACATCAAGTGACTTTGACCAAAGGATACTGGTTGGGAAAGTATGAAGTTACTCAAGCTCAATACAAGGCAATCATGGGAACCAATCCTTCCCAGTTTATTGGAGATAATCTTCCTGTTGAACAAATACAGTGGATCAGTTGCACGAATTTCTGTGCCAAGTTGACAGAAATAGAGAGAAAAGCAGGGAGATTGCCATCAGGATATGAATATGCATTACCTACTGAAGCGCAGTGGGAATATGCCTGCCGTGCGGGAACGACAGGTGCCTATAATGTAGATGGTGCCTCGTTATCTGATTTGGCGTGGTATGAAGAAAATTCTAATGGTACCACTCATCCTGTGGGACAGAAGCTACCAAATGCCTGGGGGCTTTATGATATGCATGGAAATGTACATGAATGGTGCATGGATTATGTAGAAAAAGATTATTCCCCGAATCGAGAGTTCCGTGGTGGTGCATATCGGAACATAATGGGAGAAATGAATGAATGCCGTTCTGCAAATCGTTGTGAATGGCCTTGGGGAGATCCAGATGAAGGAGATGGTAATAGTGGCTATGATGGACATGGTTTTCGTGTTGCTCTTGTTCCAGTTCAAACTCAAGCCAGTGCGGCGGCGGATACCCTGACCTATCAATGGTATAAAGATGGTAAAGCAATTAGTGGCGCGACTGCTTCCAGTTATACCATTAAGAGTGTAAAAGCCAGCGATGCCGGAAAATATACCGTAAAAGTCTGCAACAGCGCAGGATGTGTGACCAGCAGCGCGGCGACTTTGACCGTGAAAGCTTCAGCAGTCATGCCAAAAATTATTACTCAGCCGAAGAGTCAGACGGTGAACGAAGGCAGTTCCGTAACCTTCAGCGTTGTCGCGGAAGGCGGCAGCGGCGGGAATGCTGATTTCAGCACTCCTTTGTCTGACAGTGTAAATTTAGATATGGTTTGGGTCGAACCTGGAACTTTTATAATGGGGAGTCCTGAAGATGAGGTAGGCTACTGGCATTGGAAATGTGACGAAATACAACATGAGGTGACGCTAACCAAAGACTATTGGTTGGGTAAGTATGAAGTAACGCAAAGTCAGTACAAAGCAGTGATGGGGATAAATCCCTCTTATTTTAGTGGAGATAACAACCCGGTGGAACAAGTGAATTGGTATGATGCAATGGAGTTCTGTGAGAAATTGACTGAGATAGAGAGGACAGCAGGTCGTTTGCCATCAGGATATGAATATACTTTGCCTACAGAAGCACAATGGGAATATGCCTGTCGAGCTGGGACGACTACGGCTTTGAACAGTGGTAAGAATCTGTCAGATGGGTATGAATGCCCCGAAATTAATGAGGTGGGGTGGTATACTGGTAACAGTGGAGGAAAAACTCATCCAGTAGGCCAGAAACTATCGAACGCTTGGGGTTTTTATGATATGCACGGGAATGCGGCAGAATGGTGTCTGGACTGGTTTGGGGATTATCCGACATTACCCGTCACAGATCCTATGGGGCCTGACATGGGTGTGTTTCGCGTGGCTCGTGGAGCTGGCTGGGAGGCTGCTGCAGGCTTCTGTCGGTCAGCGTATCGAGATAGTATCGAACCCGATATTCGCAGTAACAACATCAGTTTCGGGTTCCGCGTAGCTCTCTCTTCAGTTTCATCCAGTTCCACCTCAACAGATACCTTAGTCTATCAATGGTATAAAGATGGTAAAGCAATTAGTGGCGCGACTGCTTCCAGTTATACCATTAAGAGTGCCAAAGCCAGCGATGCCGGAAAATATACCGTGAAAGTCAGCAACAGTGCCGGCAGTGTGACCAGCAGTGCTGCGACTTTGACTGTGAATGTGCCGGTGACACTGAGTTCTATCACTATCAATGGCAACAGCAGTGTAAATGTGGGCAGTACCACGACTTATACCTGCACAGCGACCTACAGCAACGGTACGACCAAGACAGTGACTCCGACCTGGGCCATCAGCTCCGGAGCCAATTACGCGAGCATTACCAGCGCGGGCGTTCTGACCGGTAAAGCCGCCGGAACAGCAACGATCCAGGCGAGATACGGCGAAGGCAGTGTGACTAAGACAGCGACTAAGAATGTGACTGTCAACGCAGTGGCTGTGAAACCATCAATTACGACTCAGCCGAAGAGCCAGACCGTGAACGAAGGGGCTTTGGTGACCTTCAGTGTAACAGCAACCGGAACAGCACCGTTGAGCTATCAATGGAAGAAGAACGGCTCCAATATCAGCGGAGCGACGAGTTCCACTTATAAGATCAGTTCTGCCAAGACCAGTGATGCCGGAAGCTATACGGTGACCGTGAGCAACAGTGCCGGCAGTGTGACCAGCAGCGCGGCGACTTTGACTGTAACCGCCAAGCCGGCTATCACGACTCAACCGAAGAGCCAGACGGTGAATGAAGGCAGCAGTGTGACCTTCAGTGTAGTTGCTACAGGTTCAGGATTGACTTATCAATGGAAGAAGAACGGTTCTAACATCAGTGGAGCTACGAAGTCCACCTATACCATCAGCAGCGCCAAGACGAGCGATGCAGGAAGCTATACGGTGACCGTGAGCAACAGCGCCGGCAGTGTGACCAGCAGCGCGGCGACCTTGACGGTGAATTCTTCTCCTGTGTCTAACAGTTCAGCAGTCCGCAGCGTGAAGCGCAACGGCAAGAGCGCAACAGTAACCTTGCAACTGAATCCGGATTCGGATGTGAGCGTGATGTTTGTGGAAGAACACGTTCCCTCGGGAGTGACGATCAGCGTCAATAATGGCGGTACCTATATCGCCAGCCGGAATATGATCCGGTGGTCGTTCCTGGATGGGAATGCGCGAGACATCAGCTATGTCCTGACTGTGGCAGATGACTTTGATGGTAAAGTTTCATTGAGCGGTGAAGTGACTTTTGACGAAACGACAGTCGCAGTCACGGGAACCAGTGAGATCGATTTTGCTATCCTGACCCATCCGGCGGATATGAACGATGACTTTGAGATCTCTACCAAGGAAATCTCGTCATACGCGCTGGCTTGGACAAAAGCCCAAAGCTGGAGTCGAGAACCGGCGGACATCCCGGTGACGTATGTTTCCAGAGCGGCTATTATCTGGGTCAATGGCGGTTATTATGACTATGATCCGGGCAAGAGCGAACCCAGCTGCTGGGTCAGCACGAATGTGAAACCGGCATCGGTGGAACTGGCGGCGGACAGCGTCAACGTGAGGACGATCAACGTTTTGGACGGTAAGGCGGATGTAAGCGTGGAAGTGATCCCGGCAGAGGGGATCAGCGTCTATTTCGTGGAAGA
>DBVN01000029.1:3824-18306 GCA_002308515.1 Verrucomicrobia bacterium UBA1263 | reverse complement strand
GGCAAGTATGTGGAAGGCAGAGGATTGATCCGCTGGTCATTCCTGGATGCCGAACCGAGAACGCTGATCTATACGATCGAACCGGAAACCGGATTCGACGGACTGATCACCGTGAACGGTGAAGTGACCTTTGATGAGGAAACATTTACCACTGAAGGTGATACCGAAGCCAACTTTGGCGGAGGTGCTGATGTACCGCAGATCACAGCGGCCTACTTTGGCGGAATGCTGATCGAAGGAACGATCGGTGGAACGTATGTGATCGAGTACAGCGAGGATGGAATTAACTGGTTCAAAGCGGACGAAATCACGCTGACAGCAAGCTCGATGTACTGGGCAGACCTGACATCGGCCAACAGTCCTAAACGTCTGTACAGAGCGAAAGTGAAATAAGCATTGCTCTGAGTTGAGATAAGACACAAGCGCGGTTCGTTGAAAAACGGGCCGCGCTTTTTTGGCAATGCGTGGGCTCATTTTTTTCATCTGCCGTCTTGCATTTTTGTGAAATATCTGATAGAGTGAATTTTGTGTTAAATAACACTTACACAAATTTGGATCTTGGGTATTAGAAAGGGATTCCTACACAAAGAACAAAATTGTGTCATTCAGAGTAGGGGAATCTGTAATTGTAAAAATGAGTGTATAGAAGAGTTTCTTAATAAAGTTGCAAGTGTCTTGGATAGCAGAAGGGATTTTCTTTTGCAGTTAATAACACGAGTTCGCTAATGATCATTGTTATTAAAATCAAAGGTTAATCATTAAAGAAATAGTTCAATTAAGTTATGAATAAGCTTCCCATCAATATAGATTCTTTGCTTAATGGCAAAGCTGTAGAGAATAACCGATTGGAATTTAAGGAAGGATGGAATCCAAAGACGATCTATAGAACTATTTGTGCTTTTGCTAATGATTTTGATGATGCTGGTGGTGGTTATATAATAATCGGAGTTGAAGAGAAAGATGGTTATGCTGTGCGCCCGGTAAAAGGAATAAATCCTGATAGTATTGAGCACATAAAGAGGGAAATAATAGGATACAATAATCTGGTTCAACCGTATTATCAGCCACGTCTTTTTGTTGAAGAGGCAGATGGGAAAAGTATTCTCATTATTAAAGTGCTGCCTGGTGATCGTCGTCCTTATAAAGTGGCAGATGATGTCACTGCCAAAAATAAGACTTTTAACTATTATATTCGTTATAATAGTAGTTCGATTGTTGCCAAGAATGAATATGAGCATGAACTGCTGAACATGGCAAATCGCATTCCTTTTGATGATAGAGGTAATAGAGATATCCAGATTACAGATATTTCATCAGTTTTACTTCGAGACTACTTGGTGGAAGTTAAAAGCAAACTAGCGGAGGAAGATTTAGGAGCTGATTTGTGGAGTGTGTTAGATCGGATGGATTTGCTGGAAGGAGCTTCAGAAGAACGTCAGATAAAAAATATAGCAGCGATGATGTTTTGTGAACATCCGGAAAAATTTTATAAAACTACTCAGGTGGATATAGTTATTTTTCCAGAGGGTAGAGAAAATAATCCAAACAACATTATTGAGATTCCTCCTATTAAAGGTAATGTTCCTGGAATGATACAAGAGACGCTTACTTATCTGCGTACTAATATAATAAAGAAACGAATCATCAAACCTAAAGATAATGAAAAATCTAAAGTTTTTTATAATTATCCATATCAGGCACTTGAAGAAGCTGTAGTAAATGCTCTTTATCACAGAGACTATATGGAAAGAGAACCAGTAGAAATAACAATTGAGCCTGATCGGATTTCCATTCTCAGTCATTCTGGACCAGATCGCAGTATCAGCATAGCCAGTATTAAGGCAGGTAATACTTTGCGCTGTAGGAAATACCGCAATCGTCGGCTGGGCGAATTCCTTAAAGAACTGGACTTAACAGAGGGACGTGCTACAGGGATTCCTACTATACAGAAAGAACTTAAAAATAATGGTTCACCACGTGCTGTGATTGAAACAGACCCAGGTCGCACTTATTTTCTGATAGATATACCTTGTCACAAATCATTTATCGGGAATGTTATTTTGGGAGGGGAAAGTGAATTAGAATCTGTATCTGATTTCAGTAATTATCAGCTTGACGGAAACTTGACCGGTCAAGTTAAGACATTGATTATCAATATGAATAATCAAATTTTGTCACGTAAACAGGTCAAGCTGCAGGTCAAGCTTGGAAGTAAAAGCAACTTATTAGAAAATTATCTTCGTCCGGCTATGGAACAAGGTTATGTTTCGATGCTTTATCCTGATAAACCCCGGCATCCACATCAAAAATATTTTCTTACTGACAAAGGTAAACAATTATACGATATTCTGAAAAGTAATTCTAACTAAGACACATATAGTGTTTGTGAAAATTCTTTATAGAAATGACAATTCATGGTTTCATAGATCTCATCGATCAAGGGATATATTCGGGTTGATCCAGTTGTTTATAACCGATGAATTCTCTGACCAGCTTTTTCTTCTTTCTCCCATCCTTCCTTTCGGTGCGCTTTTTTTTGAGGCAATGCGGGTGGGCTCATTTTTTCATCTGCCGTCTTGCATTTTTGAGAAATATTTGGTAAATTACCTATGGTTGACAGCGTGAAACTGTTGAAGTTGCTCATGATAAATAGATTGAATTATAAATGGACGGGTGCTTTTCTCCTGGCGGGAGCTTTATTGTTTTCGGCTTTGCAAGCCCAAGCCGCTGTGGGAGAAAGCTTCAAAGTAGGTCTCTTGAGATACACGATCCTGACGGAAGATGAAAACGTGGGAACGGTGTCGGTGGAAAGAAACGGTCAGTTGTCAGGAGATATCAAGATCCCCAAGGCAGTGAAAAAGGGAGCGATCAAATATACTGTGACGGAGCTTCGGCCTTTCGCGTTTTTTGAAACGACAGCTCTGACCAGCGTGACGATTCCCGAAGGAGTCACAACACTCGGCGAGAGAGTTTTTTACAGCTGCAAGGGACTGACTAAGGTGACGCTTCCGGCCACTCTGACGAAGATAGGTGATTCCGCGTTTTTCAAATGTGTCAGTTTGAAGGAAATAATTGTGGCTCCGGAGTGTACGGCTTTCAGCAGTGAGGATGGAGTGCTGTTCGATAAGGAAAAGACTTCTCTGATTTTTTATCCTCCGGGAAAAACAACGACCGATTATACCATCCCCGACAGTGTGCGCATCATTGTGGACAGGGCTTTTTCGGATTGCCGGAATCTGGTCAATGTGAATGTTGGCAATAATTTGAATAAGATCGGCGAATCCGCGTTCGAGCACTGCAATAAGCTGGTCGATATCGATATCCCCGATGGCATCACAGAGATCGGCAACAGGGCGTTTTCCTATTGCGAGAGTCTGAAGAAAGTCAAGATCGGCAATAATGTGACCAAGATCGGAGCCTCCGCGTTCAAGGGGTGCAAGAGTCTGGTCAGTGTGACGATGGGCAACAGTGTGGCCGAAATCGGTTATTTTGCCTTTTCCTGGTGCAGCAGTTTGACTCATGTTTATTATAACTGGGATGTGCCTGAAGCGGAATACGACATTTATGCCGGTGATCCGGATACGCTGGTCAGCTTCTACCCGGAAGAAAATGACACATGGGAGGCTGTGACCGTGGGCGATCAATGGCAGGCCAGAGGTGTTGCATCCTGGGATCCGAAGGACGAGGAAAAAGAAGCGAAGGACGAGAAAAAAGAAGAATAGCCTTCAGGTATCCGTTACATTTTGAAAACAAAAATCCTCAGAGGAATTCCTCTGAGGATTTTTTGCGTAAACCAGTTGTAAACCCTTTGCGGATCAGTGTTTTTCGGCGGTGTTGCTTTTAGTGGGAGTGGGTTTGACGGATTCGACGGTCTTTTTATAGGAAAGGATACCTTCGGCAATGGCCTGGGCGATCTTGGAACGCTGGGACGCGTTGAAAAGCTTCTTCTGATCTTTGCTGCCGGAGATGAAACCGGCCTCTACCAGCACAGCCGGCATGGCGGTATCGTAAAGGACTCCCAGGCGTTTGCGTTTGACACCACGGTCGCTGAACTGGACTTTTTGAACGAGCTGCCTCTGGATGTGATAGGCCAGCAGCGCGTTGGCGGCATCATTCTTGTTGCCCCGTGTAGCGGCGGTGGAACCGGAATCGGGGGTGGTGGACTGCGCTCCGGCTGGTGTCGTGGTAAAGACTTCGGCCCCATTGGCATCCGCGCTGGCGGCGTTCAGATGGATGCTGACAAAGACATCGGCATGGTTCTGCTCGGCGATCCTGGGACGCGTTTTCAAATCCATGGTGCGGTCCGTAGTGCGCGTCATGACGACCTTGACCCCTTTGTTCTGGAGGATGGTGCGTACTTCCTTGGCGATCAGCAGGGTGATGTCTTTTTCCTGTTTGCCGGAATGCTTCGCGCCGGGCTGGGAGCCGCCGTGACCGGGGTCAATAGCAACGATGCGGACAGCGTTTTTCCTGGGATTGGTGATGGCTTCCAGTGCGGTGTTGATATCCTGAGTCGAGACAAAGACATTTCCACCGGACATTTTAACATTCTGACAAAGAGCGATCTTGATATTATTGATAGAAGCGTGGCGCGCTCCGATGTTCAGGACGATCGTTGTCGAATCATTGGACAGGCGCAGCGTCTTGTTCTTTTGAGTCCAGGCGGCGCGCATCCCGTGCTTCTTGCCCCAGGTGACGACATTCTGATAGCCAGAGGTGCTGGCTGCTGTTGTTTGGGCTGTTGTCGTTTTGGCTTTTGTTTTGGTGGAAGCGGCCTGTGTTTTGGTGGTTGTGGTCTGTTTCTTTTTGGGAATCGAAACAGGCCGCGCGGTGCCGGTCTGTTGTTTGGTGGTGGCGGCGTTCGCGGCGCACGGATTCCAGCAGCAAAGAGCGGCGGCGACCAGCAGAAGACTGATCCCGGTCAAAAAAGTTTTTTTCATAAGAATCATTATGTTTAAGATTATACAGCTAATTGGACTATTTTCTCCCGGATCTGATCGGTCCAGCGGTTGATATAGCTGGCGGAGCGGTAGATCTCCTCCAGTCGTTCCAGCGGCAAAGGCGCGCCATTCTCCAGATCGGCGTTCATGCGCTTGAGTTCCTCCTCCAGTTTGGAGCTGATTTCATTCAGCCGGTCTTGCAGTTCCGTCAGCTTGTCCGTCCATTCCATCTGCTCCACAAAGCGTTTGGCCTTCAGGATAGGGGAATCGGTCTGGGGTTGTTTTTCCAGAAACGCGGCCGCCTGGGCGCAGGTCTGGCCGATCTGCATGAATAAATCACTCGTTCCGGGCGGGATCCTTTGCACATCCGAAGGCGCTTTGCCGGTTTCCAGCTCGATCAAATGCAGCAGCCGGTCCCGTGTGTGACTCAGACACTGGTAAGCGGCATTCAGCTCGGCATACCGGGCGCTGATCCGTTCACGTTCCTCCGGTGCCGCCTGTGGAAATTTATCCGGATGACACCGGGCACTCATCTCCATGAATTTATCCTTCAGCAACCCTGTGTCTATCCAAGGCTTGCGCGGTTCATCCAATAGAGCAAAATAATCCATTTTACCTCCCAGACCCGATGCTAACGGTTTTGGAGAAAGTTTTCAACTGTCAAAAACAGAATCCGTCAATTTTTTCACATCTTGTTTATATTCACTGCACTGTTGATGGAAAGGATCAATCCTTCAGACAGGCCAGCGGGATGATCTTGACACCGTCTTTCCGGGTGTAAGCCATACTTCCGCCTGTCAGAATGATAAGCAGATCAGGTTCTTTCAGAGGAACTTGTTTTGCAGTTTTGTTATATTCTTGTATCAGTTTTTTCAATTTAAGGAGATGCTCCGCTCCGACCTCGATCTCACGGCTGCCCAGTTTACATTCGATCAGGGCATATCTGCCATCGGCAAGATGCAGAACGATATCCGCTTCCAGACCGTAACGGTCATGATAGTAGGAAATACTGCTTCCAAAATCCTGACAGTAAACTTTTAAATCACGCACACACATTGATTCAAAAATATAACCGAATGTTTTCATATCTGTTTGCAGTGCCTGGGGATTGAGGCCCAGGGCGGCTACGGCTACAGAAGGATCGCAAAATTCATGCTTGGGACTGTTTTTGATGGCGGAGGAGGATCGTATGGAAGGAGACCATGCGTTGATATCTTCGATGACGAATAGTTTTTCCAAAGCGGTGACATATTTATCAAAAGTGTTGCGGGCAAGAGTTTCTGTATGGGAAAGAATGTCCTGGATCATTCCCGATTTCTTAGCCAGCGTGGAAATGTTTCTTGCGTAAGACCGCAGAATGAGTCTGGTCAGAGTCGGGTCTCTCTGAACATTATCTACCGTGGAAATATCGTTTTGGCATATCGCGTTGAGATAATCCTGAGCAATCAGCAGCTTAGCCTGATCATCGGGAATAGAAAGCGAGGTAGGCCATCCGCCGCGGCAGGCCGCGAAAATCAGGTCTTCCACGGTCATCTTGGATCGTTTGCCGTCAATATCATATCCCGGATCATCAAACAACTTTTTGAGAGAAACCTCCCCCGTGGATTCCAGAGATTCATATAAGCTCATCGGGTACATCTTCATCCGGGTGATCCGACCTGTGCCGGAGTGAAGGATCTGGGTTTTGTCGATAGAGGTGGAACCTGTCAGGATAAATTGTCCGGGTTGTCTCCTTTTATCAACGGCGATCCTGACCGCGTCCCACAATACGGGAGCATCCTGCCATTCATCCAGCAGCCGGGGAGTCTCACCCTTCAGCAAAAGAGAGGGTTTGACTTCTGCTGTTTTCAGAAGTGACTCTCTTTCATCTGGATCCTGCAAGCGCAGGATGCTGTGTGACTGCATTTCCGCGGTGGTGGTCTTGCCGCACCATTTAGGGCCTTCCACCAAAACCGCGCCAAATACGTTCAACAGCAATTTCAGCCTTTGATCAACTATTCTGCTTAGATATTGCATAGTCAAAGCAACTCAGTGAAATATATGCACTTTTATTTATTGATGCAAGCTTATTGAGCATTTTTGTGGCATTTCATTGAGCATTTTTGTGATAAATATGTTTTTCCGGGTTCGGGAACGGTCAGAAAAATGTTTTATACCTTTTATTTTGAGGATATTTTCTTAGAATAAAGCCGTCTTTGGGTGACTATGGAACTGAAGAAAACAAGAACCGGGGATCAACTCGTTGTTGAGTTTTGCGGACGGCTGGATACGCAAAGCACTCCTGATACCGAGGAGGAAATGCGCGGTATCCTGAGCGGTGTGAAGCACCTGGAGCTGGATTTCAGGGAGCTGTCCTTTATTTCCAGCGCGGGTCTGCGTCTGCTGCTGCTCATCCAGAAGAACATCACCGGCAAAGGTGGCACGATGGTCATTTCACATGTTGATCAGGAGGTAATGAATATCCTGACCATGTCCGGATTTGATAAGATCCTGACGATCAATCCGTAACCGGTTTACACACTGATATGTTCGGCTACGGCCGCTTCGGGTGAGAGGTGCAGCAGTCCGATGGACGGAGCATGACCTCCGCGCGGACGGGTCGGTGAACCCGGATTGAAATACAGCACTCCTTTTTCTTCTTTATTCACAGGGCGATGGATGTGGCCGAAGATGGCGATCTGAGGATCGCAGCGCAGCCAGCGTTCATAATGGCCCATAGACAGATTGTCAGGATTCCCGTCGCCGAGGTCATGGATCATAAAGATGCGGTAGCCGCCGATGACGGTGGAAAGCGACCGCGGCAGTTCATCACCCCATTCCAGCGGATCGCAGTTGCCGCGGACGGCTGTGACCGGCGCGATCTGCCTCAGCTGATCCAGAATATCCCGGCAGACGATATCGCCGGCATGGAGGATGCGGTCCACTCCGCGCAGCTGCCGCAGTACGGTCTCATTCAGCACGTCATGCGTGTCGGACAGCACGCCGATGGTCATTAGTTCAGGCTTTGGCATGGTGTCGTCGGTAGGCCAGGTAGAAGAAGACCCCGAACGCGCTCCAACAGAGGAACCCGGCGTAAGCAATCAGGGACAAGGCCAGCGCCTTGGCCGGGGCGATGGCCAGCATGGGGGCTCCCAGCATGATGACGTAGAGATTCTCGCGCACACCCAGTCCGCTGGGGGTGATGGGCAGGGAGGAGATGCAGATGATCATGGGCACGATCACGGCCAGCTGGATGGAGGTGATGTTCAGTCCCAAGTCTCTGGCGATGATGTAGAACTGCAGAACGCAGAATCCGTTCAGCAGCATGGAAAGGAGGAAAACTTTGGTGATGACGTGTCCCTGGCGCGCTGTCTTTTTGCAGGCTTCCAGGGCGCGCTGCAGGTGCGTCAGCCGCGGGTACCGGGTCAGCAGGCTCGACAGCAGATGACCATGACCGGCAAACAGGATCAGAACCAGACAGACGGCGAACATCCCCAGCGTGAACAACGTCAGCATGGTGAGCCGCTTATTGACCAGCAGCAGGTGATAGTTCGGCACCATAAAGATCACGGTGAACAGCAGCATGGAAAACAAGCCCAGCAGACGGTCGGCGAAAACGGTCGTCACGGCTTCGGTCTTGCTTTTTTCGGTCTCATGGGTGCCGTAATAGGCTTTCAGCAGGTCGCCTCCGGTGCTGCCCAGCAGAAAGCTGTTGAAGAACTGGCCGATCATGGTGATCTGGAACGTGCGTCGGAAGGCGACACGGATCCCCTGTGCTTCCAGCAGGATATGCCAGCGCCAGGCTCCCAGCAGGACGGTGGCTCCCACACTCAGCAGGGAAAGGAAGAAGGAGAGCGGGCGGATCAGAGTGATGATTTCCCAGAGGGCTTTGGGGCCATACTGCCAGGCGATGCCCCATTGTTCGGAGCGGCTCAGCTGTGACCAGTCCAGACCCAGCCGCGGAGCGACGATTTGTCCCTGTTCCATGAATATCGCGTGGAAGATCCACACCAGCAGCAGGATACTGATAAAAACTCGTCCAAACTGGGCGGCGATGGACCGAAGTTTTTTCACTCGTCTCCCAAAATACTCTTGATATGTGCCAGACCGGCGCGGATGTTTTCGGCTTTGACGGCGGGATTCATCTCCAGGACTTTGAGATGGGTCGGCTTGAAGAGCGGTTTGAGCAGTTCAAAGTCTATATCTCCTTCTCCCGGAGGGCAGTGGTCGCCCACCGGATAGGCACAGTCATGGATGTGCGAGCCGTACATCCGGCCCAGCATGTTGTCGATCTGGAAGAAGTGATTGATAAAGCCGTAATTTTCTTTGATTTGCGCGTGGCCGGTGTCGTGCCAGTAAACGACTTCCGGCTGGGGAAAACGATCGAACAATGTCATGAAATCCGCGTCCAGAGGCAGCTCGTTCAGACCTTCCCGGTTCTCGATGCCGATCTTCACGCCCAGCCGTTTGGCTTCGGGGATCAGCTGCTCCAGTGCCTGGCAGGAACGTTCAAACCATTCCTCCTTAGCCAGTTCCAGATACTCGCTGACTTCCATCACCATGCGTTCATACCGGGGTGTGTTCTGCATCCGGGCTTTGACCAGCGGCAGCAGACGGGCGCTGTAATCGTGGATCTTGATGGAGCCGAAGTGTGTCACCATCAGCGGAGCTCCCACACGCGCGGCAAACTCCAGAGTCTTTTTGGTCTGGTTGATGGCGCGTTCATGTTCGCGCGGATCATCAGAGCTGAATTGGAAAATGTTCGGCGCGGAGTGTTCCACTCCCACCGGCAGAGGGCAGAAATTATGCACACTGCTGATCTTGACGACACCGTTCTTGATAGCGTCCAAAATACCTTCCAGCAGACTGATTCGGGTATTATGCCCCAGTTCGGCATATTCAAAACCCAAGGAGCGCACTTCCTCCAGCATTGCGCGTCCGTCTGTGTAATTCCTCGCGTTCCAACAAGTAGATAATGAATACATGCGATCTTATCCCCGCCCGCGGCATTATCCACATTTTGGAGGATAAATGCAACCCGGCTTTTCGCTTTGCTGTCCGAGAAGAGGATTTGCAATGTAAAAACGGACTTTGCTATAGTTGTTCGTCCCGCGGCGGCGGGTTCTTTTTTATGGAATGGATAGATACACACTCTCATTTATATTCAACAGAATTTGAAGGACATGTCTCAGAACTGGTCGAGCGGGCGCGGGCGGCCTCGGTCAGCCGGATCATCACCCTGGGCGTGACGGGCGAGACCAACCGGCTCAGTCTGACCCATGCCGGGACGTATGACTGTGTGTACGCGGCCGTGGGGTGGCAGCCGCAGGATCTGGCTACTCTGGGCGATACGATGGAACTCTCTCCGGCGCAGGTGGAAGAGCTGCGCTCCCAGGCACAGCACCCCAAGACGGTGGCTATCGGCGAGATCGGTCTGGATTATTTTCGCCTGCCGCGCGTCGAGACCGATGAAGTTCGCAAGATCAAGGAGCGTCAGCGCCGGGTCTTCCTTCAGCATCTGGAACTGGCGGCCGAGCTGGGACTGCCCTGCTGCATCCACCAGCGCGGCGAGGGAACTTTTCAGGACTGTGTGGAACTGATGAAGCCGTATGTCGGCCGGATCAAAGCGGTGTTCCATTGCTTTGTGGGGAGCGTGGCCGAGGCTCAGACCTATTTCGATATGGGCTGCCTGATCAGTCTGACCGGGATCGTTACTTTCAAGAAAGCCGAGGAATTGCGAGAGACTGTCCGCTGTCTGCCGGCGGATAAGCTGATGGTGGAGACCGATTGTCCTTTCCTGGCACCGGAACCGCATTTTCGTCAGCTGTGTGAACCGGCTTATGTGGTCCACACCGGCAGCCGTGTTGCCGGGATCCTGGGCCTGAAGCCGGAGGAATTCGCCGAGCTGACGACCCGGACCGCCCGCAAGTTTTTCCACAAGCTGAAATGATCTCTGTAAAGAACCGCGGATGGTTTAAAAGAACCACAAACAGACGCGGATTAACATAGATAAGTTATTGAATAACAATATGTTTTGGTAAAATTGAAATCCTAACGATGATTTTGGGTTAGAACCAGCGCCAGAAGTGGGAGTGCCAGACCAGGTCCGCTCCGGCCAGCGCGGTCAGGATGTAGATGATGTGGACGAACTGCGCTTCGGAGAATTTGCGGTTCAACCAGATGCCGGCCCAGACACCCAGCGGCACCAGAGGGAAGCAGTAAAGCCCGATCGTCAGAGTTTCCAGCGTGATGATGGAGTGCGGAGCGAAGATGGGCAGGTTGATCATAGTCTGGTCAATGCAGAAGAAAGGCATCTTGAACGCGTTGATGAAGGTGAAGATAAAGATCGTTGTCCCCATATAGACCTCTTTGGTCATCTTTTGCGGCAGGAGGAACATCGTCACGACCGGTCCGGCTCCGTGGGCAAAGGTGGAGGTCAGTCCGGCGGCGATGCCGTAGGGGATGCCTGTCTTATAAGAGGGGATGAAAGCCTTGGCGTGTCTGGTGATATACTCGCGGCTCACCTGGAACGCGACAAAGGAGATCGCCAGCAGACCGATGATCAGGTTCAGATGATCCGCCGTAAAGCGCCCGAAAAGCTGCGCCCCGATGATCACGCCGACGATGATGCCCGGCAGCAGGAACCAGAAGTTTTTGATCTGCCACTTCTTCCAGTAGGCGTACATGCTGAAGATATCCCCCGCGCAGAGCAGCGGCAGCAGGATGCCGATAGCCTTGGGACCGAACGCGACCACACAGATGGGTGTGACCATCATGCCCAGTCCGCCGCCGAATCCCGCTTTGGAAAGTCCAATGAAAAAACTGCCCAGTCCCGCCAGCAAATAGGGCAGGTATGAATGCAATGTATCCCACATACGCCGTCCGCATCATCTACGGAAGCGGGACAAAAGAACAGAAAAAAGTTCATCTGAGACATTGTGACACAATTCGCAGGAATGAAAAATAGTGTCACATATTATGCGACAGAATGTCTCTATTTAAGGTGTTTCAACCTTTGCCGTATTCGGGGCCACTGATTGTATTTCTGATTTATTTATTTGTTTATAAATGAGTTATGAATAATCAAAAAGGGTTTGGCATCCTTTTCGCTTTATCTATGGCAGATGCCGACCACGGTGGCCGGCAGAATGAAAAGAACTTTAACAGAGAAAGGAAAAATGAGTATGTTAGTAAAAAGAGCAAATGTAAATGACTGGAACGATTTCGGATTCTTCAATCCTTGGGAAAGATTCGGGCTGGAAATGAGCAAGCTGCTGAACACACCTTTTTGGGAAGGTCCGCAATATAGCCCGCTGGAAGGCGAGGAACTTTCCACGAACCTTTTCACTGACGGGAACAATCTGATAGTCAGAAGCGGTATTCCCGGAGTAAAGCCTGAGGATATCAATGTAAACGTAAAGGACAACATCCTGACGATCGAAGCTGACCGCAAGAGTCAGGAATCCGCGGAAAACAAGGGGAAGAAATATCTGAGAACAGAACGTTCACAGAATCACTTCCACAGCACGATCAGCCTGCCGGCGGATGTCCAGGTGGATAAAGTCACCGCGGATTACAAGGACGGTGTGCTGACAGTGAAGGTACCGCGCGCTGAGAAAACGCAGCCGAAACAGATCTGTGTGGCGTGCGAGTAAACCGCTGAAAACAAAAAACAATTTATAGAAGAAAGGATAAAGATATGTCTAACAACAATTTTGATACAAAAGTCAATGTGGCTTCCAATGGAAACAACGTGAATCACAACGGAAATGACCGTTGTCACTGTGAAACAAAGAACACCGAACGCAAGAGGGTAAAGATCCCCCGCGCGGATATCTACCAGAGCAATGACCAGGTCTTTCTGGAAGTGGATATGCCGGGCGTGAGCAAGGAAAACGTGGATATCCAGTTGGAAAACAACGTGATGACTATCACCGGCAAAGTCACTCCGACCCCGGAGGGCTGGACGCTGGTCCACAGCGAAAGTGCTTTGTGCGATTACAAACGCTCTTATGAACTAAGTACCGACGTGGATTTTGAGCATATCACGGCCAAGATGGAAGCGGGTGTGCTGAGGATCACGCTGCCGAAAGTCCAGACCGCGAAAGCCAGAAAGATCGCTGTCTGCGCTTAAGCGGAAAACATTTTCGCGGGACGCTGAAAAAAAAAAGGAGGCGCGCCCCGGACTTCAAATCATTCTACAAGATATAAATTCCCTCGTCCGACAGACGGGGGAATTTTTTTAGCCCCGCGCTGAGAAATTCAAAAACAAAAAACCCACCGACACCCGCCGGTGGGAAAAATGAAAGGAAAAAAATGAAAGGAGAAACAACTTAAACAACTTACGTTATTTCTACAAACACCTATGAACATAGTGATGGCGGGAGCGGCGGGGCTCGAACCCGTAACCTCTGCCGTGACAGGGCAGCGCTCTAAACCAGTTGAGCTACGCCCCCGCAACACGCCCAAAAGAGTGCCAGAAAATGCGGAGGCGGTCAACTCATTTTAATAAATTTATTCAAAAAAATTTCCAATACCCCCTTTTTTCGCTAAAATCCCGGTGTCGGATTCCGGGTCGTAACGAGTCCGCGCTCAACATACTGCATGAAAATCCTGATCGCATTCAATAATTACGCGGATATTCCCACCGGAGGTGAGAAAAATGTGGTACTGGCCGAGGAAAAACTCCTGCGCACGCATGGTCACGAGGTACTCATCTGGGAAAGGAGCAACGCTGAGATCCGGGATCTGGGGTTTGGCGACAGGCTGGCGGCACTGAAGAACAGCACCTGGTCCGAAACGCTCAAGGCAGACGCGGGCAAGGTATTGGATCAGTTCAAACCCGATATCTTCCATCTGCATAATTTCTGGATGAGGATGACCCCTTCGGTCTTTGAGGCCGCGCATGAGCGTTCCATCCCTACGGTCCACACTCTGCACAATTTCAGGATGATCTGTCCCGGTACCCAGCTGATGTACCGGGAGCGTCCCTGCGAGGATTGTCTGCGGGACGGACGGTCCAGCCGCTGTCTGATCCGTCATTGTTTTCTGGGCGGCAGCCGGTTAAAGACATTTCTCAGTTACCGTTTGTATCGGGAGATCCGCCGCCGTCGTTTTCTGGAGGGTGAAGTGGACGCGTTTATCGCGCTGACCGAGTTTTCGCGCCGCAAATTCATCCAGGGAGGACTGGATCCGCGGAAGATTTTCGTCAAACCCAATTTCCTGGAGGATCCGCTGCCCGGCGTTCCCGCTGTCAGTGAAAAACCGGGAGCGCTTTTCATTGGCCGGCTTTCGGCGGAAAAAGGGATCGGCCAGCTGCTGGACGCGTGGAGACAGATAGACTATCCTCTGACGGTCACGGGGCAGGGCGCTCTGGAAAACATACTGCGGGCCAGGAACGTGCCGGGTGTGACGTTTACCGGAGGACTTTCCCGTCCGGAGGTCTTGCGCCGGCTGGCGGAGTGCAGTTTTCTGGTTTTCCCCTCGGTGTGGTACGAGACATTTGGTCTGACGCTGATCGAAGCCATGGCACTGGGCAAACCGATCCTGGCCTCCAATCTGGG
>DBVN01000029.1:329-3767 GCA_002308515.1 Verrucomicrobia bacterium UBA1263 | reverse complement strand
CGGGAGCCCTGGAGGAAGGCATCCGCCGGATGATCCGTATGACCCCGGAGGAAAGGCATCAGATGGGCCGGGCCGGGCGCGAACGCTATCTGCGGGATTTTACGCCGGAAGTCAATTACCGGCAGCTGATTGAAATTTATCAAAAAGCCATGGCAACACGTGCTTGACGGCATGGCGGATGTCCCCTAAAATGTTCGTCCCACTGTGGTGGTTGTTTTTTGGTTGGCCGCGGATGGGTTAAGTTCAAATTCGAAAGGTATAATTTGTGAATGTAAGTTTGGTAGATTTAGCACCTTGCAAAAAGTTGCTGAAAGTGGAAGTTGATGCTCAGGCAGTGACAGCTGCGATCAATGAGACAATTGATCTGTATCAGAAAAACGTAACGATCCGTGGATTCCGCGCGGGCAAAGCGCCTCGCGAGACTGTGGCTAAACTGTATGAGAAAGCCATCAATGACAGAACCAAGCAGGATCTGATCGAAAAGGGGCTGCGTAAGGCTGTTGATGATAATAAGCTGAGAACGGTGGGGACACCCCGTCTGGAGGAAGATACCCCGCTGGAAGCGGATAAACCCTTCAATTTCAATCTGACGGTGGAGCTGGCTCCTGATTTTGAGCTGCCTGAATACAAGGGCATTCCCGTGACGATCGAAAAGACTGTTGTGGATGACAGCAGTGTGGATAAGGCGATGACCGTGCTCCGGGAGCGTATGTGCTCCTACAAGGACGCGGCCAAAGCGGCTGAGAATAAAGATGTCGTTGTGATCAATTACACCGCGACTTGTGAAGGCAAGGCCATCACGGATATCGTTCCGACCGCGACCCGCATCGCCAAAGCGGATAATTTCTGGGTGCGTATCGACAAGAATTCCTTCCTGCCCGGTTTCACCGAGCAGCTGATCGGCATGAAAGCCGGCGACAAGAAGACCGTGAGCGTGGATTTCCCGGCGGACTTTGTGGAATCCGAGCTGGCTGGCAAGAAAGCTGAATTTGAAGTAGAAGTCACTTTGGTGAAGGAAGTAGAACTTCCAGAACTGAATGATGATCTGGCCCAGCTCTATGGTCTCAAGACCGTGGAAGAACTCAAGAGGAACGTCCGCATCGATTTGGAATTGGATGCTCAGTACAAAGAGAGACAGTCCATTGAAAGCCAGATCGCCAAAGCGCTTCTGGAAAAAGTGAATTTTGATCTGCCCGACAGCCTCCTGGAATACGAGACCGCTTCCATCGTGGAACGCATCGTGCGCCAGAACAAAGAGCGCAAAGTGCGTGATGAAGTGATCAACGCCAAGATGGGCGAGATCCGTGAGAATGCGGCCAAACAGGCGGCAGATAATTTAAGAGTGAGCTTCATCATTGATAAGATCGCCGCGGCTGAGAAGATCCAGGCGAGTGAAAATGAGTTGCGGACCCGTATCGCGACACTGGCCCAGATGAACAAGATCCCTCTGCAGAAGTTTGTCAAACGTTTGCAGGAGAATCGCGGCATTGGTCAGATCGCGTCGGAGATCGTTCGCGGCAAGGTGATCGAGCTGCTCAAGCTCCACGCCGTGGTCAAGGAAGTTCCCGCGCCGGCGGAGAAAGCCTAATTTCTCTCCAGGAAATCCACGGACGATGTGACAAAATGATTTAAAAAGTAAGGTATTATGAAAAAGAAGATAACATTACTGCTGATCGCCGTCGCGCTTTGCGCCGGTGGGTTTCCCGTTTATGTAAACTCGGTTCGCGCGGCTGACTCCGCGGAGATCAAGACTGCCATCAAAGATACGAAAGCGGAGATCTCCTATCTCAAGTCGGAGATCAAAACGCTGGAGTCCAATCTTTCCTCGGCCAAAAAATCTCTGGATAAGGCCCGCCGTTCCGAGGACACGCAGCGCACACTGTGCGACGAGCTTTCCACTCAGATCGCCAACAAAAAGGGCATCTACAAGCTGGCAGAGTCACGCATCGCCGCTGGCAACACACGCGCCGCCGAAGGGCAGGCCGCTCTGGCGGCCGAGATCCAGGAACTGGAAAACCAATATACCACCGCCCTGGAACAATGGGAGATGGATAAACTGGTGGCCAACGACAGCAATACCGTCATCGAGATCAACAAAAAACTGATCGCGCAAAGGAAGAGCCGTCTGAGACAACTGGATGCCCGAGTGGATGCTTTGAAGTCATCTGACGCGGATGCCGCTCTGGCTCAATACCGCGCGGAAGTGGCCAAAGCCGAAGAAGCTGAGAAAGCCGCCAAGGCCGCGGCCGCCGAAGTTGCTAAAGTTCAGGCCGAAGCCGCTGAAAAACTGGCTCAGGAAAAAGCCAATACAGAGGCGCAGACCTCGGAAGCCAAAGCCGCTGAAGAAAAACTCCAGGCCGAAGCCAAAGAAACCGCTGAAAAACTGGCTAAGGAAAAGGCGGAAGCCGAAGCGGCCGCTAAGGAAAAAGCCGCCGCTGAAGCTAAAGCCAAAGCCGAAGCAGAGAAGGCCGCCAAACTGGCTGAAAAGGAAGCAAAGGCCAAAGCGGAAGCCGAAGCGAAAGCGGCTGAGAAATTAGCTAAAGAAAAAGCGGACGCTGAAGCCAAGGCAAAGGCTGATGCCGAGAAAGCCGCTAAACTGGCGGAGAAGGAAGCAAAAGCCAAAGCCGACGCTGAAGCTAAGGCCGTCGCCGAAGCTGAGAAAGAGGCTAAGGCCAAAGCCAAAGCTGAAGCCAAGGCCGCCAAGAAAGCGGAAAGAGAAGCCAAAGCAAAGGCCGACGCGGAAGCCCGTGCCGCGGCAAAAGCCGCCAGACAGGCTGAAAAAGAGGCTAAAGCTCAGGCCAAGGCAGCCAAAGCCGCTCAGGAAAAGGCGGCGGAGGAATCCCGCAAGATCGCCGAGCAGGTAGCCAACGAACGCGAAAAGAATAAGGATATCCTTCCTCCGGCGAATACAGCAGTCATCCTGCCGGCGAACGCGACTACCAAAGAGACCAAATTGCTGGAGCTGCTGGAGATGTACCGCCAGGACAAGATATCTCCGCGCGAGTATCAGGAGCGGCGCTCTAAGATACTGAAAGACGAATAGTTCATTTTCTTTGTATTACAAAGTTGTTTTGTGCATAACAGAGGGACAGCGGGTGCTGTCCCTTTTTCTTTTAAAAAACCACAGATCCACACGGACAGGCACAGATTTTTTATCAGGATTTGATTCATTTTGACGGCATATTCAAACTTGAATTTTCTGAAAAGTGCGCTATCTTATTCAACGGGTACTCATTCAACGCAATGGGCAAATACGATGAACACACTCAAAACAACTTTCGGGCTGCTGGCTGTGGTGCTGGCGGCGGTGATAGCTCAGGCGGAGCAACCAACCATCAGCTGTAAAATAGACGG
Source organism: Verrucomicrobia bacterium UBA1263 (assembly GCA_002308515.1). Taxonomy (GTDB): domain Bacteria; phylum Verrucomicrobiota; class Verrucomicrobiia; order Limisphaerales; family UBA1412; genus UBA1412. The sequence goes on along the minus strand of DBVN01000029.1, from coordinate 413 downwards.
AACCAATCTGGTAGTGACCTATACGGGAACACTTTATCAGAGTGAGGATGCGGTCAACTGGACAAAAGTGGATTCGGCTTTCAA
>DBVN01000029.1:0-272 GCA_002308515.1 Verrucomicrobia bacterium UBA1263 | reverse complement strand
TCACGATCCCGCTTTCGGATACGGTGAATTTGGACATGATCTGGATCGAACCGGGTACATTCATCATGGGCAGTCCGGAAGATGAACTGGGCAGATGGGATGATGAAACGCAGCATCAGGTAACCCTGACAAAGGGCTACTGGATGGGCAAGTATGAAGTGACTCAGGCACAATATGAAGCCGTTATGGGGACGAATCCTTCCAATTGGAAAGGAGCCGATCTGCCGGTAGAGCAGGTCAGCTGGTATGACGCGACGAATTTCTGCGCCAGG
>DBVN01000092.1 GCA_002308515.1 Verrucomicrobia bacterium UBA1263 | reverse complement strand
TAACTTGAAAGCCCGAAGGGCTTGCCGGAAAATAGCCGGGGGTGAGCGTAGCGTAACCCCCGGTAACGGTTTCCTCTCAAGTACCTCACCGGGAACCGGTGACAGAACCGAATATCAATCCCTGAACGCGTACCGTTCATCGTATTGAATGCCATACGCGTCCAAAAACATTTTGTATTCTTCCATAAATGAATGTTTCGTGTGATGTTCGGCTTGTTTCTGAATGTATTGCGCTGTTTTACTCACTTGGGACGCGCTTACCGAAAACGCCCCATATCCATCCTGCCATGCAAAGGGAATATACGAACTGTCTAATGTTTTGATCCATTTATTGCTTTTAATTTTGATGGATCGTACAAAATCTGCTAACGATATTGTCTTAGGCATGGATGCCAATATGTGGATATGATCATTCACACCGCCAATTTGTATGGGCATTCCTTCTAATCCTTTGATAATTCCAGCGATGTAGGAAAAGATCCGTTCCAAATCTTCTTGCCGCATGGTGACACTGGTGCTTTTGATGTGGAATATCAGATGGATGTTGATTTTTATCAATGTCGTTGCCATGTCTTAATGTTCTGTCACCGGTTCCCGGTGAGGGTATATTTTATCGTCTTACCGGGGGTTACGCTGCGCTCACCCCCGGCTATTATCTTATCACCCCTTACGGGGTTTCAGAGTGAATCCCTGCGGGATTTTATAACAAGAGAAATGAGTGGTCGAGTGTTTTGTATATATTCAGCATTTCATTAACCTGGAATGTATTATGCAATCCCTGAATTTTTTATTTGCTAATGGCAATTTGGCGAAAAAAAAGACCGGAAGGGTCTCTTCCGGTCTGAAATGTGAATATGATATTGATGACTGAGCCAAAGCCCAGTCTGTGAGGAACTACCAGTTCCAGCCCTTGCGGTATTCGCGTTTCACGAATTGGGCTGCTTCAGGGCAGTTCGGAGACTTCATGTTGGGGCCGTCCCATTCCATGAGTTTGCCTTCACCCACGCGGATAGCGATACAGCCGAGCAGGATGATCTCAGTCAGATAAGCGGCGATGTCGAAGTTGGAGTAACCCGGTTTGCCGCCTTTGCAGGCTTCGATCCATTCCTTGGCGTGGCCAATGGAGCGCGGGATGGTGACGGGGATGACGTTCTCGCTGGCAGCTTCGTGATTGTTGCTGGCCTTGAACTCTTTATCCTCGTTCATCTTGACATAGAATTTTGCGCCGTAGTCATCCGGAGAGAAGACTTGACCCTTGGTACCGATCATCAAGCAGCCGGAGCCGGGGATCTCGTCCATCATCTCTTTGATGTCCTTGGTGATGTCTTCATTCGGTTTCCAGCCGCCGTCGTACCAGTAGAAGGTCACCGGGACGTATTTCTTGCGGGCCGGGAATTCAAATTTCAAGCGGGACTTGTTGGGATAGGTCTGCTTGTTGGCACCATCGAGCTTCTCAGCAATGACGCTGGTCGGATAACCGAGTTCCAGAGCGCGGAACGGCATATTGCAGGTATGGCAGGCCATATCGCCCAGAGCGCCTGTACCAAAGTCGAGCCAGCCGCGCCAGTTGAACGGCAGATAACCTTCGCCGTATTCGCGGACAGGTGCGGGTCCTAACCAAATATCCCAATCCACACCGGCAGGGATCGGAGCTTTCGGGAGAGGTTCAGAGATGCCCTGAGGCCAAATCGGACGATTGGACCACACATGGACTTCTTTGACATCACCGATCATACCGGCCTGGATGCATTCCACAGCGCGGCGCAGACCCGGTTCAGCGGAACCCTGGTTGCCCATCTGGGTGGCCACTTTGTACTGAGCGGCGGCTTTGCGCATCTCGCGGGCTTCGTAAACGGAGTGGACCAGCGGTTTCTGCACGAAAGCGTGCAAACCTCTCTGCATAGCCATCATGGCGGCAGGAGCATGGTTGTGGTCAGGGGTAGAAACGGTCACCGCGTCGAGATATTTTTCTTTCTCGAGCATGACGCGGTAATCTTTGTAATAGCGGGCATTGGGACATTTCTTCCGAATGGTAGCGGCTCTGCGATCATCAGCATCACAAAGGGCGACGATATCTTCGCCCATCAGAGCTTCCGCGTCACTTTCACCTTTACCGCCGCAGCCGATGATACCAACTTTCAGCTTGCTGGTAGCACCTGCGCGCATGATATAGGGGGCAGACATTGTGCCCAGGGTTGCCAACGCGGCTGTTTTGAGGAAGTCGCGACGGCCCATCATACCGTATTTATAGGTTTCTTTCATAATATATATTATTGAATAAAAAGAACATCGGGAATAGAAAGCTCTGCCTTTCCGCACGGAGAGGTTTGTCCAACAGCCCTTTCGCCACCCGCATCGCATTCTAGGATAGAGGTCAACCCTTTAAAAGTCAAGCGGGTATTGTAAATGTTTTTTCAGTTTTGTTTCTAAATTCCCTTTTCAGGACGAAAATTTTGCTCTGATAAGCCCTTTATAATGTCAAATGAACCGCATGATCCGAACGGTTTCAAGTTCTGTCCTTCACAGATCAAGAAATTTATGCTATCTTTTCACTACGGCGCGGTACCGCGCCCGATCCGATCATGAACGGCATGAATGCAAAAAGAATGAAACTCGGAGTCCTCGGCTCCGGCAAAGGCTCCAATCTGGTGGCTATCGCGGAAGCGGCGCAAGCCGGTGAGATCCCGGTAGATATCGTACTGGTGATCGCGGATTCACCCGATGCCGGCATTCTCAGCCGTGCCGAATTTTACGGGATCCCCGCCCGGTATATCTCCGCGGGCAATTCCAGGACCCGTCTGGACGGTGATGCCGAACAGGCTTATATCCAGGCACTTCGGGAAGCCGGAGCGGAATGGGTCGCCTTGGCCGGGTTCATGCGGATCGTAAAAGCGGATTTCCTGAAAACTTTCCCCAACCGCGTTGTCAACATCCATCCTTCCCTTCTGCCTGCGTTCCAAGGGCTTCATGCCTGGAAACAGGCTCTGGACTACGGGGTGAAGGTGACCGGCGTGACCGTTCACTATGTGGATTCCGGTGTGGATACCGGTCCCATCATCGCCCAGGCGGCGGTTCCCGTTCTGGAAGGAGATACCCCCGACACGCTCCATCAGCGCATCCAGATCGAGGAGCACAAGATCTATCCCGCTGTGCTGAAACAGTTAGCGGCTCTTTCATAACCGGCTTATGGGACTGTTCAAGTGGTTTAAACCCGAAGATATCCAGCTGGAAAGCGGCAGCCGTTTCGCTTCCTATCGTCTGCACGAGCTGATCAACAGCGGCGGCATGGCTCAGCTCTGGCTGGCCTCGAACAGCAAGGAAGAAACCTTTGCCCTAAGGATCGCCCATCCGGATCTCTCCAGCGTGAACCGCAAGCGTTTTATCCAGGGCTGCGAGGCGCTTTCCCAGATCCCGGCTCATCCCAACCTGATCCGGTACATCGCTCACGGCAAGTGGGAGCGCATCCCGTACATGGGGATGGAATACATCGAGGGGGCTAATATGCGCGAACTCTTTGCCGCCGAAGATGAAATACTGATCGAAAAGATCTGGGATATCCTCTTTGGCTGCGCGTCGGCGCTGGAACACGTCCACGAAAGCGGCTGGCTGCATCTGGACTACAAGCCGGAAAACATCGTCATTTCACGCGGCGGCCATCCCAAACTCATTGACTTCGACCTCTGTGTGCCCAAACCGGAAAAACCGGTGGAACTCAAGCCCGCGGGCACTCCGGCCTATATGGCGCCGGAGATCCTGCTCCACAAACCGGCCGATCAGCGCGCGGATATCTTTGCCTTTGGAGTCATTGCCTACGAGCTTTTTACCCATAAGCGTCCCTTTATCGGCGAATCCTCCGAGGAAGTCCTGCGCAAGATGCTGGACGAACGCACCGGCCTGGTGCCTCCGCGCGAGTATAATCCCGATATTTCCAAAGGTCTGGAAAAAGTACTGCTGAAATGTCTGGAACGCAATCCCGATAAACGCTATCCCCACATGAGCGTCGTTATCCGCGATCTCCAGGAAGCTCCTTAGATCCTTCAACCTCCGTTAGATTTTCCGTATCCCGAGTACTGATTTTAAATTTATAA
>DBVN01000038.1:54038-60810 GCA_002308515.1 Verrucomicrobia bacterium UBA1263 | reverse complement strand
AGCAAGAAGTTCTATCGCAGTGTGAAGTAATTCTCACTGAAACGAGGAATCAAGGCCGTCTGAAACGGCGGCCCGGTTCCTGAAAAACACGGCTTTCATCCGAAACGGTGAAAGCCGTGTTTGTTTTTTCATTCTTTGTGAATTGCGGTTTGATTATTTTCAGATGTGGAGTATAATCATGGCGGCAAGACCGGTGACGGTCTGAACGCAGCAGTTTTATGAGAGTTTTTTTTGCGATACTGATGTGTCTGTCGGCTCTGTTTGCCAGCGGATGTATCAAGCTCAATTAAAGAAAGATAGATGATATGATGACAAAAAGAGCGTTTTTAAAGACGATGATGGTCGGCTGTGCCGCGGCTCTGACAGGTTGTGTTGGAACGGTGGACGGCCGCAAACGCGCGGGAAATCCGATGATCAATGACAAGATCGTGAGTCTGTATGAGGCTCCGATCACGATGGATATCGCGTTCAAAGATGCCAAGAAAGTATTGGCCGAGATCGGTAACCTCTACGGAGAGAATACGATCACCTATACGCTGGAAGCCAAAGTGGACAAACGCACGATCTATGTGAAAGTGGAAGATGTGGAAGGCAATGTCCGGATCACCACACAGGTGCGCACCAGCAAAGGCGGGACCGATCTGGCTCTGGCCAGCGAGGTGGACAAGCGTATCGCGGTTCAGATGACTGTGACGGTCAACGAACTGGATCAATAAGTTTTTTGAGATATTCCTTTCTAAAAGGGAGATGCGGAAGGCACGGAACGTGCCCGCCTGTGTCTCTCTTTTGTTTTGAACAGAGAAGATAAAAAAGAGCGGATTTTTTGCGCGGTTTTGCATTGAGTTCGCGGTGTGAAACAGATAGGGTAAGTGTATGAGCCTGGTGTTGCTTCAGAATGCTCGAATTTTGGATCCGGCTAATGGTCTGGATGAGACGGGTGAGTTATTGATCCGCGACGGCAAGATCGCGGCTGTGGGGAAAACGATCCCCGCTGATCAAACGGAGGGAGCTGAGCGCGTTTCTCTGAACGGGAAGGTACTGTGTCCCGGTTTCATTGATATGCACGTCCATCTGCGTGAGCCGGGGCAGACAGCCAAGGAAACCATCCAGACCGGGACGGCTGCCGCGGCTNNCTGTATGCCCAATACGGTCCCGCCGCTGGATTCGCCCAGCGCGGTGACATTTGTCGCGGAACATTGTCATCGTGACGCCGCGGTGAATGTCTTCATCGCGGGTGCGATCAGCAAGGGATTGGCCGGTGAGGAGATGGCTCCCATCGGCGGCCTCAAGAAATCCGGTGTTGTGGCGATCACCGATGACGGCCGCTGCATCCAGAATAATGATCTGATGCGCCGTTCCGTGGAGTATGCTCAGATATTCGATCTGCTGGTGATGGATCATTGTCAGGATGTGAGTGCGACCAGCGACGGGGTGATGCACGCCGGTTACTGGAGTACCCGTCTGGGACTGCGCGGCTGGCCCAGTCTGGGCGAGGAGATCATCGTGGCTCGTGATATCCTGCTGGCCAAGACACTGGGCGCGCGGATGTATTGCCAGCATGTGAGCAGCGCGGAGAGTGTGGCCATGATCCGCAAGGCCAAGGCGGAGGGCGTTTCCATCTATGCCGAGTCGTGTCCGCATTATATCACGCTGACGGATGCTTCGCTGGCCGGTTCGGAGGCTTTCTGGGCTGAAGACGGCAAGAGCTATTTTGATATTTTTACCGGGATCGGTAAGACGGCGGCCCGGCCCGAATGGAAACGATATAACACGTTTTTCAAGATGAATCCGCCGCTGGGTTCCGCGGAAGACCGCAAAGCCATCCTGGAGGGACTGAAGGACGGAACCATAGACGTGATCTCCAGTGATCATGCTCCGCACTGCGGCTATGAGAAAGAGGTGGAGTTCGATTTGGCGCCTTTCGGGGTCATCGGTCTGGAAACGGAAATCGGTCTGGCCCTGACGGGACTGTATCATCGGGGTATTTTGACCCTGCCGGAGCTGGTGCGGAAATTCACAACCGTTCCTGCCGGTCTGCTGGGCATCCCCAAGGGGACTCTGAGCGTGGGCGCGGACGCGGATCTGACCGTGCTGGACTTGGATGAAGAATGGATCTATGACACCACGCAAGGCGCGAGCAAGTCGCATAATTCACCTTTCAACGGCTGGCCGATCAAGGGCCGCGCGGTGGCCGTGTGGGTCGCCGGCAAGCAGGTTTACGGGAAACAGTAATTTACTTGAGAATGAGAAAAAGTTTGATACGCCCGCTGATAGAAGGGCTGAAACCTTATGTTCCCGGCGAGCAGGTGATCGTTCCGGGACTGGTTCGTCTGAATACGAATGAGAATCCTTATCCGCCGGCTCCGGCCGTGTTGGATACTGTCAAGGCTGCTGTGGATGGTCGTCTGCGTCGTTACCCGAATCCCACGGCGGACGCTCTGCGCGTGAAACTGGCCGCTTTGCACGGCTGCAAAAAAGAGAATATCCTGGTCGGCACCGGTTCGGATGAAGTTTTGGAACTGGCGGTCCGCGCGTATGTGGATGCGCTGACCGATGGAGCCGATCGCTCCGGATGTACTGTTCAATACTTTACGCCCAGCTACAGTTTGTATCCTGTCCTGGCGGAAATGTCGGGCGTGGTCAAGAACGAAGTACCGCTGCTGCCGGATTTTGACATTCCTTCCGTGGAGAAGCTCAAAGCGGACGGCGTTTGGGATTTCAACGCGGCCCTGACTTTTGTTACCACACCGAACGCGCCTACCGGACAGGGCTATACCACGGCGGCGCTCGAAAAACTGTGCGCGGCGCAAAAGGGTGTGATCCTGCTGGATGAGGCTTATGCGGATTTTGCCGAGGAGAACGCCATGTCTCTGGCGGCTAAATATCCTAATGTGCTTGTCGCGCGCACCTTCTCCAAAGCCTACTGCCTGTGTTTCCAGCGCGTGGGCTATTGTGTGGGGTCTGAAGAGCTGGTCGGCGCGATGCACAAGATCCGCGGCAGTTACAACGTGAATGGATTGGGACAGATCGCGGCGGAGGCTACACTGGATCATTTGGACTACTACCGCGCCAATTTCGAGCGCATTAAAAAGACCCGTTCGCAGACGCTGGAATGGCTTGCCGGGCACGGGTTCCGGACTCGTCCCAGTCAGACCAATTTTATTTTTGTAAAACCGCCGAAAGTCGCCGCCAAACGCTGGTATGAGCTGTACAAAGAGCAGAACGTCCTGGTGCGCTGGTGGGCTCAGCCGGATGTGACGGAGTATCTGCGCATCAGCATCGGTAGCGAGGAAGAGATGACTCGTTTCCGTGAGGTCACGGAAGCGATCTTAGCCAAAATTTAAAAAAAACGAAGAGAGAAGACAGATGAAGAAAATTTCCATAACCCGTTCCCCCGTGAGCTGGCTTTGCGGTCTGGCACTGCTGGCGGCCTGTGCCTGTGCCCAGCAGCTGGACGATCCCAAACAGATCATGGAGCGCACTTGTTTCCAGACGGCCGCGCCCTACGCGGATGACATCAATCTGCGCTCGGATGTGGCGATCGTGTATGGCATTGACAAGGGGATGCCCGCCCGCGTGAAAACATGGCGGGATCGCGGTTATCGTGTTCATCTGATGACGGGCGTTTCCTGGGGCGAGTATCAGGACTATCTCTACGGCCGTTTCGATAATATCAATCATGAGAACGAAGCTCAGACCGATAAAGCCGGCAATAAGATCAGTCACGGCGGCGATGTCTATTATATGTCGCCGGGTGCTAATTACGGAAAATTCCTTTGCGTGGGCGTAAAGCGCGCTTTGGATGCCGGAGTGCAGGCCGTTCATCTGGAGGAGCCGGAATTCTGGGTTCGTGCCGGTTATTCCGAAGGCTTCAAGAAAGAGTGGAAGGACTACTATCACGAGGACTGGCAGCCGCAGCATACCTCCGTGGATGCTCAGTGGAAATCCGGCAAGCTGAAATACTATCTTTACCGCCGCGCTTTGCAGCAGGTCTTTGATTTTATCCAGGACTACAACAAGGAACACGGCACGGATGTCAAATGCTATGTGCCGACTCATTCGTTGCTGAGCTATGCGCATTGGAACATCGTCAGTCCCGAATCCAGTTTGGCTCAGCTGAAGGGCTGTGACGGCTACATCGCCCAGGTCTGGACGGGTACGGCCCGTTCCCCGGTGTATTATAACGGTGAGTTCAAAGAGCGCACATTCGAGAGTGCCTTCCTGGAGTATTCTTCCATGTACAACTTGGTGCGTTCCACCGGGCGCACTGTCTGGTATTTGAATGACCCGGTCGAGGACGATCCCAAGCACGACTGGACCGATTACCGCGTGAACTGGGAATCAACGCTGACTGCGTCACTGCTCCAGCCGGAAGTCTGGCGCTATGAAGTGATGCCCTGGCCGGATCGTGTCTTCAGAGGCCGCTACCCGGCGAACGTGCCGGCGGAACAGCGGCAGGGGATCCCGGCTGATTACGCCACGGAACTGCAGATTGTCATGACGGCTCTGAACGATATGAACCAGTCCGACTGGGAATGGGATCAGCCTTCCAGCAAAGTGGGGCAGTTCGTCAGCGACTCTTTGATGTTTGAACGGGGCGAGTTTGGTTTCGCGGAGCATCTGGACTATGTCTATGGACTGGCGCTGCCGCTGGTCAAACGCGGCATCCCGGTGGATATGGTCCAGCTGGAAAACGTGGGCATCAAGGATTATCTGAAAGACTACAAGATGCTCCTCCTCAGCTATGAGGGAATGAAACCGCTTTCTCCCGACTATCACAAGCCCATCGCGGACTGGGTCAAAAAGGGCGGTCTGCTGGCGATCATTGATGCCGATTCCGATCCTTTCAACGCGGTGAAGGACTGGTGGAATTCCGACGGCAGAAAATATGCCACACCGCGTGAACATCTGATGGAGATACTGGATCTCAGGAAACCGGTCGAGACACCCGTGGACGGCACCCTTTACAAGCTGGGGAAAGGCTATGTCTATGTGGAAAAGAAAAGCCCCAAAGCCATTGCCACCACTCCGGGCGAGCAGGAGAACCTGATGGCATCGCTTCGTTTTCTGGCATCCCAGAGCCGCAAGGTCAAACTGAACGAGCGCAGCTGTCTCACACTGCGCCGCGGGCCGTACTTTATCGCCGCCGGTCTGGATGAATCCATCCGGGAAGAACCCTGGGGCGTGGACGGCCGGTTCGTGAACCTGTTCGATCCCTCGCTCAAAGTGCTGACCTCGGTTGACTTCACACCCGGCAGCCGTTACCTTCTGCTGAATCTGGATAAAGTCCAGAAAGGGGATGAACCCTCCGTGCTGGCGGCGGCCTGCAAAGTCTGGGGCGAAAAGAAAGACCAGGACCGGAATCAGAACGGCACCTTTACCTGCAATCTGGAGGGTATCGGCGGGACCAAAGCCATCATGCTGCTCAATATCCCCAATGTGCCAAAAAATGTGATACTGGGCGGAGAAAAACTGACCGATTTCGAGTACGATGTCATTTCCCGTTTGATGTGGCTGAAGTTCGATAACACCGCTTCGGCCAGAGAATTGCGGATAGAGTATTGATTTTTATAAAAATCAGATTTTTGGGTTGACACTTTGAAGCCGGTTTCATTAAAATATCCTTCGTATGAAAGAATACAAAGTGCTGACGCAAAAAGATAAATGGTTCAGCGGAAAAGCTGATCCGGAAACCTTGGAAACAGTTTTGAACACCTATGCCAAAGAAGGCTGGAAAGTGGTGAACAGCGTTTCCATGTCTGTTGCCTCCTTTAACTTGGGGCAGAACGAGTTAATGATCATTCTGGAGCGGGATAAGACAGAATAAGACAACCGGCTGTTTATGAATGATTTTTGCGAAGACGCGGCAGGGTTCGCGTCTTTTTTGTTTCCGGTGCGAAAATCTCCTCTTCAAAGGGCTTGAATTCACGGGACGATTCTGCTAACTTATGACCCGCTTTATTAGAGCGGGTGTTGTTCAATGGTAGAATGCGAGCTTCCCAAGCTTGAGACGCGGGTCCGATTCCCGTCACCCGCTCCAACTTCATTTTGAACCACAGCAGCTTAGATAGATAGAGAACTTTATGCAGCGAGAAAGATTAGGCGGACGGCTGGGCTTCATTCTGTTGAGTGCGGGATGCGCCATCGGTATGGGGAATGTTTGGAAATTCCCTTACATTGCCGGTCAGAACGGCGGCGGTGCGTTTGTCCTGATTTATTTGTTCTTCCTGTTGACCATCGGTTTGCCTGTGCTGCTGATCGAGTTCTCTCTGGGGCGCGCCAGCCAGAAGAGTGTGGCCCGGATGTATCAGGAACTGGAGCCGAAGGGAACACGCTGGCATCTGCACGGCTGGCTGGCAATGGCCGGCAATTATCTGCTGATGATGTTTTACACGACTGTTACCGGCTGGATGCTCTATTACTGCGGCGCGACGGCGCGGGGCAGGTTCATGGGACTGGATCCGGCGGGTATCTCCGGGGAGTTTGGCAAACTCTGCTCGGATCCTCTGACGATGGCGCTGTATATGATCGCTGTAGTGGCGCTGGGATTTTTTATCTGTTCCTTCAGCCTGAACAGTGGTCTGGAGCGTGTCACCAAGTATATGATGCTGGCATTGCTGGGCATTATGGTGACGCTGGCTGTCAACAGCGTGATGATGCGGGGCGCCGCCGAGGGGCTGACCTTTTACCTGAAACCGGATTTCTCCAAAATAAACGGCGGTGTGATCGTGGGCGCGATCAACCAGGCGTTCTTCACCCTGAGTCTGGGCAT
>DBVN01000038.1:39779-54002 GCA_002308515.1 Verrucomicrobia bacterium UBA1263 | reverse complement strand
TCGGTCAATGTGATCGTTCTGGATACCTTTGCGGCCATCGTATCGGGACTGATCATCTTTCCGGCCTGCTTCACTTACGGTGTATCTCCCAATTCCGGCCCCAGTCTGATTTTCGAGACCTTGCCGAATATCTTCAACAACATGCCTCTGGGACGTTTGTGGGGGATGCTGTTCTTTGTGTTCATGAGCTTTGCCGCGTTGTCAACGGTGCTGGGTGTGTTCGAGAATATCCTCTCCTGCTGCCGGGACATCACCGGATGGAGCCGGCGCAAGGCTTGTCTTATCAACGGCATCGCGCTGAGCCTTCTTTCCATGCCGTGCGTACTGGGGTTCAACTGCTGGTCGCGGGTGAAGCTGGCGGGGCTGGATATCATGGGCATGGAGGACTTTCTGGTCTCTAACTGTCTGCTGCCGCTGGGAGCGTTGATTTTTGTTTTGTTCGCCACCTTGCGGAACGGCTGGGGCTGGAAGAACTTCATGACCGAAGCCAATACAGGCCGCGGCTGGAAAGTCCAAAACTGGATGCGCTGGTATATCACCTATATCCTGCCGCTGATCATCTTCTCCCTGCTGGTCATGGGGATCATCTCCGTGTTCAAATAAAGGACTTCGGATGGTGTTAAAAGAACCACGGATGGACACGGATTTACACGGATAATTTATTGAATAACAATGTGTTTTGTAGATAAGTTTGACCCGTTCTCTGAACTACATAGATAAACTCTTCGCACAGTAGGCTGCAATTTCTCTTCTCACGTGGATTGTCCAACAATACTAATACTTTTTGATCTATTTATATATACATGTTTTTAAAGAGCGATGTTATGGATTCCATGGTGATGTTTCATTATATTCCCACATTCCGTTGACAATAGCATTTTTCCATGTTTCATTGCCTTCTGGATAATGACTAGTGATTTTCATTGTTGTCTGGTAATATATCCCGTTGCTTTCCCAATTATGATCCATTTTTGTAGGAACATCTCCTTTATAGTAAACATTTCTCAGACTGTGGCATTCGGAGAATGCATATTGTCCAAGACTTGTAACGTTTTTCCCAATAGTAGCATTTTTCAGGCTGTCACAATGGTAGAATGCATATTTCCCAATAATTGAAACACTATCTGGTATTTCAATGTTTTGAAGTTTATCACAATTAAAAAATACACGATTTCCAATAGATACAACATTGTTAGGAATTTCTATGTTCATTAAATCAATACATTGTGCAAATGCCCAATCCCCAATGATATTCACACCTTTCCCTATATGTACTCTATTTAATCTTTCGCATCCACAAAATGCGTGATTTCCAATTTTTTCAACGCTGTCGGGAATATCTATACTCTTTAAATTTTCACACATATAAAATGCGTAGTCACCGATTTCTGTGACGCTATCTGGAATTTTTATATCATTTAACCAGAAAGAATCCTCAAAAGCACTACCTGCAATATAAGTAACTGTATCAGGGATTGTATAGGAAGTTCTTTTGTATGAGTCAGTATATCGAACTAGTATTTTACCATTCTTGCTAAATATGATTTTGGGCAAATTATCGCAATATTGGAACGCTGCACCGCCAATATAAGTGATACTATCTGGAATTACTATGTTTTTCAGATTGTGGCATTGATAAAATGCACTACTGGCAATAGAAGTAACATTGTTTGAAATAGTATAGGATTTTGCAGGATTTAAACTAGAATAGTGAAGTAATATTCTCCCACCTTTACTGAACAGGATGGGGGGTAATTTTTTACAATGATAGAAGATATCTTTCCCGATTTCTTGAACAGTATCAGGGACAACTATGTTCATTAAATTCTCACACTGTGAAAAAACTTCTTTACCAATAAGCTTAACACTATCAGGAATTATAATGCTATTTAAACTGCCACATTCATAAAAAGCTTTGTCTTCAATAGAAATAACACTTTTCCCTATTGTTACATTTTTTAGACTACTACAGCTATGAAAAGCATTTTCCCCAATACTGACAACTTTGTCGGGAATATTTACCTCTGTTAGACTTTTACATTCAACAAACGCATAGCTTTCAATTTTTGTAACATTTGGAGGAATTACTATCCTTTTCAGTTCTGTACACTGAAAAAATAATCCAATGTTTATAGAAGTGATTGATTCAGGTAATTCTATGTTTTTTAAACTACAACATCCATGAAAAACGCTATGTCCAATGTAGGTTACACTGTCAGGAATTTTCACGTTTGAAAGAGTACTACACTCAAAAAATGCACTCGATCCAATTGATGTTACATTATTATTTATTATCACACTTCGTAAATGAGGATGTTTGTAGAATGCGTTTGGTTTGATGGATGTAACATCATAGATGAAGGATTTCCATTTAATTGAGTTTGGAATGGTTAATTCAGCTATATTGTATGAGCATCCAGAAATTGCGACTGTTCCTGTTTTTGTTTTGCTATTTTCAGTTAAGACGAGATAGTGAATATCATTAACTGTAATATTTCCTCCAACATAAGCTTGTAATTTTAATGGAGAGAAAATGATAAACATCAAACTCAAAATGATTATCATTGGACTGCTTAAAAATTTATTCATTGTCATATTTTTCGTTTTTTTGATATTTTTAAGATACAAGAAATTAAGTCAAAATTGTATATCATCTTGTCATTTGTATATTTGAAATATTTAAATATTCACCAACTTAATTGAAATTATTCATATACATTTCCGTGTTTAAATATTTCTATCGTATTTGTTTTTTGATGCTAGTTTTAATTTGTGCATCTATTAAACCACAGATATTAGACGTTTAAAATTCTTTGTTTTTTCATTGTTAGGATTCTTTTTTCGGTGGATACTGGGGACATGATGAAAGCTTGGAGCGGATCATTGTTCAAGAGTGTTTTGGCCGGCGCGCTGGTATTCGCGGCGCAGGGAGTGTATGCGCAGGACTCAGCCAAAGATTTTGCCTACAGCGGAGAGCGGATAGATCTGACTTCGCCCGTGATGAATATCGGGTATCTTTTTACGGAGACGCACGAGGTGAAAGACTCTTCGATACAAGGCGCGGCGGTCTATGGCAAGTACCTCTTCCAGTTCAACAACTACCGGGAACGCTGCGCGATCTACGATCTGGAGACGGGCAAACTTGTCCAGACTATTGAATTGGAACGCGATAAGCTGCTCCACTGCAATAATGCCAATTTCAGCCGTCAATACTATGACGGGAGCGATCCTTTTCCGCTGCTGTATATCAGCATGGAAAACATTCTGAAACACAACGTGATGGTGTATCGTTTGACCGGCAAAGAAGGGGAATTCAGGATGGAACCGGTGCAGACGATCACCTGGCCCAAGCCCGAAGACTGCGGATGCTACTACCCGAATGTGATCCTGGATAACGAAAACGGCAAGATCATCCAGATGGGCTATACTCAGAACAATTATCATGTCGCGGAAGGAAATAAACTCATCATCCGTGTCTATCCGCTGCCGTCTTATGAGAAAGGTGATGTCACTTTGCCCCTGGCCGACGCTGAGAAAACTTTTGAGCTGCCCTGTGTGACGGCTACTCAGGGAGCCTTCTGCCGCAATAACCAGATCTATCAGATTTACGGCATCAATTTGCAGGAAGGTCTCTCGCTGAGGGTGATAGATTTGGATCGTGAGAAATTTGTCACCTGCGTCAACCTGCCCGACATCGGCATCAAAGGCGAGCAGGAAGGGATCGGACTGTACAAGGAAGGCATCATTATGACCGGACAGGACCGCCGGGTGCATTTCCTCACTTTCAAATAACGTGTGCCGTCGGTTCAGGCGTGCGGATGGGCTTTGTTATAAACCTTTTTCAGCCGCTCCACGGTGATATGCGTATAGATCTGGGTCGTGGCGATATGTTCATGTCCCAGAAGCTCCTGCACACTGCGCAGATCGCCGCCCGCGTCCAGGATGTGCGTGGCGAAACTGTGGCGCAGCTTGTGCGGTGTCAGGGTCGGATCCAGCCCGGCCAGAGCCAGATACTTTTTCAGATTGAACTGGATAAGCCTCGGAGTAGGCGGCTTGGGCGTTTCGTGACCGCTCCAGAAAACAGGCTCGCTCGGCTGCGGAGGATGGGCTAACTGTTTCCAGTAACGCTGGATGGCCTTCAGGGCGTGATTGCCGATGGGGACGATCCGTTCCTTTTTGCCTTTTCCTAAGACTCTCAGCGACTGGGTATTGAAGGATATATCCTGAACCTTCATCCCGCACAGTTCGCTGATACGCAGACCGCAGGAGTAGAAAGTTTCCAGAATGGCCTGATCCCGCCAGCAGGAATGGACGCGCTGATTGTATTTGAAAGCGGCTTTGCGTGCGTCTTTTTCCTTCTCCGCCTTCTGCTTGCGGGCCTTTTCAATATTTTTCAGCTCGGTGAGAGGCGCGTTCAGCAGGGCCAGTGTCTGTTCCACAGTGAGAAAGCGGGGGAGCCGTTTCTCCTGTTTGGGCATGGAAAGATCCCTGATCGGTGTCGTTTCCAGAATACCTCTGCGGATCAGGAATTTGTAGAAAGACCGCAGCGCGGAGAACCGCAGACTGATGGGGGCGCGCTTCAGGTTCATAGCGCCCAGATGCCGCAGATAGGAGCGGAAGTCCTCCCGTCTCAGGCGGATCCAGTCCGGGGCTGTTTTGAAAACTTCCCGGTACCACTGATCGAACTCGACCAGGGTCTGACGGTAATTGCGGCTGGTATAGACGGAAGCGGAACGCTCCGCGGAAAGGTAATCCAAAAATTCCTGAACTTCCTCCGCTAAAGGCGCTTCATTCCCCATGAGACGGCCCTCCTCAGGCTTCCATGGCCGCCAGACGTTCTTCCACGTCCGCGGCGATCAGAGGATCGATAAAGCAGTCGAGGTCACCTTCCATCACCGCGCTGATGTTGTAGAGAGTCAGCTCGATACGGTGATCGCTCACGCGGCTCTGGGGGAAGTTGTAAGTGCGGATGCGCTCGTTGCGCTCGCCGGTGCCGACCTGGGCTTTGCGCTGGGCGGCGTACTTGGCGTTTTCTTCCGCTATCTTCTTCTCCAGCAGACGGGAACGCAGGATGATCATGGCCTGTGCGCGGTTTTGCAGTTGGGAACGCTGATTGGCGCAGCGCACGATCATGCCGGTGGGTTTGTGATTGATCTGCACCGCGGAGTCAGTGGTATTGACACCCTGACCGCCGGGACCGCTGGCGCGGCAGACGGTGATCTCGATATCTTCGGGCTTGATCTCGATATCCACATCCTGCGCTTCGGGCAGAACGGCGACCGTCGCGGTGCTGGTATGGATGCGTCCGGAGGCTTCCGTGGCCGGAACACGCTGGACGCGATGGACACCACTTTCAAACTTCAGGCGTTTGAAAACGTCTGTGCCCGTGATCTTAAAGATGATTTCTTTGAAACCGCCCAAGTCGGACGGACTGGATTCCATGCTCTCGATCTTCCAGCCTTTGGACTCGCTGTATTTCACATACATACGATAGAGATCCGCGGCGAAAAGAGAAGATTCCGTTCCGCCCGCGCCGGCGCGAATTTCCACGATGGTATTGCGGCTGTCGGTCGGATCGGGAGGCAGGATGCCCTGGAGCAGCTCCAGATTGATCTTTTTGCCTTCTTTTTCCAGACGCTCCAGCTCTTCTTTGGCCATCAAAGCCAGCTCGGAATCGGGTGGTTCGCTTTTCAGGATCTCTTCATTCTCCGCGATGTCCGCCAGATTCTTTTCCCAGGCGGCACCCATGGCCACCAGGTCTTTCAGCCGGGAGTACTCTTTGCCGAGGTCTTGAGCTTTCTGTTGATTGTCAAAGACATTGGGATCACTCAAGGCCGCTTCGACTTCCGCCAGGCGGTGAGCAAACTTCTCTATATGGGGCTTGAAATCCATAACACAAAAACACACACCCGCTTCTTGATACTTTTTCAGAAGCGGGTCTAACCTTTAAGAAAAAACGTACCGCGGTAAAATACCGGATAAATTATTTCTTTTTCTTCTTCTTGGAATCCATTTCGGCCTGGGCCGCGAGGGTCTTGGCCATACGCTGCTGGAATTTGTCAACACGGCCAGCAGTATCTACAAGTTTCTGAGAACCAGTATAAAAGGGGTGGCACGCGTTGCAGATACCCACCATGATGTTTTGGCGGGTGGAACGGGTCTTGAATGTATTTCCACAAGCGCAGCGGATTTCCGTTTCTTCGTATTTCGGATGAATCTTGTCTTTCATATTACACGCTCCTTCCCAGTCAGGGAAGGGACGCCAAGTTTATCACACCGTCGCCATCTGGCAAGTTTTTCCTTCGTTTTGAGAAAAAATTTTACGACTGCCTGCTCTTCTGTTCCGCTTTTCGGTGTGTTTTTTTTGTGGCAATACATTATTGACAAAAGAGAAAGAAAAATGGTAAAATGCAGTCGAAATGAGAGAGTAAGCGCAATGACGCTTTCCTTGTCAAAATCATGACAGATACCGGAGAAAATGAAGGAAAGGCTATAGATGAGCGACTTTGAAGAGTATTTGCGAGCCCAGGAGCCAGGACGGCGCGAGAAGGCGCGGCTTTGGCGTACCGCCATCGGACTTCAAAAGGTGGACGGACTTACGCCTTCCAATTATCTCCTCGAAACAGCCCGACGCAATATCGAGGGTGAGATCACCATTCGCGAGGCTGGCACGATCATCGGAGAGTACTACAAGATCAAGAGTCGCCGTGAAGAAGCCGCCAAGACCCGCACGGACGAAGCGGACATCGTATCCCAGCGCATAGCCGAGATCCTTGCCGAACCCACATTTTCCTTTTCGCCAACCTCATACATAGGGATCCACCGCAAATTATTTTCAGGTGTGTACAAGTTTGCCGGGAAAATACGCGACTATAATATCACAAAAGAGGAGTGGGGCCTCCGCAAAGATACTGTGCGTTATGAGAGCGCGGACATGATAGAAGCTACGCTGGAGTACGAATTCGAGCGTGAGCGCAAATTTAGTTATAAGAACCTGGATCTGCATGAGATAATAGCCCACTTCGCCAGATTTATAGCTGACTTGTGGCAGATACATGCTTTTGGCGAGGGGAATACCAGGACGACAGCCATCTTCACCATACGCTATTTGCGGATGCTGGGGTTTGAGATCACGAATGACATTTTTGCCGAGAATTCATATTTCTTCCGAAACGCGCTTGTGCGCGCAAATTACGTGAACATCCCAAAGAACGTCCATCCGACGTTAGTCTATCTGGAGCAGTTCTTTGGCAACGCGCTTTTGGGTGAGAAGAATAATCTGCAAAGCCGTAATCTGCTTATCGGCGATAGAAAGAACGATAATGTTGGTAAAACCCAATTGTAAATAAGGAGAAAACAAAATGAAAAAAATGAAAATCATATTAACTGTCACGCTGCTGGCAATAGCGATATGCGTGAATGCTGTAACAGAGACTGAAGTGAATGAATTTCAGAATCTTGTAGATAACTACTACCGGGCACCGGATGTTAAAAAGGCGATTGAATTCATTCCACTTGCCGAAAAGATAGCAAACGAAGATCCGGAGGGAAGAATATTGCCATTGTTCGGGTTTTATTTGGGAGCATGTGTTGCTTCGCCAGCCCAAAAAGATGACTGGATGGCGGCGAAGGAAAATTTGAAAACGGAATGGCTTGTCAAAGCAATAAGCAACGGGCTTGAGGGAAAGAAATTAGAAGACCTGTTTGCGGATAAGCCAGAACAGCTGGGCCCAGAGATATTGGACTTGTTCTGGGGATATTTTTTTGCGACTGGTGACCGTGAGGCTCCCAGACGAATCATTCATCGTGGAGGGATGACAGTTCCTGATGAAGAGGGGGTTATAGACCTGACCGCGATGTCTGCAAGATGGTCTGCGTTATCGTTGGCCGGAGACCATCCCATTGTTATGGAGGAACTTCGCTCATTCGAGCGGGAGGCTGATGAGAAGTCAAAAAGAAACTTTTTCGGAGAAAAAACGTTGGATGAGATCATGGCATCACGTGCTAAAGGTAAAAGTAAAGCCGCAGAGCAGCCTTCAGGCGTGAAGGAGGATATGTCGAGCAAGGATAGGAAAAAGAAAGATTTGCGTGAAAAATCTTGGATTACAATAGGTTTAGACAAAGGCGCGGATATATTTTTGCCGGGCAGTATGTCCTGGTTGGTGGTAAAAGGGGTTCTCAAAATAGTAGAATACCAAGAAAAAAACAGGTAGAGAATTTTATCAGGATTCACAAGATTAGCAGAATATGATCATTCTGTTTGAGGTGAAGTTAGTGCATTGAGGATGCCTAATCGGAAGTTTATCTTTGCAAAAGATGAGGTAAAAATGTAAGATAAACTTCCGAATGCGGAAAGTTAAACTTCCGCAAAAGCAAGAATGAACTATCAGACAATAGATGAGGCCGCTTCCAAGTGGGGCGTGAGTTCACGGCAGGTGCGCGCTTATTGCAAAGCCGGGCGTATTGCCGGCGCGATGTATGAGTACGGCGCGTGGCGCATCCCATGGGACGCGGTCAAACCGGAACGCAAGCCGCGGACGAAGGCGCAGGAAAAGTCGGTGCTGGCGATCCTGGAAAAGGAACGTAAAGCCAAACTCAAAGGAGGGCTGTATCATCGTTTGCAGATAGATTTTACCTACAATTCCAATCATATTGAGGGAAACCGTCTTACGCATGAGCAAACGCGGTGGATATTTGAGACAAAGACGCTGGGGCAACTGGATGGGGATATGCCGGTCGATGACGTGGTGGAGACGACGAACCATTTCCGCGCGGTAGATACCGTCATTTCCACCGCGAAGGCAGCGTTGACGGAAAACTATATCAAGCGTCTGCATGCCATTCTCAAGAGCGGTACGACGAACAGCCGGCAGGATTGGTTTGCCGTGGGTGACTATAAGCGATTGGAAAATACGGTCGGGGAGTTCGATACGGTAAAGCCGGCGGCGGTACATTCAGAGATGGCACGTCTGTTGAAAGAGTACGGCAAGTGCGGACACACGCTTGAGGACCTTGCCGCGTTTCATGTTCGTTTTGAGGCGATCCACCCGTTTCAGGACGGCAATGGACGTGTTGGACGGCTGATATTGCTGAAGGAATGTCTTAAATATGATCTGACACCGATCCTCATTACCGAAAATATCCGTCAGTTTTATTACAAGGGTTTGAGCGAGTGGCAGAAAAATGACAGTAAAAGGAGAAGGTTGATGGACACGTTCCGCACCGGGCAGGATACTTTTGCGGAGATGCTGCGCCATTATGGTCATAGTGCCGCCGCGGATCTGGCTGATCAGCGGGACGGCAGGTGACCCATCCCAGCATAGAAAACAAGAAAACAGACCCTTTGCCGGATCTGTTTTCTTATTAGATATTCCTCTTTCCGAGGGGGATGAAAATGCTATTTCACCGCGGCCCACACACGATGAACATCGTCATGATCGTCCAGTGCCTGGAGAAATTCGCCCACTTCGACCATTTGTTCCTCTGTCAGTTCGGGATAGTTCTTGGGCAGATACCCGATCTCACTGGTCACGATCTTCCAGCCGTGAGAGGAGAGCCAGGTGGAAACCGCGTGGATGGCGGTGCGCTCGGTAATAAAACGGTAGCCCTTAGCGTCTTCGGGAATGTCGTTGTTGTCCGAGCTGGAAATGGGAACCACTTCATTGGCTCCGGCCTCGATAGCGGCTTCTTCGGGATCCATATCTCCATCGGGCAGATAACCTTCCACCAGACCGACCTGATCAAAGAGGAAGCGGTTGCTGCCGGCGTTGCCCAGCGTGCCTTTGCGGAAGAGCACACGCATCTCCGGAGCGGTACGGTTGGGGTTGTCGGTATAAACTTCCACAATGACAGGAACTTTGTGGGGAGCGTACCCCTCAAAGATGACCTGATCCATGGCCATTTTTTCTTCGCCGATGCCGGCGCCTTTCTTGATGGCGCGTTCGATCGCGTCGCGAGAGACACTTTCCTTGCGCGCTTTTTCCAGAGCGGCGGCCAGACGCGCGTTCAGGTCGGGATCAGCCCCGCCCATGCGCGCCGCGATCATAATTTCTCGAACAAGTTTACCGGTGGCTTGTGTTTTCTTTTTAGAAGCCACCAGCCGTTTTGCATATAACCACTGACGTCCCATAACCGCGCAAATTATTCCCAATATGCCCCCGGTAAGTCCAGCATTTTTTCATGTTGGCCGGGGTTGTACTTGCATTTTTGGCGGAGGACGGGCAGAATAGTGCCGTTCTGGAGTATGAAGAATATGAGTAAAAGTTTTAGACGATGGAGCGGGATCCTGGCCGCTCTGGCAGGGGTGTTCGCTTTTTCCTCCGCGGCGGATCTGATGGCTTTTTCAGTGCCGCTGATCGATTTGGATGACCAGGTCAATATGCAGAAGATCATTGACCAGCAGGAGAATACCTATCTGGGGCATCCCAGCAGCGTGATGCTGGATGACGGCAAGACCATCATCTGTGTGTATCCGCAGGGGCATGGCAAGGGACCCATTCTGATGAAGAAGAGCACCGACCAGGGCTGGACCTGGAGTGACCGTCTGCCCGTGCCGGAGAGCTGGGCCACCAGTCTGGAAACGCCTATCGTTTACCGCACTGTGGACAAGGAAGGCAAGAAACGCATCATATTGTGGTCTTCGCTGTACCCGACACGCTATGCCTTGTCCGAGGATGAAGGCGAGACCTGGAGCGAACTGAAACCGGCGGGCGAATGGGGCGGTGTCGTAGGCATGGCCAGCCAGATCGCTTTGAAGGAGCCGGGGCATTACATGGCTTTCTTCCATGATGACGGCAGGTTCTTTACCGCTCAGCGGCAAGTGAAAAATCCGGTGGTCTTTACACTTTACACGGTGGAAAGTTTTGACGGCGGTGTGACCTGGGAACAGCCCAGGGCCATCTATGCCAGCTCGCAGATGCACCTTTGCGAACCGGGCGTGGTTCGTTCCCCGGACGGCAAACAGCTGGCCATGCTGCTGCGGGAAAATTCACGCCGCGAGAATTCCCAGATCATGTTCTCCAATGACGAGGGCAAGACCTGGACCGCGCCGCGCGCCCTGCCGCCGGAGCTGAACGGCGACCGCCATACGCCGATCTATGCGCCCGATGGCCGTTTGTATATCACCTTCCGTGATATGCAGCCCCAGGGCTATCATTCCGACACTTACGGCGACTGGGTCGGCTGGGTCGGTACTTATGAGGATCTGGTCTTTGGCCGGGTAGGGCAGTACCGGATACGTCTCAAGAAGAATTTCAAAGAACCCGGCGGCTGGACCGGTGACTGCGCTTATCCCACCGTGCAGCTCCTGCCTACAGGCGATTTCCTGAACATCACCTACGGCCACTGGACCAACGATCAGCCTGCTTATGAGATCTCCGTGCGGTTCAATCTGGACACTTTGGATATGCTCTATCCGGGAACGATGCCGGGCGATCCCGACAAGGACCTGGCGCGCATCCAGGCGATGCTGGCCGACAAGCGCACACCCATCAACTGGGTCTTTACCGGCGACAGCATCACTCACGCGCTGGTGCATACCCTGGGCGAGCGCAGCTATGCCGAGCATTTTGAGGAACGTGTCCGCGCCGAGTACTGGCGGCCGTTCGATGTGGTCATCAAGACCGGCATCAGCGGTGACACCGCTGACGGCATCCTGAGAACATTCAAACGCCGCATCGGCGAGTTCAATCCCCAGGTCGTTTCCGTTATGATCGGCATGAACGACACACGCCGCGGCGGCAGTCCCGAAAAGAAAGAGGAATTCCGTCTGAACCTGACCTCGCTGGTCAAGCGCATCCGTGACATCGGCGCGGTGCCCATCCTGCACAACCTGAATCTGGTGGATGTGGAAAAGGATAAACTCCAGACCCACACCGATGAGTATTCCTCCATCGTGGATCAGGTCGCCCGCGAGCAGGGTGTCATCCTGGTGGATCAGCATGGCTGGTGGCTGAAGAACTGCACCACACCGGAGCTGCGCGATTCCTGGATGAACGACCATATCCATCCCAATGGACTGGGCCATCGTCATTTTGCCATCGAGATGTTCAAGCGTCTGGGCATGTACGACCCCAACAGCTACACCTGCCAGCCGGTGGATCCCCGCCGTAAATAAGGCCGGCCGCTGAATCAAGCAAAGATCCCGTGTTCTCCGCAAAAGAGACGCGGGATTTTTTTTGTTTTTTTATATTTTTAACATGTTTATAGCAAATATGTTTTAGCTGGAATTTATTTTGCGTATATCTCTTGACTTTATTATTTTTTACTGATATAAGAAATACGATTGTCGTGAGCAATACGGCAAGTTGAAAGGATACTACTAGATGAAAAAAAGTATGATTGCTATAGCACTCCTTTTGACTGGAGTTGCTGGTTTACAGGCCGTGGGTGATCTTCAGATCTCTCTCCAGGGGACTAACGTCGTCCTGTCATGGGCAAGTACCAATTCGGATTATTATCTTGTCCAGTACAGCACAAATCTTCATTCTTCACATCCATGGCAAACATTGACGAACTGGATGCCCGGTTCAGACGGAACGAATACCGTCTTTGTCCACAGCGGCGCGTTCCAGCTCCCGACTGCTTCACCCGATTCATTAGGATACAATGAGCTGCTTTCGGTACAGACATTGAATCAGGAAGAAGTCTCCTTGGCAATGAGAGCAGATGATCCCAACAGTGCGGCTCCTGTTTTTCTTTATCCTCCGGGTTTTGATTTCTCCGGGTTTCTTTTATACGATCCGGTGACTCAAACCTGGCGCAGCGGCAATGGTTTCACCAGAGACAATCCGCCCAATCCTCTGAACCCCGGTACCAATACTAATTCCACAGTCACAATGCCGGTGATGTATTTCTACAGAGTAGGCCGCAACGGTGTCTATCTTTCCGGTCTGACCAATGGCACCACATTGTCCGGAACTGTTTCTATCCCTTTAGAAGTCGTAGGAATAGAAGGTGAAACAGTGGCCGGTGTTTCCTTGTTTGATAATGGCTCTTTAATAAAGGTGATTGATGTCAGTTCAAATTCGATCCCGGACCATGTTGATTTGGATACAACTCGGTTGGGAAATGGAGTTCATAACATTACAGCTTGGATTGAATGTATTCCAAGTTATTCAAATGAAACAAACTATGTGCAAATGACTTCAGAATCATCTCCTGTTTCATTAAGTACCTCTAATGAAATTTCATTTCCAGATTGGATGGATGATTTTGGAGAGATTGGAAATAGACTTTCTATTAATGCTCAAACAATATATACAAACGTACCTGTTAGGATTGATGTTATTGGAAGTCAAGGGACAAATTTACTTAGTTTGGGAGGATATATTTATGAGAATGGAGAAATAGATGTAGGATGGCCTAATTTAGTGAATCCATTCTTAAATACAAACTACTTTCATGAACCTTATTTTTTAATGAGCATAAACGTGTTGGATGGGAATGGAGATCGAAATGAAAATCAATTTACATTAGATAGCGATGGCTATATTGCACCCAGAATTCTTACTGTAGAAGAAGCTCGAAGAGATAATAGAGCTGTTCTTGCAAGTGCTATAAAAAGAAAGTTTCGGAGTGTAGATACATGGAATACAGAAGGAATGTGGACTGTAGTATATCAGTCTGTTAGTAAGGATTATAACACCGAAGATAAATTATTAACATCTGTTCAAAATTTTAGGAAAAAAATCAGAGAACAAAATCTGGATGTTTTTCCTTCAGTTCCTGATGATGATCAAGTATTTGTAATGGATAGTGTTTCTCAATGCAATATACTAAAAACAAACCTTATACGCAATGAATCTAGAAACTTTTTTTATTTTGGTCATGCTACTCCAGATTGGATAGGAATAGAACCGAAATACATTACAGCAGAAGAAATAACCAGTTTACTCCATACAAATTCAGAGAATAATCATCACTCTTATCGTTTTGTATTTCTTTATGGATGTGAAACTGCTAATGGAGGGCTTGCTAAAGCTTTTGGCATTTCTTCTAAAAAGGTTGCAGCATCAGAATTTGCTAAGAATTCTTTAAGACAAAAAGCTTTTGTTGGTTGGAAAAATCAACATATAGCAACATCTAATGATGCAACTTTTATTGAAGCTTTTATAAATGATTGGACGGTATCTATTACACCTGGTAGACCTTTGAAAGAAGCTCTAGAAAATGCTAGCAGATCAGCAGGAATGACAAATGATGTTTCAAAAAATTTAGAAATTT
>DBVN01000038.1:0-39767 GCA_002308515.1 Verrucomicrobia bacterium UBA1263 | reverse complement strand
AATTATGCAAGTGTCCCGCTTTATTGAAAATAATGAAATCAAAACAGTATGATTGCTATGAAAAAATTATTGAGTTTGCTCCTTGTTGGGGTTATATTTTCAATCTTCTTTTTACTGCAGGCATCAGAAGAAACTGTCACAGCTGAAGTTATACATAAACTAAGAAAAGGCTTTTCTCAAGAAAGGATTTATCCCACCGAGAAATATGCAGCAGCAGTTCGAAGAGAAATCCTGCCAAGAGTTGAAAAATTTGTGGAGCAACAGGGAATATCCTTGGGACAGCCTATCGAGGCGGAAGCTTTTAAATGTGAAGTTGATAGTGATACTTATCCTGCCTGTTGGATGTGTGCAACGAATGGTTTTAAGTTTACGTTCAATTACTGGGGAAAGTTGCAAGATTATTATCCTCCGGATAACTGGTTTGATAAAAGCAAAGAGGAAAAAAAGGATTCAAAATATTTGGGAGAGAATCGAATGACCTCGAAGGAAATCGAATCATTTGCTCGTGATTTTTTGAAACAGCAGGGGTATGGTGAGAGTTTTGCTTACTATAAAACGAAACCAACGCTTGAAGGACCGTTGAAAACCGAAAAAGGAACATATCCTTACGTGGAAGTGGAATGGAACAGTAATCCCGGAAATTTACTTTGCTCAAAAACGAACGATTATTACTTTTCAGTCCAGATAGATACGGATAAAAAGAAACTGATTGGATGCAGAATGTATCCATCAGCGGTGGACATTGCTAATAATTACGCGTTTTTTGTTCAGGATCCAGTCCAAGTAAAGGTAAAACCGATGCCTTATCAAGATCGGTTGAAACAAGTATATGGCAAACGCGCGGAGGTGTTAGATAAACTAATCCATATTGACACTGTTTATTCCAACGTGATGACTAGCTTTTACATTGCACGAGCCAAGGAGTGTATAGATAACGTGGATTTTATTGTTCCTGAGACAGCTGATTTTAAAGAGATTGCAAGTGTATATATAGATAAAAAAGGATATCTTTTGGGGTCAATTGCCCTAAAGAATGGCTGGGGTTTTAGATTCGATAGGAAAGGCTATATAGATGGTGTTTGTACTCCCTATGATTTTTTTGGCGGAAATACAGCTAACGAAATAGAAGTGTTCTATGGAACGAATCAGATGACAACCAATGAAATTGTAAAACTGGCAGAAGAGTCGCTGAAAAAGTTTGGATATGATCTTCAAAACTACACTAACAGCACTACCACATTTTCTATGGAAGGACCTTTTGTTCCCAAAAACATTTCGGGTGATGAACACGGGTTTCCTTATGCTAGTGTACGTTGGCATTGTTGGGATCCATATTTCAGTTTTAAAGTGGATTTGAATACTGAGAAGAAAGCAGTTGTGAGTATTGAAACATCGGTGTACGATTTGAGTGAATCCGACAAGAGACCGGCATTTGAAATCGGTGTGATCCCCGAGACGGAAGCCGCTTATCAGGCGCGCGTCCAAAAAGAAAAAGAAGCTGTTAAAAACTAGCGAGATAAGGTAAATTGGCGGTGTGTTATCGAAGGTTTATTTCAAACCTGTGGCGCCTCACGCGTCGGTGGAGATCATTCAGCGGACAGCACGGGAGCTTTTAGCCTGTGTCGTTGAGCGGGAGGCGGTAAAGCTTTCTGCCAAGGCGGCGCTCAAGGTCCACTTTGGAGAAAAGGGGAATGTGACTTACATCCCGGCAGAAAGTTATACCGGCCTGATCAACTATCTGAAGGAAAAGGGTGTGGAATGCTGTTTCATGGAGACCAGCGTGCTTTATGGCGGGATGCGCTTCAACCGGGAGCGTCATACTCAGCTGGCTCTGGAGCATGGTTTTACCCAGATCCCCGTGGTGATAGCGGACGGAGCCGAAGGGGAGGAATTCACCGAAGTGGCCATCCCCGGCAAACATTTCAAGAAGTGCCGGATCGGCAAAGCGTTCGCGGAGTATGACCAGATGATCGTGCTTTCCCATTTCAAGGGACATCGTCTGGCCGGATTCGGCGGAGCCATCAAACAGCTTTCTATGGGGTGCGCTTCCAAAGGCGGCAAGCTGGATATGCACCTGGGCATCAATCCCAAAATCATTGACCGCAAGTGCAAGCGCTGTCATCTGTGCCAGACACGCTGCCACTCCAACGCCATCACCATCGGNNCGGCAGCCGCTCCTTTATAGACGACAGCAAGTGCGTGGGCTGCGGTGCCTGCTACTCGGTCTGTCCGCATAAGGCAGTGTCGGTCATGACTGTGCGGGGCATCCTGAAAGCACTGATCACCTTGCGGGCATTCCCGGAACGGCTGGCGGAGTACGCTCTGGCCGCTCAGAAGGGCAAGCGCAATATCTATCTGAATTTTGCCTTGAACATCACCAAACACTGCGACTGCGAATCCACACCCCAGAAAGCCTTTCTGCCGGACATTGGCGTGTTCGCCTCGACCGATCCGGTGGCCATTGACGAAGCCTGCTATGAAGCGGTGAAACGGCTGGGGAAAAAATTCCGTGGTCATGCCCAAATCACCTACGCCGAAAAGATCGGCCTGGGCAGCCGTGAATATGAACTGGTGACACTGCCCGACTGAGAATTTTCATCAAAAACGCTTTCCTGCTGTCAGGCGGGACGGTTTCCGTTTAGAATCGGGAAGGAAACGGCGGTGTCGGACGGATGCCGCTCCCAAAACAGATTTTTCAATATGGAAGTGATTCAAAAAGAATTGATTATTGTGGGCGGTGGCCCGGCTGGATACGCGGCGGCTATCCGCGCGGCGCGTCACGGAATGGATGTCGCTTTGGTGGAAGCGGATAAACTGGGCGGAGCCTGTCTGAACCGCGGGTGCATCCCGACCAAGGCGCTCTTGGAATCCTCGCGACTGTTCGCGCGGGTCCGTTCCGGAGCTTTTGGCGTGAAGGGCGATGTTCAATTCTTTTTAGATGAAGTAGTTGGGCGTAAAGATCAGCTGGTGGACAAACTGAATAAAGGCATCGGGATGCTGATCCAGTCCAACAAAGTGAGCTATTACAATGCGACAGCGGCTTTCACCGGCGAAAAAACATTGAAACTTTCTACCGGCGAGACACTTCAAGGACAAAAGATACTGCTGGCGCTGGGCGCGGCTCCGGTGGTGCCTCGTTCCATTGAGGGGATCGAACTGGCCAAGACATCGGATGACGTTCTGGCGCATCGCTTTGGCGATTATGGAAAAGTGGTGGTCATTGGCGGTGGCGTGATCGGTGTGGAACTGGCTACGTTCTTCAGTGAGATTGGCAGTCAGGTGACTATCCTGGAAGGACTTCCGCGGATATTGTCTCCCTTCTCGCCCGATGTGACCAAGTATATCGGACTGGCTCTGAGACGCGGAGGTGTGAAGGTCACAGCCGGGGCTAATGTGAAGAAACTCGTTCAGCAGGAGCAGGGTATAGGTGTGGTCTATACCGAGAAAGAAAAGGAAAACACGGTTTCCGCCGATTTGGTGATCGTCTGCGTGGGACGCGCGCCCCGCAAGATCGAAGGACTGGAGTTGTGCGGCGCGGAATTCGACCGCGGCATCCTGACCAACGCGGACGGTCAGACGAAAAAAACAGATATCTACGCGGTTGGGGACTGCGTGAGGGGCAGTATCCAGCTGGCTCACTATGCGACAGCCAGGGCGGTCAGTGTGGTGGACAAGCTGGCCGGGAAACCAAGCCATACCGATTTGACCTGTGTGCCGAGCTGTGTTTATACCAATCCGCCGGTCGCGCGTGTCGGTTTGAGCGAGGAAGAAGCACAATCCGCCGGTCGCGAGGTCGAAACAGGCAAATTCAATCTGGGAGGCAACGGAAAATCACTGATCGCCGGAGAAGAGCGCGGTTATGTGAAAGTGATCTTTGAAAAGGGAACTGAACAGCTTCTGGGTGTGGAACTTGTGGCCGCGGAAGCCCCGGAGATGATAGGCGGGTTTACCACTTTGGTGGCGATGAAGGCCAAACGTGGCGACATCCTGCGTTCTATCTATCCGCATCCCAGTGTCAGCGAAGGATTTTTCGAGGCCGTGGAAGACAGTCTCAAGCAGGCGATCCACGTGATCTATAAATAAACGTGTGAGGCTGAATGCTTGTTTGACAAATCTGTCACTGAGTCAGTAGAATAATGGGCAGATAACACAGCACTTCTGCTGTGAGGAAAATTTTATGTTACTGAAAACTCCTTTTTATAACAAAATCGTGGCCGCTGGCGGCAAGATGGTGGAATTTACCGGATATGAGCTGCCTGTGCAGTTTGAGGGAAGCGGCATCATTGCCGAGCATAACGCCGTGCGTCAGAAGGCCGGACTTTTTGACGTGTCGCACATGGGTGAGATCTACCTCACTGGCAAGGACGCTCTGGTGACGATCCAGAATCTGGTGACCAATGACATGTCCACGCTCAAAGACGGCGGTGTGCGCTATACTCTGCTGCCGAATGAGCAGGGCGGAGTGGTGGATGATATCCTGATCTACCGCTTCAACCCGGAGAAGTATCTGATCGTGGTCAACGCGGCCAATATGCAAAAGGACGCTGACTGGATCGAGGCGCGCCTGATCGGGGACACGAAGTTTGAGAACGCCAGCAAGGCGACCGCTCAGCTGGCACTGCAGGGTCCGGCCGCGATCGAGATCGTGAAGGAATTCATTGCCGAAGCGGATATCCCGGCCAAGAATTACACTTTCAAGACGACCACGCTGGAAGGCGAGCCGATCATCCTTTCCCGCACGGGCTATACCGGCGAGGACGGTTTCGAGCTGTACTGCGCCAATGCTTTCGCGGAGAGAATGTTCGACATCGTGGTGGAACACGGCAAAAAGCACGGGATGCTGTTGGCCGGTCTGGGCGCGCGCGATACACTGCGCATGGAGGCCGCCATGCCGCTTTACGGTCACGAGATGAATGACCAGACGCTCTGCCATGAGCTGGGTCTGGACTTTGCCATCAAGATGGGGAAGGAAAACTTCATCGGCAAGAAAGCGCTGGAAGCCAATCCGCCCAAGTTCAAACGGCTGGGCATCAAAATGGTGGACCGCGGTATCGCCCGTGAGCATTTCAAGGTGTTCGACGAGAGCGGCCGCGAGATCGGTCATGTGACTTCCGGCACACACAGCCCGACTCTGAATCACGCTGTGGCGATGATCCGGGTGGAAAAAGATTTTAACGCCCCGAACGTATGGATCGAGGTGCGCAACAGAAAACTGAAAGCGGAGATCGTTCCTCTGCCTTTCTACAAAAGAAAAAAATAGATACTGATTTATGTCTAAATACAAATACTTGAAATCACACGAGTGGTACTGCGAAGAATGCGGCAAGGTGGGGATTTCCGACTTTGCGCAGCATGAGCTGGGCGACATCGTGTTCGTGGAACTGCCGGAAGTGGGCGACGAAGTGGAAGCCGGCAAGGCTTTCGGCAATGTGGAATCGGTCAAGGCTGTTTCCGAGCTTTACAGTCCGGTCAGTGGCAAGGTCGTTGAGATCAATGAGGAGCTGCAGAGCGCCCCGGAACTGATCAACAAGGACGCCGCCGCGGCCTGGATGATCAAGGTCGAGCCCAGCGAAGCTCCCACGGGTCTGCTGAGCGAGGAAGAATATCAGAAGCTGATCAAGGAATAACCGGATCGGTTTGGAATTTCGCGGAGACTCGTATCCCAAGACGGGTCTCGGCTTTTATTTTTGATTTAACCTTTTTACATTCAAACGTATGTCAACTTATACACCTCACACTTCGGCCGAGATCCAGGCGATGCTGGACGTGGTGGAAGTGAAGAGCCTGGAGCAGCTTTACCAGGGATTGGAAAGCCTCTTTGTGAAGGACATGGATCTGCCGGCTGGCAAGAGTCAGCAGGAAGTCGCCCGGTATTTTGAAAATCTGGCGGCGGAAAACAAGGTCTTCGGCAGTATCTTTCTGGGCGCGGGCGCTTATCAGCATTACATCCCGCCGGTGGTGAAGAGCCTCCTTTCCCGCGAGGAATTCGTCACGGCCTACACACCGTATCAGGCGGAAATGTCCCAGGGCATCCTGCAGGGCATTTTCGAGTTCCAGACGATGATCGCCGAGCTGACGGGGATGCAGGTTTCCAATGCCTCCCTGTATGACGGCTCGACCGCGCTGGCTGACGGCATCCTGATGCTGGCCGAAAAGAAGAAGAACAAGGTGCTGGTCTCCGAAGCGATCCATCCCCGTTCTTTGGAAGTGGTCAAAACGTATCTTATTCCGCAGGGCATTCAGATCGAGAAGGTCGCGCTGGAAAACGGCAGGACTTCTCTCAGCGATCTGAAGGCCAAACTGACCCCGGATGTTTTTGCCGTGGCCGTGGCTCAGCCCAATTTCTTCGGCGTGATCGAAGACGCGGCGGCGATCGGCGAAGCGGTCAAGGCCGCCGGTGCCGGTTACATCATGCAGGTGGAACCGTTCGCCTGCGCGATGCTGAAGACACCTTTTGCCTGCGGCGCGGATATTGCCGTGGGAGAAGGTCAGCCTCTGGGAATGCCGCTCTCCTTTGGCGGTCCTTATCTGGGCTTTGTCGGAGCGCGTGAAAAGCTGGTGCGCAAGCTGACCGGCCGCATCGTGGGCAAGACCGCTGATGCCGACGGCAATGACGCTTACGTCCTCACGCTCCAGGCGCGCGAACAGCACATCCGCCGTGAGAAGGCGGCTTCCTCCATCTGTTCCAATCAGGCGCTCTGCGCGCTCACGGCCACGATCTACATGGCCACGGCGGGCAAGACCGGCATGAAGGAAGTGGCCTCACAGTGCGTTTCCAAGGCGCATTACCTGGCCGCGGAGATGGTGAAGATCCCCGGCTTCCGCCTGAAATACAGCGCGGAGTTCTTTAATGAGTTCGTCACGGTGACGGACGCTCCGGCTGATGAGATCATCCGCAAATGCGCGGAGAAGAATATCCTGGCCGGTTTGAAACTGAGCGAGCATGAGATCCTCTGGTGCGCCACGGAAGTGAACACCAAGACGGATATGGATCAGCTGCTGGCCGTACTGAAGGAGGTCAAATAATGAAGACGATTTTTGAGAAATCTGTTCCGGGCAAGTGCGCCATCTCTCTGGCGGCTTGTGATGTCCCGGCTTATAATCTGGACGCGTCCCTGCTGCGCGAGACTCCGCTGGATCTGCCGGAGGTCTCCGAGGTGGAGGTCGTGCGCCACTATACCGCTCTTTCCAAGCGGGCTTACGGTGTGGACGACGGTTTCTATCCGCTCGGTTCCTGCACGATGAAGTACAATCCCAAGCTGAACGAGGAAGTCGCGGCGCTGCCGGGCTTCACGGGCATCCATCCGATGCAGTGCGAATGCACGGTGCAGGGCGCGCTCAAGGCCATGCACACGCTTTCCAGAAAACTGGCGGCCATCACCGGCATGGACGAGGTCACTCTCCAGCCCGCGGCCGGTGCTCACGGCGAATATACCGCCTTGCAGCTGATCCGCGCTTACCATCTGGACCGCGGCGATACCGGGCGCGATAAGATCATCGTGCCGGATTCCGCTCACGGGACCAACCCGGCTTCGGCGGCGATGAACGGCTATACGGTGGTCAATATCCCGTCCGCGGCGGACGGCTGTGTGGATCTGGACGCTCTGCGGAATGCCGTAGGGCCGGATACTGCCGCGCTGATGCTGACCAATCCGAACACGGTAGGCATTTTTGACAAGAATATCGCGAAGATCGCCCAGATCGTTCATGACGCGGGCGGCCTGCTTTACTATGACGGCGCCAATCTGAACGCCATCATGGGCACTATCCGTCCGGGCGACATGGGCTATGACGTGGTCCATCTGAACCTGCACAAGACCTTCAGCACACCTCACGGCGGCGGCGGTCCGGGCAGCGGTCCGGTGGGATGCAAAGCGGCTCTGGCCAAATATCTGCCGGGTCCCGTGGTGACCGAGAAGGATGGCAAATACCATCTGACGAGCGTTGGCGGGAAATCCATCGGCTGCGTCAAGACTTTCTACGGCAATTTCCTGGTCATGCTGCGCGCTCTGGCTTATATCGAAGTCCTGGGCAAAGAGGGGATCAAGCTCGCCTCCCAGCTGGCCGTGCTGAACGCCAATTACATGATGGCTCGCCTGAAAGACAAGTTCCCCACTTATTCGTCCGACATCTGTATGCACGAGTTTGTGGTCAGCTGCGACAAGATCAAGGAAGAGATCGGCGTGACGGCTCTGGATTTTGCCAAGGCGATGATAGACCGCGGTATGCATCCGCCCACCATCTACTTCCCGCTGATCGTGCACGAGGCTCTGATGTTCGAGCCGACCGAGACCGAGTCCAAGGAGACTTTGGACTGGGCCTGCGACACCGTGCTGGATCTGGTGGCCGAAGCCTATAAAGACCCGGCCGCGTTCAAACAGCATCCCAAGAAGATGCCCATCGGCCGTCCGGATGAAGTGACGGCGGCACGCAAACCAGTGCTGATTTATCGCGCTTAGAGAGCGTGTTTATAAACAAAAGGGAGCCGAGTCATTCAAACCCGGCTCCTTTTTCGTTTTGTTTACTCGTTACCGTTGGGAATCCATATTAAAAATTTTCATGATCAATTTAACAAGTTTCCCCGGTTCACGAGGTGGAAGTTCCCACATTCGTGTGATCTCTGGATGGGCTTTTCGATATTCCTCAAGCTCATTCTTTTCTGTTGGATCAGCAGGAGCGATATTTAACCAGTTTTTCTCATTCTCTTTGACTTTTAATGAGAAGACGGTTTCAGAGTCATCCCAGCAAAAGAATTCTCTGTTTTCAACATCAATAGGCTCTATATAGCCCTGCAGATCTTCAAAAGATGGATATCTTTCTACTTCCGCGCAATCTTTTGATAAGAGATATAATGGATAATGGATATTCATTTCAAGTTCCTCTTTTACTGTTAGGGTGTATTGTCTTAATATCGTCCTATTTTTTATTAAACTTTTCCAAGGATGCCATTCCATTTACATTATTTATCTCCTTTATTGTTCGATTTGCATAAATTCCTAAAAACTTTTCAGGATAAATCCCTAAAAACATTTTGTTTCTTATGCGAACTGCAAAAAGAACTTCATCATTTTTAATAATTTCATTTGTTGGAAAAAACATATCGGAAAGTTTTCTAGAAGACTTCAAAGCTAGATAATCCTCACGATAGTCTTCTTTATTTTTAAATTCATTCATGATTGATGATAATTTAAATTCAATAACTTCATTTTTTTGTGAATTTGGCTTTATTGAAGCCTCATTATAACATGCATCATAATACCGGTACATGTCATTTTGAATAGCATCTAACCATGAGTGATAATGTTTTTTAGTACTAATATTTAGCAAAACATATGCTATGCTGAATATAATTGTTAAAATAATACCTAAAACAATTAAGTCCGATTTTGTTTGATGAGTCATATGTTTATGGAAGGGTTATTAGCGATACTCTTTTCGAGAAAAAGAGATTTTTGGGAAAATCTGGTGCGCATAATTGATTATCTATTGAATTATTTTTTATACCCCCTTCAAGATATTCATTGAACCATTCCCAACTGGCATAATGACAATCTATTCCTAAAATAATAGAATAATATCCATTATCGTTTCCACTTAATTCATCTAATTCATTTGTAGAAAGTTCATCGTCAAGTTCTGTCCCTATTGCGTAGGCTAAAATCTTTGAGTTTCCATATTGATTTTTCACATTATCCAAATATGTAGTTAAATTGGGAAAAGTTTGAAACCATATATTTGGCTTATCATAGATAAATGCTGGTATCAAACCAATTGAACCATAAATTTGATAATTGGCAGAATAGTAATGATATACAGTAACAAATCCATTTTTATCAATAATACCAAATGATGTATGTCCCAAAAATCCTCCTCCATTTACAACAAGAGCATCATATCCAAAGGAATCCATAAAATCAACAGGATCATTTTTACAAAAGGTATAAAGATTGAGACCTCCGGAAATTCCTATTGGATCAGGAGAAAGCCATCGGCCTGTTTCCGGTTCGTACCATCTGTTTCTGAAGTAATAGAGTGCTGTGTCGTAATCATACTCTCTGCCTTGGAAGAGGAAACGATTGCCATAAACTGATTCGGTAATAAGATTATAATTTTTATTCCGTATCTTCACATTTCCAAAGGCATCGTAACAGTAATACTCCACAATCAGCCCGTCTTCATCCACTAGAACATGAACCGTATTGGATGCGTCTTTGATGTAGTAATACGTTTCCGAACCACCATATTCATCATAAATGGTCATGGATTGAATATTATCTATACCCGGCCCATACGTGTAGGTTCTGGTGATCCTATAATTATACGCGTCATAATCAGCCACCAGATTCATCCCATCATAGATATAGTACTCCCAAGTGTCATTATCCATGCGGGATGTCTTTCTCCCCAGCGAATCATAAGCGTATAAACTCTCTACTTCAGTTAAAATCATGGCATTCAAACCTCGTCTCTTTGCTGTGTCAAGGCGTGTAGACACTATCTAGTTTATCCAATAATAACCTTCAATTTCTTCTCTTATAGCATTATTAATTAACATTATCCACCATCCTATATAATAAAAGACACACACCACTGAACATATCGAAAAAATTAAACGAATTGACTTTTTAACAGGAACGTAATTCCTTGGGATATGAGCATCTTCCTGATTGAAAAAAAGTTTTTTAATCAATTGGAAAATAAAAAAGAAAGGAACACCAAAAAGAGGAAGCGCCCATGTCATCAGAAATATATCATTGCACCATGACCACTTTATACCACACAAATGAGCAAACGAGCTTTCCAAAAATAATAAACCAAAAGAAAACCATATTAAATTCCATTGCATCAAAAA
Organism: Verrucomicrobia bacterium UBA1263; assembly: GCA_002308515.1. GTDB lineage: Bacteria > Verrucomicrobiota > Verrucomicrobiia > Limisphaerales > UBA1412 > UBA1412. The sequence continues at coordinate 28,915 of DBVN01000038.1, read as the reverse complement.
TCCTAATCTTTTCATTCTGAATGTAATATACCAGAAAAAAAACACCATTATAAACAATGGCATAAGTTCAAGCATTTGAAGATAAGGTGGAATGTTTTCCGAAAAAAAGACAGCATTTACTGGCATAATCACAGCCCAGCAAATAATAAACCAAATCGTTTGTTTAATTGACATCATAGGTAAAATTATTCTTATTTCTTAAAATATTTTTCATATAAAGGTGTCATCTTTATTAGTACGTTGTTACACGCATTACTCCACCAATGTAGCTTTACATTACCATCATTATCTTGTTTGAGTATATGTACCCCTATTCCTTTTGCCATACCTGTATCATCTCCAACTAATTTAACACGTTCTTCTTCATTAAAAAACATATTTTCAGGTAAAATTTTAACTTCTAATTGATAAAAAAAGTCAATATCCTTGATTTTTCCAAAACATGCCTCTGGCTTATGTAAATAAGCATTAATTGCATCTCTTGCTGTTTTGTATCCATCAAGAGAATTTTCTCCTCCCCAGCAAACATCTTCTCCATCCTGATTGGGGGGAATTACAGCATAATATTGCGGTCCAGTTCCTCGATTATCACCAAGATTACCGCTTACAAGCACTGGTCTTCCTGTGCCATTTTTCAGACGTGCCAACCCACTTGGATCCACAAAATTCACGGGATCATTCCCACAGAAAGCGTAGAGATTAAGACCTCCGGAAATGCCTATGGGATCAGGAGAGAGCCAACGGCCTGTTTCCGGTTCATACCAGCGATTTCTGAAATAGTAAAGTGCTGTGTCGTAATCATACTCTCTGCCTTGGAACAGGAAACGGTTGCCGTAAACTGATTCTGGAATCCATAAATAGTAATCATCCATTATCTTAAAGTTACCAAATGCATCATAATAGTAATACTCTACAATCTCACTGTTTCCATTTACTAAAGCATGAACTGTGTTTGACAAGTCTTTGATATAGTAATACGTTTCCGAACCACCATATTCATCATAAATGGTCATAGACTGAATATTATCTATTCCCGGTCCATACGAATATGTTCTGGTAATTCTTCCATTATACGCGTCATAATCAGCCACCAGATTCATTCCGTCATAGATATAGTACTCCCAGGTATCATTATCCATACGGGATGTCTTTCTTCCTAATGAGTCATAAGTATAATAGATATAATTATAGTTATAATTCGGTTCAACGGCTTCGACCTGAGTCAGTTGATACTCTCCATTCCAGGAAAGACTCAAACTGCTGATGTTTGTCTTGGTATTCCAAGTGAGATAGGTCACACACCCCGCATCATTATACGACATCCTGCCGTTATTGCCCCAAGTAGCCAACCGATTATTATTAGCCGGCGTAGAATAAGCTGTTGTAAAAGTGCTTGTTACTGAAGAACGATTCCCAGCTAAGTCATAAGTGTAGGTATTAGTACTCACACCATAACTTCTTTCTTCTTTTAAACGACCTAATTCGTCAAAAGTATATACAAGACTTCTTCCACTTTGACCTCCTCCATAAACATTTTTGCTGTAAATCCTTACGGAACTATCATAATGATAGTCAATATAGTATGGTATCCATGATCTTGTAGGTCTACTATATACTAAGTGTATAATTCTACCCAAGTAATCATAAAAATAAGTGCAATAGACACCAGTTACCATATTAGTCGCACAAGTTAATTTCCCAGAATAAGGATTATACCCATACCGCCAAAGCGGATTTCCATTCGCGTCATTTTCTCCTATCAGCCGTTCATTCGCGTCATAAAGATAGGTTGAATTGATCAGTGTATAGGTGTCATTATAATCTGTAAAGGTCAGCACTTTATTCGTCAGATTTCCTTCCGCGTCATAGGCATAATAGTTCGTGGTATAAAGCCAGTTTTCCACATTGTTCCTCACTTGAACTAAGTTATTCCAAGTGTCGTAACTGAGTCCTATAGTGTTATTATTCCCATAAATGGATGAAAGCAAGCCATTGGCCAGATAGTCATAAGAATATGAGGTGTCTGGATATGAAACAGAATATGGTCTGCCTTTTTCATCATAATAAACATAAATACTGCCCTCATATTGATCATTGCTGTCATAACGGTCTATCTGATCAATCTTGCCCTGCACACCACGGGAAATAGCCAACCTGCGGCCATCCAAGTTTGTCACATTGGTTACTTGTCCGGCGGCATCCAGTCCATACGTTTCCACGTAGCGGTTCTTGGGATCTTTAACAGAGGCCATTGTCATCTGAGGATCATATTCCAGACTGATCTTTGCAGCAACAGTGCTTCCGGTCTTGCCAACCGTCTGAGAAACCAGTTTGCCCAGTCTCCATTGATTCGTAACATAATATCCGCTGGGATCTTCCGCATAAATCAACCGTCCCGCTTTGTCATACTGGAAGCTGGTTACATGATTCCAAGCGTTTGTAATTGCCAGAAGCCTTCCGGCATAATCTGTTTGGAAATAAGTCGTTTCTTGATTTCCAAGATAATCATATTCCGAGAACGAAGTTGGTCTCCAGAGATGATCGAAAGCAATCGTCTTGGAATATCCCAACGGTGGTTGAACAGTTACACTTCTTCCACCCGATGTGGTTGAATAAGTATATGTTGTTACATGACCATTGGCATTGGTATAGTAAGTGGGGAATCCTTCTGAATTATAACTGAACCTGGCTAATGAACGGGTATTGTTGTTTTCATCCACCGCTGTGATTTGTATGGGACTATCAAGATAGCTGTTATACTGGAACTGATAACCGCGACCTAAAGTGTCTCTCACACTCGACAGTTGACGCTTGCCTGTCCATGTCAGGCTGTAATCCTGATAATATTCCTTGTCCGCTTCATAAGAAGAAGTATCTATTCCATAAGCGGAATAAAGACCGATGACGTTGCGATTCGTGTCATAACTACTTCCACTGATCGCCGACTGCCAATCCCATACAAAATACTGTCTTGTCAGATCTTTATCAGCATTATAGGTATGGCGTTCCACCTGTGTTGGAAGCGGTCCCGTGATTCGTGTGGGAACCATCCGGATCAGGTCATATCTGTTTGTGGTGTAGGCTATCGCACCACCGGAACGATCTGTCTGCACTTCCACATTCATCCGGGTATTATAGCTGTTTGTCTGCCGAACCAGTGTCGTTCCATAGTTATTGGTAATGCCGCCAGCAACGATCCAGGCTCCATCAGCCATCAGAGAGCCATCTGTCAGGTACCTCCACAAGTATTGATCTCCAACAGGATTCTCTTTCTTATAAACCAATGATCTGTAAACACTATTCGCCTCGTCCCAGTATGATTTGTAATAATACTTGAAAGACAGATTATCACTGCTACTGGACGAAATATGTCTTGTGGCTGTAAATATATTGTTGCCGTAACTGTATTGCATCCACAAATTCGTATCACGATTATTGCGGACTTGTGTTAGATAATTCCCGGAATAAGTCAGAGAGAGACTCGTTCCGCTGCTGTGAGCGACATTGGTCAGCTGATTGTTGGAATTATAGCTCAAAGTGATATTGACCGAACTGGGATGACTGATCTGAGTCAAATATCCATTGGTGTTGAAAAGATAACGGACACTGCTGCCGGATATACCGCTCAATTCCCATCCGCTTGTCGTTTGATAGAGAGAAGCCCCTTTCAATTCTCTGCCAACACAGTTATAAACTCCTATAATAGTTCCAATGTGAGGGCCTAAAGTACCTTTTACAAAAAAGTATTTACCTCCTTTGAAAGCTCCATCGTAAGGATTGACGGGTACCTTTACCGCGACAAATTCACCGGTAACACCCTGATAGGTATTGGTCCCCGGTGTGATGCCGGCTTCTGCATCAGTGAGAACCTTCCATTCAAAGGAATGCTCCCATCCCCCTTGAAGAGTTCCGGAATTACTGCCCGGAGTTCTCCAGGAGCGAATAAAATCAAGTTCCAAAAGAGGTGTTTGCAGAACAAGATCTCTTTCCTCTAAAAGAACCTTACCATTTACGACACCAATCGGATCTCCCTCTGTTTCCGAAGATATATCTGTAACAGTAGTATTGGGATTGTTTGTAGGACAGCACGCTAACGCTGTGTTGTATGCTATGGTCAGTAAAAAAATAATTGCTGATAAGCCTAGTGCTTTTAGTTCAAGTGTTTTCGTCATAGTTATTCTTTCTGTTTTTCGTTGTTTCTCAAACAACTTATATAGTAAATCATATAAAAATGGAAGCGTCAAGTGTTTTCTGAAAAATTTGAAAAAATTTTTAAATCCCCTGAAAATCAATAAACTCAAAACCATCTCTTATGACGATTTTGAGTTTATTTGCGCTTCTAATACTGATTCATAAGAAAAACGCAAAACTAATGATAAGATGTTGCAGTCGAACTCCGGGAATGGTATTCTTTGGGAAGTGGTTATTTCTTAACCATGCTCCAGCGCGAAAGAAATATATTGGTCCAGGTGCAGATGCTTTTGGACGCGGGTTTGTGTATGCTTGGCTTGTGGCTCTCCCATGCTTTGCGTGCGCAGATCAATATTGACTTTTTGCCGGATCCATCTGATATCGAAGGTTTTGAGCGATTTACCTGGGTCATGATCCTGATCCCCCTTCTGACACCTTTCATTTTCTACACACAGGGTTATTACACACGGGATCTGCTTCCAAATTCCCGTGTCAGGCATTACGCCGCGCTGGGCAGAGGCTGTCTGCTGCTGTTCATGATCATCATTCTGGCAATGTTCCTGATGAAGTGGACGCTGGCCCGTTCCGTCCTGCTGCTGTTCCTGCCGATGACATTCACGCTGGTGGCGATCAAGGACGAGCTGCTGCGGTGGCTGAGAGGCAGTTCTCTGGGCCGGACTCAATTCTCGAAGCGTGTCATTATCGCGGCCAACGGCAGTGAGGCCCGGCGCATCCGCAAGAAATTAAAGGATATGGGCAAGAATGAGTTCGAGGTCGTGGGAGAGTTTGATGTCGAACAGGCTTCGCAGGAAGCCTTGCTGAATCTGCTGCATGACCAGTCGCCCAATATCGTTTTTGTCGGTTCCAGGTATACCCAGTTCAGCACGGTGGAAAAAATCATCCAATGCTGTGAGCTGGAAGGTGTTGATGTCTGGGTGCTGGCGAACTTCTTCCATACGGAGATCTGCAAGCCCACACTGGATACGCTGGTAGGCAGTCCGCTGCTGGTGTTCCGCACCGCGCCGGAGTTCACGATGCAGTCCTTTGCCAAGCAAATGCTGGATTATGTAAGTTCGTTCTTTCTGCTGCTGTTCCTTTCGCCCCTGTTCCTGCTGATCTCCCTGGCGATCAAGATCACGTCGCCCGGCCCTGTTTTCTTCGCGCAAAAGCGCAGCGGTCTGAACGGTCAGCCTTTCACGATGTACAAGTTCCGCTCGATGGTCAACAACGCGGAAATGCGCAAACATGAGCTGGAGCGTCTGAATGAAATGAGCGGCCCGGTCTTTAAGGTGACGAACGATCCGCGCGTGACCAAGATCGGCGCGCTCCTGCGCAAGACCAGTCTGGATGAGCTGCCGCAGCTGCTGAACGTACTGAAAGGCGAAATGAGTCTGGTGGGCCCGCGTCCCCTGCCGGTGGATGAAACCAAGCATTTTGACGATATTTCCCACCGCCGCCGTCTGAGCGTGAGGCCGGGAATGACCTGCCTGTGGCAGATCAGCGGACGCAATAATATAACGGATTTCAAAGAATGGGTCCGCTTGGACCTGGAGTATATCGATAACTGGAGTTTCTGGGGCGACATCAAGATCCTGATCAAAACGATCCCCGTCGTGTTTCGGGGACTGGGAGCTAAGTGATTTCCCGGCAGGGATCGGCCGCGGAGACTTTCAAGAGGACTGTATCTATGAAGTGTTTTGTAACAGGCGCGTCAGGTTTTATCGGCGGAAATCTTGTCCGCCAGCTTGTCCAGCAGGGTCACACGGTCCGTGTACTGGTGAGGAGTTCCAGCAATCTGCGCGGTCTGGAAGGTCTCAGCGGCAAGGATTATGAAACGATCCGCGGAGACGTTCTGGACAAAAAATCCGTGGAACAGGGAGTCGCGGGCTGCGACTGGTGTTTCCACGCGGCGGCCAGCTATCATCTCTGGCTGGCGGATTACCGTCCCATGTTCCAGACCAATATAGACGGCACTCACAACGTCCTGGAGGCGGCCTGCGCGGCGGGATGCAGCCGGATCGTCTATACCAGCACGGTCGGATGCGTCGGCATCACTCACGAGACCGGGCTTTCCGAGCCGCCGGCAAATGAATCCACGGATCCCTTCCCCCAAAATCTGACGAACGCTTACAAGCGCTCCAAGTGGCTGGCGGAACTGAAAGCACGGGAATTCATCAAGAACGGAGCGCCCATCGTGATCGTCTGCCCGACCGCGCCCATCGGTCCCTATGATGTGAAACCGACCCCCACGGGAAAAGTGATCGTGGACTTTCTGAAAGGCGAAATGCCGGCTTATCTGGAGACCGGTCTGAACTGGGTCCATGTGCGTGATGTGGCTCAGGGGCATATCCTGGCCGCGGAAAAGGGACGTATCGGCGAGCGGTACATTCTGGGAAACGCCGAAGGGAACTGGATGATGAAGGATACCTTTACGGTGCTGGCGGACATCACCGGACTGAAAGCGCCCAGGATCAAGATACCCTACAAGGCAGCTCTGGCCGCCGCTTATGTGAATGAGGCGATCTCCCACTTTACCGGGAAGCCGCCCAAAGCCCCGATCGCCGGAGTGAAAATGGCCGCCTACCGGATGTTCTTCGATCCCTCTAAAGCGATCAAAGAGCTGGGTTTGCCACAGACACCTCCGCGGCAGGCTCTGGAGGATGCCATCCAGTGGTTCAGGGAAAACGGATACACTAAAAAATAATTTGAATAAAAACACCCGGAAAAACGTTTAATATGATTAGCGGGTATAACGACCCGCAGTGAGGATATTCAAATGGAAAATATTTTGATAAGTTTGATCATGGGTGTGGCTCTGAGCGCCGTGTGCGGTTTTCGCGTTTTTATCCCGATGCTGGTGCTGAGTCTGGGCGCGCGTTGTGAGTATCTGACTCTGGGTGAAAACTGGATGTGGCTGGCGTCAGACCCGGCGCTCATCGTATTTTCCACAGCGACAGTGCTGGAGATCTGCGCGTATTATATCCCGGTGCTGGATCATTTTCTGGATGTGCTGGCGGCTCCGGCCGCNNCGCGGCTACAGCCGGAACGATCGTCGCGGCCGCTTTGTTTGTAGATATTTCCCCGCTGATGAAATGGACACTGGCGATCATCGCCGGCGGCGGTGCCGCTTCTGTGGCCCATGTCGGAAAGGCATTGCTGAGAGCCGCTGTTTCCGCACCCAGTCTGGGCACAGGAAACTGGGTCGTGTCCACAGGTGAAGTCCTGGCGGCAGCGGGAGTGGGACTGCTTACGCTGCTTTAAGTCTTTTATTGAAAAACACGCTTTGGTCATTGGCCAAAGCGTAAAAAATCAAAGAATTTTTGCCGCGAGAGTTTTCTCTTTCGCGGCAGTTTTATTTAGTAATATTGATAAAGAATAAGTTATGAAAAAAATGTTCTTGATCCTGGCCTTGCTGACGGCCGGATGGTGTACCGCTTTGACGGCAGAAGATCAGCCCAGCCGCTGGAGCATCAACGCGGATCAAAGTATCCGCTGGCAGGCGGACAAAAGCGCTTTGCCTCACTACGACCATATCGAGATGGCCGGACGCAAAGTCGCGACTGTTCTGCGCTACGGCATCAATGAGAAAGGCGGTTTCTATTTAGAACGCGGGATGGTCTGGCCGCTGCTGCGCACGATCCCCAACAACACGCACGCCAGCCTGATGCGGCGCATGGGTGAAGATGTCACCTCCAAAATATTGATCAACAATTCGTCACTGAAAAATGAAAAAGTCAGATCCATCCAGCTGGATGGGATCATGACCGTGGAGAGCGATTTCTCTAACGGGATCCATCTGACACGGGAACTGTTCCCCTCTGTGGATAAGCCGGCATTTTGCGAATACTACACCATCAAAAACACATCCGGACGAAATATGCGCGTGGAGCTTCCTCACTCGCTTTCCATGATCTCTACTCCGGAAAAGGAAGGTGTTTACGGCAGTTACTCGCTGATCGTCCGGCAGACCGGCGGTACCACTATTCTGGAAAAAGATCAGGAAGTGAATTTCTTCGTGACGATCACCGGTTATAAAAAAGATGAAATAAAAAACGATAATGGTTTTGACAGCAGACTCACAAAAACTGAGGCCGTCGAGGATGTCAAACAAGAGCTGGAAAAACGGAAAGAACTGATCCGCGCGTTCTCTGACAATCTGGTGCTGGATACACCGGATGACGTGCTGAACACGATGTTCCGTTTCGCCAAGATCCGCGCCTCAGAAAGCATCTTTGAGACAAAAGGCGGTTTTCTGCACGGACCCGGCGGTGAATCCTACTATGCGGCTATCTGGGCAAATGATCAGGCCGAGTATGTGAACCCGTTCTTCCCCTATCTGGGCTATCCCGTGGGCAACGAATCAGCCATGGTTTCCTATAAGCATTTTGCCCGGTTCATGAATGATGATTTCAAACCGATCCCCTCCTCCATCATCGCGGAAGGTGATGACATCTGGAACGGAGCCGGTGACCGTGGTGACGGTGCTATGATCGCCTACGGTGCCAGCCGCTACGCGCTCACATTGGGCGACAAAGAAAAAGCGAAGGAGCTTTGGCCGCTCATTGAATGGTGTCTGGAATACTGCCACCGCAAACTAAATGACGCGGGAGTCGTCCAATCTGATTCCGATGAACTGGAGGGGCGTTTCCCGGCTGGCAAGGCGAACCTCTGCACATCGACTCTCTACTATGACGCGCTGCTTTCAGCGGCCTATCTGGCGGAAGATCTGGGCAAACCGACAGAGACCGCTCAGACCTATCGCGCCCAGGCCGCCGATCTGCGCAAAGCTATTGACCGCTATTTTGCCGCCAAGGTGGAAGGCTTTGACACATATCAATACTATGACGGAAATGACGTGCTGCGTTCCTGGATCTGTATGCCGCTGTGTGTGGGCATCACTGAGCGTAAAGACGGAACGATCGCCGCTCTCTTTTCACCGAGATTGTGGTCCAAGAACGGCATCCTGACACAGGCCGGGAGCAAGACTTTTTGGGATCGCTCCACACTGTATGCCATGCGCGGCATCCTGACCGTTGGCGAAACGGAAAAGGTGATGGATTATCTGAAATACTATTCCAAGACACGTCTGCTCGGTGAGCATGTGCCCTACCCGGTGGAAGCCTGGCCGGAAGGAAGTCAGCGTCATCTGTCCGCCGAAAGCGGTCTCTACTGCCGCATCTTTACGGAAGGACTTTTCGGGATCCGTCCTATCGGGTTGAAGTCCTTCACACTGACACCGCGTCTGCCGTCAAACTGGGATCAAATGTCCCTGAAACATATCCGCGCGTTCAACACGGATCTGGATATCCAGGTGCAGCGTATAGATGAAAAGACACAAAAAATCACTGTGACTCAAAACGGAAAAGCGATCTTCTCCGAAACAACGGATATTGATTCCACAGTGACCATCAAGCTCTAACCAAAGGAAAAACATGTTCAAAAAATATATCCTTTTTGCCGCGTTGACGGCTCTCTGCGGAACAGCTCCCATGCAGGCAGAGACACTGAATGTCGCCAGTCTCGGAGCGCTGCCGGATGACGGCATAGACGACACGGAAGCCCTGCGCAAGGCTGTGCAGTTCTGCAAAGAAAACCCGAACACAGTGCTGGAGATCCCGGCTGGTGTTTATCGTCTGCGGGATGAAGCCGCTGTCCAATTGGAACAAGACGCGATGAGCAGCAAAATGGGACGCAGCACGGAACCGATCATCTATACAGCTTATTATCCCTACGCCAAAGGTCTGGATTTTACAGGAACAAAAAATCTGACTATCGAAGCCAAAGGCGCGACACTGATGTGCGAAGGCTGGATGGAACCGATCTCGCTGGATAACTGCGAAAATATCACTATCAAGGGACTGACCATTGACTACAAAAACAAACCGTTCTCCGATGGTGAAATCACCGCCGTGGAAGATGAAGCGTTCGAGGCTGTCTTCAATGATGAACGGGAACTGACAGAAAAAACACCTTTCCTGCGTGCCATCTTCTGGCAGAAAGACGAGGACCGGATGTGGCCCAACCCGGTTTATTATCCGGAAATCGAAAAGGTCGAAGGGAAAAAAGTCCGTTTCAAAACCAAGATCAACAAATCGCTTCTGGGAGCTGGGATCGGTGTCATCCACAGTTTCCACTTCCGTCCGGCTATTCTGATTTTGAGAAGCTCACAGGTCACTCTGAACGATGTCACTATTCACGCTCAGCCGGGAATGGGCATCGTGGGATTCCTCAGCCGTGACATTACGATGAACCGCCTGTCCGTTGTTCCGAGCGAAGGACACATTCTTTCATCCAATACGGATGCCACGCACTTTGCCTCCTGCAGCGGAACGATCCGCTTTGACGGATGCAAATTCCAGGGACATCAGGATGATGCGACAAATGTTCACGGATATTATCAGACGATCATGGAAGTGAACGGCGAGAAAGCGCGGCTGGGGATCACGCATCAGGCTTTTACCCACGCACAGGTCGCGGATCTGCCCGATAAGGGTGATGTGATGGAACTGGTGGAAACGGATACACTGAAGCCGGTCGCAACCTTCACTGTAGTCGGAACAGAGCATACCATCCCAAACAAATACTGGGATGTGACATTCACTGAAAAACTGCCGGAGGATGCCGCGGGAAAATATTTCCTGATGAACATTTCCAAACTGCCGCGGCTGGAATTTGTCAACTCCACTGTGAACAGCCATCTGGCCCGTGCCGTGCTGGTCAAAACCAGAAATGTGCTGATCCAAAATAATGTCTTCCGAAATAGCACCGGCACCGGCATTCATGTAGGCGCGGAATCCTGGTGGCAGGAAGGCAGTCATGCTGAGAATGTCATCATCCGTGACAACATCATCACCGGCTGCGGACGCGGTACAGGCCGTCAGGGGAACGCTTCGGGCATCGCGGTCATCATTGACGCGAAAGATACCGAGGCGACTTATCTTCACAAAAACATCACCATTGAAAACAATGTGATCAAAGGTGATCCGGGATTGTGCGGCATTTATGTCGGGAATGCGCGGGATGTCGTTTTGAAGCACAACAAGATTTTAGGCTGCAAAGAAAATTATCGTATTCACAGCAGCAAGGTCTCCATTACAGATTAGATTTATTTGGAATATGTCAAGAACACTGGCCATAGATCACGGAACAAAAAGAATGGGGATCGCCATCAGCGATGAACTGAAAATGATCGCACAGCCGCTGGAATATATCCCGGCGGAACCGCTGGAAAAATTCTGGGAAGCTCTGGGCGTTATCATCCAGGAAAAAGTGGTAGATCAGATGGTGGTCGGAATGCCGCGCAATATGAACGGCACTTACGGCCCGGCCGCGGAAAAGGTAAAAGTCTTTGTCACGGGATTGCGTGAACATTTTCCGAACATCCCTGTCCGCACCTGGGATGAGCGCCTGACCTCCTCGCAGGCAAACCGCCTGTTGATCGAAGCGGATGTGCGCCGGGACAAGCGTAAAGAGAAAGTGGATAAAATGGCCGCCGCCATTATTCTGCAATCGTATCTGGACGCTATTGCCTAGATCACTCTTCGCAGTCGAATTGGAAGCGAGAATTTGCCGGAAGCGTTTTGGATGATTTGATTCCAAGCGCTTCCAGTTTTTTTGCTGATTTGACTACCGATTGAGTTCCACCTTCACCGCGGAGTTTTTTTACAGCATCATTATAGGTACTCTGCGTTTTTTCAAGCTGCGTTCCCACATCGTCTAGTCTCTGGTAAAAATCGTAAATGCGGTCTATCAGCTGACCTACGACCTTGATGATCTCCTGCTGATTTTTATCCTGGTTGAATTTCTGCCAGGCGATGTTGATCGTCTGCAAAAGCGTAATGAGATTCACCGGCGACGCGATGATGATCTTCTTCATGAACGCTTCATCCCAGATCCTGCTGTTTTTCATCGCCAGCTCAAAAGCGCCATCTATCGGGATGAACATGACTACATAATCAAAGACATCTTCACCCAGTCTTTTCTTTGCGCCTACATAATCTTTTTCAACCAATTCTTTGACATGATCCCAGACGCTCTTGTAATGATTTTTCAGACACTCGTTGCGGGCATCATCATCGGACGCGCTTATATAATCCGTGTAGCTGTTCAGACTCACTTTGCTGTCAATGATCAGATGTTTTCCATCCGGCCAATCCACGATGACATCAGCATAGAGTCGTTTCCCATTCTGGCTTGGAATGAATTCCTGTTCACGAAAATGAAATCCTTCTTTCAAGCCGGAATACTCCAGCACACGGCGAAGTGTGACCTCGCCCCAGTTGCCTTGTATTTTGACTTTGCCCCGAAGAGCCTGAGCCAGATTGTTCGCGGAATCGCTTACCTGATTCGTGACCTTCTGCATTTGAGTGATGGCACCCATCAGGTTTTGATTCAATCCGATCTCGGTCTTCTCGGATGACTCCACCGCTTTGCGGAATTCCTCCATCCGCTGGCGCAGTGGATCTAAAAGATCTTTATTGCTCTGCTGCAGTTCTCCGTATTTTTTCTGAAGTTCATCATACCGCTTTTGAAGCTCGCCGACTCCTTCGCGGATCGGATCCACAAAGGGTTTGAGCAAGGCTTCATTGCGTTCCTGCAATTCCTGGACACGGCTCCCCAATATCTCCGCGTTTTTCTCCTTCAGTTCGTCACAGCGCCCCTTTAAGATATTTTCGGAAACCGCCTGGACTTTCGCCTCCAAATTATCTTTCAGGGCATTGATCTGCTCTTTCAGCAGTGCCTCCATCCGGGCAGCTTCCTCAGCCGCCTTAGTCGTGTGGGCCTTAGCCACGATGTACACTACAGCAGCACCAACGAGAAACGCGGCCAACGGAATCAGATATTGCAGATATTGCGGATCCATAAAGCTATCTATTTGCCGTCTCTGACCGCTTCCAGATACTCCATTTTATAACGGGTATCGGGTTCAAGGTAACTGCCCTCCGTCCACTCATTCCAGCAGTTGATATTGAAGATGCGCTCCGAAGCCGGACGCTTTTTTAAACGATCACGGGTCATTTTCACGACTTCTTTCAAACGCTCCGGAGTATTGCCCGACATCGCGCGCTGAAAGGGGTTGGATTCCTGCAAGGGATCATCCGGATGCGAACGCGGAAAACCATCCCAGCCGACCGTCACATTCGGATAATATGGAATATTGTATTCCTTTTCCGCTTTGACCCAGTACTTCATATATTCATCCCTGACGTAATTATAATCGGTCGCCGGGAAATCTTTGAGACCGCCATGATGTACCCAGACATACGAAGTCACACTGTCAAAATCCAGATCCCGCATCAGCTGGACAGGATCAGCGACTCCCCTTTCCTGTGGCAGGACAGGCTGTCCCCAGACGACCGCGTTCAGGTGCAGACCGGAGAATCCTGCCGCTTTTGTTTTCGCGCGGAAACGATCCATCGCCTCACGGGTCGCCTGCAGAGAACCAAAAGATTCCATCAGCTTGGACAGTTCATAAACGGAGAAATAGGGCTTCCCTTCTATCAGCCAATAGGACGGATGTTTGAAATAAGTTTCAATGATATAATCACACATCTTGTCAAATGTCTCAGGCGATACCTTGCCGGGATAGAGCAGTTTCCACTCCCACGGGTTCGAGTACTTCCAGGGATGGATATCCAGCCAGTCATGATTCGCCCACATGAGCGCGAACTTCAAGCGGTTCGCGTTGGGCGCTTTCATGAATCCCTGCTCCAAACCACGCTCCAGGAACAGACCGTCATCATAGTAGTACCAATCAAAAATGAACGCATCGATCCCGTGATCCGCGGCGGCATCTATTTTCCGTGCCATCACCTTGGGATCAGATTCGTCTGTGTATCCCCAAAGCGGAACGCGCGGCTGATAGTGGCCTTCATAGCGCGGTTTGGAGGCCTTGACCACTTCCCATTCAGACCAGCCTTCGCCTTTGTATTTATTATTGCGAGCGTCACTGGGATGATAGTTGGGGAAATAATAACACGCCACAAACGCGTCCTTGCCGCTCTCAGCCACTGCTGGTGTGATTACGAATGTATATTCACCCGAACCAATCGCGCATTGAGTCTGCTGTGAGTTCAGAGTCTTGCCGTTCATGGTCACACACTTTCCGGCCGGAATATCTACGGACGCTGTCGTATTCGGCGGAACCATGATGTGATAGGTCAGACTCTTTTCGCTCTTTTCCCAGCGGATGGAGGCCAGCCCGTAAGCGGTCTCCACGGAAGCGAACGCCCAATCCAGATAGTCGCACACCTGCGGACAAAAGCGAATGTGTCTGAAACCGGGTGCTGCGGCATCGGGGCGAATACCCGCGACAGCTTCATAGAACCAGGCATCATAACCGGCCTGCATGGGATGATCCTTAGAGGCGTTGCCAATGTAATCTTTCTCCCAAATGGGCAGCACTTCCCAGAGAGTCGTCGCGTCCCAAATCTTCCACATCGCCTCGAAGCTGGGGGTGCCGGTCTTTGTGAAAACCTTCCAGGCCTGTTCCGCGTTGCTGTAATCGCTCAGCGCGTGACCCAGACGAGCCAAACCAAAAACACCGCAGTGCATAAAGCCACTGTATTTTTCATTGATATTTTTTACGATGGAATCCGAAATCTTGAACTCCTCCCCGTTCGGGAAAAAGCCCATATCCAGTGCCAGCGAGTCCGCCGTCTGGGAGCCAAATGTCGCGTTTTCCTTGTCATAGAATTTTTCAATGATCTTGTTTTTTATGAAATCACGCTGTGTCCTGTAAAAAGCGGCATCTTTGTCATAGCCTAAAATTTTCGCCGTCTCCGCGATGAGCGCCAGATCCAGATAATGGAACGCCGTCGAGCTGAGCGCAATGGGACAGTCTATTGACTCATTCTCTTCCGGCGGACACCAGTCACCCAATCCTTTGGTGATGATCCCGTCTTCGGCAATGATCGAAATATAATCCACCCAGTTTTTCATATCCGGGTAGAACCGCGCCAGCAGTTCTTTGTCGCCAAAATAGACATAGCCGTACCACGGCAGCTGTGTGACCGCTGTGCCCCAGTCCGGCGAGGCCGCTCCGCAGAGTCGTTTGCCCGGCGCGATCATGAAGGGGATCCCGGACGGCTTGGGACTGAAGTAAAAATTCGTGTTTCCCAGATTATGGAAAATCTCCATCGGGATCTGTTTATCCGCGCAGGAACGAATATCGAACAGATACTTGTTCCAGAACGACTGCATCCCGAAATTCAGATTTGCCGCGCGGACATAGGCATGAGTATCCCCCAGCCAGCCGCAGCGTTCCCGGTGCGGACAGTCTGTCGGGATGCCCTGAAAATTATTGAGCATCGTGCGCACCGCCATCTTATGCAGACGGTTGATCTGCGGATCGGAGCATTCAAAGTGACCGCGGATCTTCACATCGCTGTGCATCGTATGCGCGATGATCCAATCACTCTTCGGCTGGACATCGCATCCGCTCAGCTCCAAATAGCGGAAGCCGTGATAGGTGAAACGCGGCCGCCATTTTTCCACGCCTTCTCCTTTGAAAATATATTCATCCTTCTGGATGCATTGTGTCGCGAAAACACCCGTGGAGGTATAATCCATCTCCCCGTTTTTATCCAGATCCTCACTCATCTTCATGACCCAGTGAGTTCCCGCGGGCTGCTCCGCGCAGATCTCAGGAAAGCCCGTGATGTTCTCGCCAAAATCGATGATCCAGTTTCCTTCTTTACTCTTCTTGATGCAGACCGGTTTTCTGACATCGACCGGGCGCATCGGCTCCATCATTTGAGAAACCAGCCGCGGCGGATGATTCTCCGCAAGCACGGCTTTTTCCCAGCCCTCCGATGAGCCTGCCGCGCCGCACCAGTCTTTGACTTCTTTGTTCGCGTCATAGATCTCGCCCGCGTAGATATTGGAATCCAGCACGGGACCTTCATGCCATTGCCAGTCCTCATCGCTGTCCACGATCTGCGTGGAACCATCTTTATACCGCAGCACGAGCTGTGTGATGAAAAGCGGCTCGCCATAGCTGAAAGGACCTTTGCCCCAGACACGGTCCTGATTGTACCAGCCGTCGCCCAGCATGACTCCTACGCAGTTGGCACCATCACGGAGCCTCGGCAAAATATCCAGCGTGGAATAGAGCGCATAGCTTTCATAATTGCTCTGCGCCGGATCCAGAAAACGATCATCCGGACGCTCGCCGTTGATGTAAAGCTCACTGCATCCCAGACCGCAGATATATGCCGTGGCCTGTGCCAGCTGCTCCGCGGACTGTGTCAGCTCGAATGTCTTCCGGAAATACGGCAGTGTGTGTTCCGGCGGCCAGGGACGAGTGATCCACTTCGCGTCCCACTCCGTCAAACCGGTCACAAAAAAGGCCGGTTCGCTCCAGCCGGATTCGCCTTTACTCGTCCAGACCTTGACACGCCACCAGTATTCCCGTGCCGCCTGGAAACCGCATCCCTCCACGTGTTGTCCGATCTGCTCAGCTGAATCGCGTTTCCCCGAATCCCAATCCGGCGTGTTTGCCAAGAGCTTCTCACGGCTGGCGGATATTTGCACCTGCCAGGCTTCCTGTTTTACCTCATAAGCTTCGGAACGGATCTGCCAACCAAAAGCAGGCGATGCCGCTTCCACTCCCAGCGGATCTGTCCTTTGCTCGCAGGTCAAACCGCTCACATTCACAACAGACTCTGCCGCGTTTGCCAGGCTCCCCAAAAGCAGAATACCCGCGCAAAGTAAACTATATATACATATCTTCTTCATTTTTGATTTTCCTTTTTCTATGAAATTTTCAATTTTATAAATTACTTTTTTGTTTGGCTTTATATCTTTGTCCAGGATGATTTGGAATATCTTTGTACATTCTTTCCAATACGCTGTCCATCTGAGGCAATATCTTATTCCTGATATACCCCTTGTCTCTTCCAACAAAAGCCGCTATTTCTTCAATCGTTTTCCAATCTGAACATATTTTTACTATCAACTTCTTCAATTCCTCCGACTTATACCATTTTTTCGAGGTTGCTATACTTTTCTCAGAGGTTGCTATACCAGTTCCATAAATATGATATCTGGTTCCCCTGCCATGACCAAATGATTCCAGCAGCTTTTCATGACACATATCCTTCAACATACGTGTAATATCTGCTCTATGAATATCCAACGTATATTGCAGCCGTTCATTGGTGATTTCATTTTCAGAATAAGTTAATGCCAAAGCTATTAACTGATCACGAGACAGTTCATTAACTTTTGGACCGAAATATTTTAAAAGCCCCTCTTTAACATTATCATCTAAAAGAGACTCCAATGACATTGTTAAAACGACCTTATTAGGTCTGCTTTTTTCTATGATATAAGGTCTCTTCCAATTTTGTTCTTCCCAACCATGAATAATTTTATCCGCACCGCTGCCAGCCTTCTCCGCAGAACCTAAAAATGTAAACATCGTTTGCAAATACTTATTTCTGCATACACTTTCCCCGCCTTGATAATACTGTTTTAATGAAATCAGCATAATGCCCGGATTGGAAAACACTATTTTATTTGGATATTTATAGATATTCAAAGAGGCATTTTCCGTATAATCGGCATGAACAAGCGCATTAACAAATGCTTCCCGAATTGCTACATGTGCGGAAGTCTCATTTTTTCGCTGGTTTTCTTCTAATTTAAAAGGTTTAGGCAAGAAATTCTGCAATATAGGAAGTACTTTGCTATAAAACTGAAATAAATTTGATTCCCAGTTACCATCCGGATATACACGGTTCACCCATCTTTCCTGGATTTCTTGTATCTCTTGATAATCAGGGAAAAAATTAGGATTCTCATCCATGATCGCGCTGTAAGTTCCAAACATTAACAATCCCGCATAAGTCAATCCCAGTTTTCCTGTCTCCCTGTCTTTTCTAAAAACATTCAGCTTTTCCAAAAACTTATCTTCTGACAAAGCGTTCCAAACATGATCAGGATTGGCCTGGACAAATCTTTGCCTGTACTGCTTGATAGAATCAGCGTCTAAATCTTTTTTATTAAAATTCTTTAGGATCCTTCCATCCACAGGGCTTGCCAGATTCGCGTCAGCAAACATACTGTTCACTTCCTCACGGGAGCAGTGATAGTCTCCATCCAAATCACGCCGGTACGTTCCTGTATAAGGATCAAGTCCGCAATATATCGGTCTAAGGTTTCTGTCAACTCTTGTTATATAGAAGAATAATAAAAAATTTCTTTTAAATGAAACAATCTGTACATCATTTTCTGTCAATAACGGAATATTTACTTGTTGTTTGCTATGCATATTACTGAAAAAGTCCTTCTGATACTTCTTCGCCTGCTCTTCCGTCAAACCATCAAGTACAAATTCTCCATCTTTTTCTCTTATGCCAAAAATAATAGCCCCGCCATCTGTGTTAGCAAATGAAGAATATGTTTCCCAAAATGAATGAGGAAAAC
Source organism: Verrucomicrobia bacterium UBA1263 (assembly GCA_002308515.1). Lineage (GTDB taxonomy): Bacteria > Verrucomicrobiota > Verrucomicrobiia > Limisphaerales > UBA1412 > UBA1412. Next base: position 10,294 of record DBVN01000038.1, on the reverse strand, counting down.
CACCAGCTGCTGACTTGAACTCTATTTCATTAGATTCTTTATCCTGTAACAGCTTTTCCAAAAGTGGCTGTATATCTTCATATTCATATATCTTCTTCATAGCTAAACATCAAAGATTTTCAAAAAATATTTATTTCAGCTTTGATCTTCTCTCTTTCACTCTATACTTAAGATCATTCCATGCTATACAATTTTCAACTTTTCCGTTTAAGAAAATGACTCTGATATGATATTGATACATCATTTCATCGGGACTGTAATTTTTTCCCACCGGCTCTCCTAAAAGTTTATTTACCTCATCTAAGCTCATGTCTTTAAGGATTTCATTCAATTTGATGGGTTCATTCTCTTTTCCTTCTATCCTCCAATCCTGTTTGATATATCCTAAACTTACAAATTTGTTATTTCTAAACCAAATAACAAAATTATAAATATGACTTTCCACATCTCCATACTGTTTTTTTTCTGAAGGAATTCCAAAAATTCCTTTTACTTGATCTTCAGACATTCCTGGTGTGATTAAATTATTTACTGAAGAAAGACCAATATTTGTTTCTGATGAAATTTCCTCTCTATTCTTTATCTCTTTCTTTGTTTGAATAACACTGGCTGCATTCCAAAAAAAGAAAATCAATAATGCTATTACATATATCCATATCCCCATTTGTGCTTTGGGGAAAACCCAAAATTTTCTAAAAGTAGAAAGTAAAAGATACAATACTCCAAAGAAAGCCATCAGGCAAGCTATCAACATCACCATTCCAAATGTATGGAGTAATACCCCTACCAGGTAATGAGACGGATTATCTCCTATAGAAAAATCGGATGGCGGCGGATATAATCCAAACCAAACTGTAACGCCGCATAATATCGCCAGCAAAAAAGCTAATAACCAATAAGTTTTTTCTTTCTTTTGCTCGTTTTCCATAATCTTTTTTATTCTAAAAACCCCGATATCACATTCCTCAAGATCATATAACCAAGTGCGACCAGAGCCGCGGCTATACAATAACCCGGATGGTTCTTCAGGCTGTTCCATACCTGCCGGGGCTTTCCCCGGAAAACGGCCACACTGTGCCAGATCCACACTCCCAATATCACCGGCAGCGCGGCAACCCACAGCACATTATAACGCAGAGCCTCCAGCCATTCCCCATGCGCCAGCGCGTGAGTCGCTCTCAGCATCCCGCAGCCGGCGCACTGCCATCCGGTCATTTCCAGGAATCCACAGCGCGGATAAAAGGAATGCTCTTCGGGAGCGAACCTCCACAAGATATAAACAAACGAACAGACCGCGCACCAGCCGGCGATCACCGCGCATTGATGCCAGATCAAGGGGATCCTTGGATCTTTCTGCGGTCTCATCGAAACATTCCAAGGACTCAGCGTCCTATTTTCCACTCGATGTGTTTTTCAATTTTTTTATGGAAACCATCCGGAAAATCCCCATGCGTGCTCAACATTCCTCCGCATCCGCCTATCCCACAGATGAGGATCAATATCGCGCTGACGATGATCCCCGTAATGGCCATGCCTTTCCCTTTCAGGTGCGGATTCTTCTGGATCTCCACCAATCCCAGGATACAAAGGATCACACTGATAATGGGTCCCCAGGGCCAGAAGCAGCAGCATGAAAGACTGGCCATACTGATCCAAAATCCCCAGAACGCCAGCTCGTTTTCCCCGGATGTTTTCTTCTCCGCGGGTATGACAGGCGGAGGAGGAAGACTCATCCCTCCCAGCAGTCCGGCCAGCTCCGGAATATCCTTCAGTGGCACCCATTGATCCGCTCCTTCCGGTTTTACCAGCGTAACATCAACGACCCGACACTCACGGATCCACTGCTGGAGTTCCACTATTCCAATGGGTCCGTATTCCTTTCCATCTTTTCCAATAATATAATACATTGTTCAAATCCTTTCTCAAACAGGCCCGCCGGAATGATACCGGCGAGCCTTTTTTTTATTTTGTAAAAGCCTTACCTGGCTTTGACCGGATAAGCCGGCGGAGGCGGGACTTTCCGCGCGCTGGTTTCCAGTGCTTTGAGAGCTTCCACGATACCGCGGCTCAGCTGAGCGTCCTCGCCCAGGAATTCACGAGCCGGATCGTTTTCCACCTCGATGTCGGGATCCACGCCATGACCTTCCATGACCCACTCCTTGCCATCCAGGCTGTATTTCGCGAATTCCGGTCTGCGGAGCATACCGCCGTCCACCAGAGGCAGACTGCCGCGGATACCCACAACACCGCCCCAGGAGCGTTTGCCGATCAGCGGTCCCAGCTTGTAATGTTTAAACCGGAAGGAGAAAATATCTCCATCGGACGCGGAAAACTCATCCAGCAGGCAGACTTTCGGCCCTATCTGCATACCGGGTTCCCAGCCGGGGATCGTATTGCGGACGATCTTGATCATGACCGAATCCCGCAAGAGACGTTCCATGACCTGCGGAGAGATATTGCCGCCGCCGTTGCCGCGCACGTCAATGATGAGCGCCTCCTTGGTCAGCTGCGGATAGAAGTGCTTCACAAACTCATTCATGCCCGGAACGCCCATGTCGGGAATATGGATATAACCCACACGGCCGCCCGTGGCCTTGTTCACTTTTTCGATGTTCTTTTCTACCCAGTTGTAGTAGCGCAGATCCTGTTCATCCGCGACCGGCACCACCACGACTTCGCGGCTGCCTTCGGACTGCGGTGTGGAGTTCAGGACCAGTGTCACCTGTGAACCGGCTGTGTCGTTCAGCGCTTCATAGATGTTCTTGATCTCTTTGGCGCACTTGCCGTCCACTGCCAGAATATAATCCCCTTCCTTGGCATTAACGCCGATCTCGGTCAGAGGCGAACGGGTATTCGGCGCCCAGTTTTGACCGCGATAGATCTTCTTGATCTGATAGACTCCGGTCTCTTTATCCTTCACGATATCCGCACCCAGCAATCCGACAGGGACCCGGTTCGGTTTGGCATAATCGCCGTCGCCCACATAGGCGTGACCGATATTGAGTTCGCCGATCATCTCACCGATGATGTAGGTCAGATCCTGACGGACGTTCACACTGTCCAGCAGTTTGGAATAGCGTTCGCGCATCAGCTTCCAATCCACGCCGTGCAGATTGGGATCGTACATAAAGTCGCGCATCTGACGCCAGCATTCATTAAAGATCTGTCTCCATTCCAGCTGGCGATCCACTGTCATCTTCAAACCGCTCAGGTTCAGCGCGTCCTTCATTTCCACCTTGCTGGCGGAAGCGTCCATGATGGCGTAATCTTTACCGGAATGGACCAGCATCTTCTTGCCGTTGGCGCTGATCTGGTAACCGCTCACGGTGCCCAGTTTGTTTTCTTTGCGTTCCTTCAGGTCGTAGCTGTACAGAGTGGAACCGCTTTCTTTGCGGCTGGGCCTCATGTAGAACAATTTATCACCCTGGCTGGTCAGACCGTAGTAGGAACCGGGCGCGCCGGGCAATATCGCGATGCGGTCAATGATACCGTCAACGTCGATCTTCACCGTCACTTCTTTGGCTTCTTCTTTCTTAGCGTCTTTTTCGTCCTTGGCCGGTTCGGTTTTTTCTATGGCAACTTCATCGCTCTTCGGTTTGAAGGGCGATTCCGTATCCGCGGCCAGTGTGACCAGGTAAACGCGCTCCATATCGAAATACGCGTAGTTGAACTCCGTCTCACTGCTGACCGGACTGAAATCACGCGCCGACACAAAGAACAGATACTTGCCGTCCTTGCTGAAAACAGGCGCGCTGCTGTGATACCAGCCGTCCGTTACCGGCGCGGAAGCCGCTGTTTCCAGAGAATAAACATAAATGCGGTTCAGGTCTTCCTCTTCCGGATGCGCCCAGGCGATCCACTTGGAATCCGGCGACCAGTCGAACTGCGTGATCTCCCATTTCGGCGAATAAGCCACCTGCACCGTCTTGCCGCTCTCCACTTCCGTGTAATAGAGCTTCTGCGTGCGGTCGCTCCAGGCGATCTTGGTGCTGTCCGGCGACCACTGCGGCGCGTATTTATAGACCATGCCGTTCTGGGTCACTTGGCGGGCGGGCGTTTTGCCGTCCTGAGCCTGCACCCAGATTTCGTCCTCACCGGTGCGGTCACTGATGTAGGCGATCCATTTGCCGTCCGGGGACCAGATCGCGTCACGGTCATGCGCGCCGGGGCTCTGGGTCAGATTGCGGGTCTCGCCGTACTTGGCCGGAACCGTGAACACATCACCGCGCGCGACGAACAAAGCGCGGTTCCCGTCCGGGGAAACGCCGTATTCTCTCAGGTAATTCACAACGCTCTCGATACGGGCGCGTCTCTGGGAATGATCCTCCGCCAAAGTGATTTCCACCTTTTCAGCTTTCGGATTATCCACATCCAGCAGCATCTTGTAAACAAAACCGCCATTCTCGAAAACGATCGCCTTGTCGCCCAGAGAAGGATACTTGACATCGTACTCCGTAAAATCCGTCAGTTTCTTCGTTTCCTTGCTTTGGAGGTCGTAACAGTACACGTTCATCCGCTTGTTCTCGTCACGGTCGGATACGAAATAGATCTTGTCGCCGTGCCACATCGGGAAAATATCCTGAGCCAGGTTTTGGGTGATATTCTCCGTCTTGCCTGTTTCAAAATCATAGACCCAGACATCATCGGCCTGACCGCCGCGGTAGCGCTTCCAGGTACGGAATTCGCGGAAGACCCGGTTATAGGCTATCTTCTTGCCGTCCGGCGAAAGTGAACACCAGGCGCCTCTGGAGAAGGGCAGCTGATCCGGCATACTGCCGTCAACGGGTGCCACCAGTAAACGGCCTTTCCAGTCATTGAACTCCAGACCGCGGGAACGGAAGATCACGCCCTCGTTCCCCTTCCAGCCCATCACGATGTTATTGGGGCCCATGCGGTCGGATACATCATCACGACCCAGTGTCGGGGTCCAGCTGATCCGTTGAGGCTCGCCGCCTTCCGCCGGGATCAGATAAACCTCGCTGTTGCCGTCATATTGACCGGTGAAAGCGATCGTCTTCCCGTCCGGGGAAAACTTGGGGAAGATCTCATACCCCACATCCGAGGTGATGCGCCGGGCAACCCCGCCCTGCGCGCTGACTGTATAAAGATCACCTGAATAAGAAAAAACGATTTGATCCCCGTGGATTGCCGGGAACCGGAGCAGACGCGTTTCCAGTCCCTGAGCGTCATCGCCCAGGACTGAAACAGCTCCCACAGCCATCACAAAGGCCGTGATTCCAGTTAGAAACCTTGTGTGTCCAAACATGCGTACAGTCTATCTTTATCTCCCCTTTTGGACAACTAAAAACACATGGATATACGCAGATAATTCTTTCAACAAGATTTCCGGGATGTACAAGATTTGATTTTTTTAACCTGTTAAAATAAAAACATTTGTGTGTACCTGTGTCCATCCGGGGTTCTTTCTTGCCCTCCTGAAGAGGTGGCAGAGTATGTCAATAAAAATCCGGATGCCTGATTTCAGAATTTTTTATTCCTGATGGCGATTTTGGGGTTAATAGTCCATCCAGAATTTGGTATATCATTCCGTTTGCAATATCTTACTAACCACCACATTAGTATCATAATGGCAGGAACTGAATAGATTTTGAAATTTACAAGTTGGTACATTTGGACAAGTTATGAAATAATCTCCTATTCCGGATTTCATTACTTTTTCTTTTTCAAGACATTTATATCCCAATCCGCTTTCACTAGCATAGATCAATATTGAACTAATAGATAATGTTAATAACAAGACCAACTTTTTAATTTTTCTTTTTTGTATATTAACTTTTTGTTGATGAATTTGATCTTCTGAGAAATAAAAAGAACAAGCCAAAAGTCAGAGTGATAAGAATCACAATGAAAACTTTTCTCCATGGGCTGGGAGCTTTCAAATCTTCATCCATGATGGCACCCATTGTTAGTTCTTTCATTTCCGGATCAGCTTTGATCTCATCCAAGGATTTCCATTTACCATCTTCAGACAAATAAGAATATCTAACAGGTATATTACCCTCCGCGTAAACACGTTTATCGGAAACACTCGTTTTGGGTAATACATTGATTTCAAAGATATTTTCCGGAATGCCCGGAGTAATCGTTTCAATCTCTAGAAAAATGAAGTTGGTATTAATCGTTTCTTTTTTTTCAAATGCTGAAAGCATTTTTGCTTTTACAACCGCTTTCAGCGGAAAATCTTACCCTAAAACATTTGTCCATTCCAGTACCTGATAGTTTACATCTGGCAAACCTTGATTTTTCTTTGAGATGGATGTCAATACATTTCTACGCAGAGTATTATCAAAAATCCACCTTTTCTCACCAAAGTAAGAAGTATAACTTTCTACCATTGGAAACCGCGCATTTTCATCATGGATTTTCCACTCTGCCTTCACCTCCATTCTTCGTTCATGATCAGAAGGAGAAGGAAAAGGTGATTCTATCATTTTTCCGGATTCTTTCCCATTTAAATAAGTTCCGCCCCAAAAAGCAAACCAGAGAATATTTACACCTCCAGGAACGGATCCCGCGTAGAAATTCAGAGAATGCTGATTTATGGATGCTTTTTCTGGGGAGAGATTGAAATGATAATTTTTATAAGTGTTTGTTGTGTCAACCATCCCATATTCTGTTGGTTTTGAGGGAATACTTTCAAAGGGAAGAACCTTCACAGGCATAAAAAGCATTTTCCATTGATCCTGATTTCGATAAAAGGTAACATCCGCTATATTCGTTGTATTTTCATAATTGGGTAAATTATTATTAGGAGTAAAAAATTTTCCAATTACAGTGAAAGCATTGGTATCATTCTCGGCATAAAGAACATTTATGCCTAATCCAAAAGCAAAAATAAGAAAAAATCTTTTTATCATAAGTTATTAATAATTTACCTACCACTTGCAAGATTTTTGCAAACACACATTGTATGTTATATTTTCATAATTTATGCAAGAGAAAAATGAAAAATCCACTCACCGCCGCATCGTCACGATATCTAAGACAAGAAAGACAAAATTTTGTTTTGCGATGACCTGTTATCCGTAATGGGTCATTTCGCGTCTTCCGGTTCGGGATCGCGCCAGCGCGCCNNCGTTTTTGCCGGGGCGCATGAAAACGGGGTATCCGGCTTTCTATGGACAGAAAAGCAAACCACGACCTACAGCTCGAAATCGGTCTATCCTTCTTTTGAAATAACTCCGCCTATAGATATTTTCTCCAAAGAACTGTCTGATGTCCTGATGCCCGCGGCGGAACGGATCGAGGTCCAGGAAAGCCCCTATGTTCCCTCGCTCAAGCTGAAGGAATCTTACGTCAGGACCTTTCCCACCCATTCTTATATCCAGCTTCCGGACAGTCTCAGGAACACCTGGAAACTCCCCCCGATGGAGCTTCCCACCCAGTCCTGGAACGGCATTCTTCCCAACACCGTTGTTCAAGCCGTACTGGGCGAAGACGGCCGTATCTTTTCAGCCACGTTATTTTCATCCTCCGGAATGCCGCAGGCCGATGAGGATGCCATCCGCGCCATCCGGTCCATGCGTCTGCTTCCCGTTGATCCTGTCCCCTCTGATACACCGCGCCGGCCGGACAACTGGACGCGCTCTCAAACCGTTTTATTTACGATCTGCTGGGCCACACAGTCCATACAAACCCCTCAATGACCCTATGAATTTGGAAGATGTCATATTGTTAGATGTTGTTCTGGTTTTGCTTTTCATCTGTGTGCTGAATATCCACTCTGAAAAACTGCGCAAGCGGTTTGAACCCGCTCCCAGCAAGGACCGCATCTTCCGCTGCAAAAAATGTGATTTTGTCTATACGGATGACCCTGACGTAGATCGTTCCCGCTGTCCTCACTGCGGAGAAGGAAATGAAAGTGTAAAATTCTGATGAAAAAAGATACCCCCTCTCCTGACACTGAACCAGAACTGCCGCCGTTCTCGGAAAACCCCAGCATGACTTTCTTTCTCGAAGCGATCGGATGGATGGAGCTGGGCAATGGCAAAGAAGCCCTGTCATCCATCGAACAGATCGTGGACAAATACGCGATCCGCTTCGAGGTGCTGGCACTGAAATGGTCCATCCTGTACAAGCTGGGACACTATAAGAAATGCAAAGATGTCTCCTATTTCCTTACTCTCTTCCACAGCGCCAATGTCGATTCCTGGATGATGCGGGCTCAGTCCTTCTACAATCAAAAGCAATACCAGAAAGCTTATGAGACCCTCCAATCCGTGGAAAAACAGTTCAAAAATGACTGGCGCTTCGCCTACGATTACGCCTGCTATCACAGTCTGACAAAACGCTTTGAAAAAGTGGACTACTGGCTGAAAGTGGCCAAACGCAAAGGAGACCCCAAAGAAGTGGATAAAATGTTCGGGAACGATCCCGATTTCATCCCCTACCAGAAATATCTGGAATCAGGAAAAAAAGACACGGATCACCTTCAAAAATAAATCAAATTCAGCTGATCTTATTGATCCTGTTAAAATTATAAAAAATCCCAGACAGGAATAACCGTCGGCGGATTTTGCTTTCAGTTCAAACAGTCTCTATTGGACCGGTTCGGGATCGCGCCAGCGCGCCTGATAGAGAGTGCGCGCGCATTCCAGATCTTTTTCGTGGAAGGACGGCGTGAAACAGAGGCTCACCAGCTGGTCATTATCCTGGCGCAGAATGGGTTCCGGAATGGAGAAGCGGACGAGGAAAGCCGCGTTGGTCCCGTTCAGGGTGTTGGTTCCGGTCGGTGCCGGGAGAACGGACTCCAGAGGCAGCTCGATATTGTTGATCTTGGCGCGGTAAACCGGTTCCCGGTCAGTCTCTTCCGGGCCGATCAGCAGCTCCAGATACTGCGGCTTGTCCACCATAATAAGAAGGATACTATTGGCTTCTCCTGTATCTTTACTCCATCCCAAACCATTTCCAGTAATTCCAGTCTTAACAGGATAATTATCTTTGTCATAGCCTCCATGGAAAGGACTGAAATAGTTATGATCTTTTGGTAAAAAATATCTTTGAAATATAGGTGATTTTTGCCATTCTGTTCGTTCTGCATCTTTTTGGCAAAGAGGACATAAATAGGTTCCCCAGACAAGTTCAAATATAATCCAAATGTAGAGGAGTATTTGAAAGAAATTTCTTTGTTTATAAAGTAAAGAACTCCAAATAATTAAAACACCTCCGAGAAATGCAGGTGCAAAGTCTAAAATATAACGTGTGGATAAAGTGGCAAAGTGCAAATAAAACACAAAAAGCGGTATTGCGGAAACAAAAAAATAAAAAAGAAGGCTGTTTACTAATTCACTTTGTCGAATAATTCCTTCATCATTTGATTGCGACCGGGATGTGAAAGAAAACCAAAATTTTGCTCTTTTGATTAAAATAACAATTATTCCTGCAAATATAAGTAAATAGCTTAAATCAAAAGTATTTTGATAAATATCCCTCCACCGGGGAATAGGTGCCTGTGCAATGGGGATGTCGTAAGGAATAAAAATCCAGAAAAACAGCTCTCGGCACAAATCAATAAAACCTGCATGTTCACAGGGATTTCCAAATCGAGTCAAATAAATAGGGTCTTGACCAGCATCTCTGGGAAAAGTTAGAAAAAAAGTTTTAACATAAACGAAGCGAAGTCCTCGCCTCTGAGGTTGAATCTACACTCAGTTTCCTTTAGATGCAAGATAAACTTCTCGTCAGTCAATCCGTTGAATTTAGCCAGCCTTCTTTTGGCAAAACTCCAGAAGGATTCAATGCCGTTGACGTGGGATTTTCCCCTGGCAAATTCATTCTGATGATGGAACACACGATAATGGTTGTAACCATTGATGATCAGTCCATCATAAGCCTTCCATCCATCTGTATGAATCGTTGATCCTTCCAGTATTTTTCCTTGAATAATAGGGAGTAATGACTCTTTAGAACAATTTGGCACCACGGTTACAAAAACTTTATCGTTTCTTTTGAGAACTCCGAAGACCGGAGTTTTACCAGCAGCACCTCTGCCTTTTTTACCTCGGATCCTCCGGGCTCGGAAATAACTTTCATCCAGTTCAAATTCACCCAATTCTTTTTTATGCTCCTCCAAAGAATACAGAAGAATTTTTTCTCTGAATTCATTGAAATAGGCATTGACTGTTTTACGGTTTAACTTCAAAAGTTTGGCCGTTGTACTGGCTGTAAGGTCCTCTGAAAAACAAAAAATAATCTGTTTAATTTTATACTTACTTAACCTTCTGTATCTCACTCGGTTCCTTTTATCATACCTCAGAGATGCTGGTCAAGACCC
>DBVN01000001.1:2532-4066 GCA_002308515.1 Verrucomicrobia bacterium UBA1263 | reverse complement strand
TAGTAACGGGGACTGTGTGTATTCTGATCTGTGTAGTAGGGCTGATGAATGAGCTTCTTCTCGTTTTCATTGGAGCCCTGACCGTTATTGAGAGAGCTTTCATAACGGCGGATCAATTCCTCCGAAGAAGGGAATTCTTCTAAAGAGATTTGCCGTTCTTTACCCGTGAGAAAATCATGCTCAAAAAAAGCGGCACCGTTTGAGGAATAAGCAAATTTTACGCCCAGCATCTGAGCGTATTCTTTGGCCTGCTGGAGACCATCGGACACCTCATGGCTATCGTCTTTGGCCTCGACAACAGCGATCGGATAATTCGGCGCGTGATAAAGAACATAGTCCGCTTTCTTGGCTTTTTCACGGAAAGCGCGGTTTCCGTCAATGTTGATCTTGCCGTCGGTGATGCGTTCCTCCATGCGGATGAGAAACTTATCCCATTTTTCAGAAATGGCGGGAGTAATGTAGAGGCGTTTGATGTCTTCTTCTGTCATGATGATCGGTCTTAGTGCTTATCCAGTAGGTTTTGAGCCGCGTCATGGACAGCCTTCACAAGCTGTTCCGGTTCGAGAGCCTGAACCATACCGCCCCAGCTGAGGATCCAGCGCTGGATCTCTTCCAGAGAATTGAGTACGAAATGAACCTTCAGGTGTCCGCCGGAAAGCTCCTTGTTGATTTGGGAGCTGTGCCATTTCCTTTCGCGGAAATAATCCGCCACACTTTTATCCACCTTCAGCGAAATCTGAAAAGCGGAATCACCGCTGTAGATCCCGAAGCTGTTCCGCAAGTGATTTTCCACCGAGAAATCCCCGTGCTGGGAACATTTTCTGCCGGTCTTTTTGATCCCCTGGATGCGCTGGATAAGGAAAGTTCTGAATTCTTTGCGTTTATAGCACCATGCCAGCAAATACCATTCACTGTTCACATGAACGATCTGGGTGGGATCTATCTGGCGTTCCGAAGGCTCCTGCTGGTTAGGCTTCTTGTACATGATGAGAAGCTGTTCCTTTTTCCTTACGGCTTTGGATAGTTGATTGAACTTTTTCAGATCTACGCGCGAAACCGAAGCCGAATGAAAGGCAATGGAACGATCCCAGTCATCCAGGTGGATATTGATGGATTCCGGCATGGACTCTGCCAGTTTGCGGAAAGCGCGTTTGAGCGGCTCTTCAAACGAAGTGCCTTTGTAGGAAGCAATCGCTTTTTGGGCAACCAACAGGGAGAAAAGTTCGCCCTCGGTGATCTGGATCGTGGGGAATGAAGCCACTTCCTCGGTATAATAGAACCCATGCTTGATCTGATCATATTCAATGGGCAGGTTGAGCCGGCTGCGCATGAATTCGATATCCCGCTGGATCGTTTTGGCGGAAACCTCCAGTTCCTGCGAAATATCATTGGCATTGGGATAGGCATTCCTGAAACGGGAACTGCCATCCTTAGCCTCATTGATGATCTGATGGATGCGGAGCATTCGCTCCTTTTGCGGACGGGTGGTTTTTTCCATATTTCAGATACCGGTCAGAGCTGTGGCAATGGTGCG
>DBVN01000001.1:0-2489 GCA_002308515.1 Verrucomicrobia bacterium UBA1263 | reverse complement strand
TGATTCATCGCGCTGAAAATGTCGATCAGAGGAACATCGCAATCCTCCGCGGTCTGCTGAATGATGGGGATGATCTGATCTTCCACCACTTTGGGAGTAATGCCCCATTGACCGTTGCCATAGACCGGACACGGNNGTGCAAAGCCAGATCTTGGGTTCAGAAGGCAAATACTTGAACTTGTTGATCAGAGCCTTGAGGTCTGACATGAATTCAAGACGGTACTGCCAGTTTTGCGGTTTGGAGTCGTTTGTTCCCAGCATAATGATGACGACATCCGGGTTGTAGTCCTGGGCTTCCTGAAAGGCACCGGTTTTCCAATAGGGACCATCCCCGTGTTTCAGCAGAGTGGCACCGTTCACACCAAAATTCCGAGTCTCGAACTTGCTGCCGAGGACCCGGCCCAATACCGCCGGGTAACAGTTGTAATCATGGTTTTCCAGTTTATCACCCCAGGTGATACTGTCGCCGACACATGCCACCCGGATCGTGTGTTTATATTGATCTACCCGGATGGAAGGATCCTTGACATGACGGCATCCTGTTTGTGTGCCAGCCAATAAAAACAGACTCAATCCGATAACCGGTAGAACTTTCAGAAAATTCGATATCATTCTCATACGCCGAAATTATACCGAAAGGCTCTGGATCTTTCAATAGAAGTTGTAGAAAAACAGAGAAATAAATTGCTAGATAGTGGGATGGAGGCATTGTCTGAGAGATTCAGGCAAGGGACAATGATGACAGCAAGGATCTGTTTTGGCGCAAAAATCAGATGTAATCTGCAAAATGGCTTGCTGCTGATACGCGTATTTGAGCTTCGGTATAGGAGTTGATCCATAGAAACGCTTTAATGCCAACTCGATCCGTGCGTTTTTGCCGCTGGCCGGCCAGTTCTGGTAACGTTCAAAAATCTGCTCGGAAGCAAGAGGATCATGGACACGGTCTGTCCTTGCCCAGAACCAGGGAGCCAACACGTTGACGAATAAATCGCTGATCCGTTCTTCCCCGATCAATGGAAGTAGTTTCTCAAACCTCTTGGAACGCAGTGTAAAATGATGTTCCCAAAATGGATCGCCCTGTTTGGGCTTCAGCAGATCAAACAAAGAAGATTGCGCGTCTTTTACTGAACAACTTGAAACAGCCCAAGATTCCAGATTTTCTATAAAATGAGGATTCGTCAGCCAATGAGCAGCCAGCGCGATTCTGCGCTGCGGATGATTGACGGGACGAGTGCTGCTGAGTTTCCATATTGATTCAGGAAGAATGCTTTCTGTTAAAGAAGCCTGATGGTGCCACCAGATGTTCCATAACTCCAAAACATATTGATTGCGGGAATCATCTTTGTTTGAAAGCTTTTTGGGGATCATATCCGCTACGCCCAAAAGAAGTGCCTGCATTTCAAGCAATGAGAAAGAATTGGGAGGAAAAACTTCCGCGAGCCTTTGCATGGGCCATGAGTTTTGTTTATAGCCTAGTCCTCTTAGCAGGTGGATATAGAGTGCTTGTTCCCAGCCGTAACTTCTTGCTGCAGCAGCAATTTCAAGAGCTTTACTTTTGAGGCGCACGAGCGCGGCCTGTTTGAATAGACGATCCAAATCACTTTCCGATAAGCAGGAAAAGAACTCACAGCACTTTCCCATTAAACTTTCGGGTATGGATTGTGCGTCATCAGACAAACACCACTCCAATAACTCCTTTTGAGGTGCATCCAGAAATTCCTTTAAATTCAGAATAGGGCGATTAGTTGGAGGTATGAAATGCTCTGGCAAATTCCAGATAACTTGCAGACCAACATTCTGGTATGCGGGATTTCCCTCATGCGAATGCTGTTTCCAGCCGGACGGTTCCAGATCGATCTCAATATCACACTGCAGAGGAGGTTTATTTCCAATGCGGATCAACGCGTTGCGAAAATCAGGGCCGGCTTCCAGAGAATGAAATCCGGGATGAAGGACCGCCAGAGAATCTCCCGTTAATGTGTGGAGAGCATTTCGCCTGATGCGCTGATGACTCCATATTGAGTATAACCATTTTTCCTGAAAAGAATTGTGAGACGGAAAATTCTCTGCGAAGGAAATCTCCGAAAACAAAATCTTGCGAATTTTTTCATAGAGGTAATCCGGAAATGCCATAAAAATTGGAAAAATGAGAAAATACCACATGTAGTGGCGGAGAGAGAGAGATTCGAACTCTCGGTTGCTTTTAACAACACACGCTTTCCAGGCGTGCGCAATAGACCACTCTGCCATCTCTCCGCCAGAGACCCCACCAATCTGCCTTAACTTTGGCCAACATGCAAATGTTTTCTTTCAAAAATCGCAATTTTTTCCCAAATGCTGTGTTTTTAGGGGTGTTTTGATGAGGACTTGTCGCAAGACTTTCGCTCAAGATTTTTCCTTTGTAGAGAAAATAGAACAAAAGGGTGAACAGAATTTGAATAATACGGTGTGGCTTACAAACACAAAAATTTCAACAATATAACACGATG
>DBVN01000035.1:169-3181 GCA_002308515.1 Verrucomicrobia bacterium UBA1263 | reverse complement strand
ATGGACAGGCTTGCAGACGATTTTGATATACTGGGGTCATACATCTTTAAAGGTATTGAAGCTCTGAGTTGAAATCTTCAAAAAATCCCTTGTTGCACCAAGGGGGAATTTTGCGCTCTTTTGACAGAGTTCTTCCCCTTTCAGCACAATTAGCGGCGCCTCCTGTGCTCTGCCTCCTTTTGATCATCCTTCGTGAAACAACCCTGCCGTCCCCGCGTTCCACAATTGACAATTTCACGATAACGTGATATTTTGGATAAGAGGAGCCTTGCTTGCAAACGATTTTCACTTGATATTATGGGCAGGTGTAGCCAATGCCAGTATTATCACGCTTTTACGGGATCAGTATTCGAATGTATTTTATCCAGGCTGAACACAACCCACCACATGTTCACGCAATTTATGGTGATAACACCGCAGAGATAACAATTCATGAAGGAAAGATACTGGAAGGACATTTGCCTCCGAAAGCACTGTCAATGGTCAGAGAATGGATCCAGCTAAATCAAGACGATTTACTGCAGATCTGGGAGACTCAGGAATTTAAAGCCTTAAATCCGCTGGAATGAAGGAAGAAGGAGGGCACAGACATGTTCCATAAAATCAAAAGTGTCTCCCCCATGCCCGATTATATCCTGAATGTACAGTTCTCTGAGGGGGTCTCAAAAAGATATGATTTGAAGCCCCTTTTCGAGCGGTATGCCATGTTTC
This sequence comes from Verrucomicrobia bacterium UBA1263, assembly GCA_002308515.1. GTDB lineage: Bacteria > Verrucomicrobiota > Verrucomicrobiia > Limisphaerales > UBA1412 > UBA1412. The sequence continues at coordinate 2,470 of DBVN01000035.1, read as the reverse complement.
AGCCACTCAAAGATCATCCGGAGTTATTTGCTTCTGCAGAAGTGGATGTGGGAGGATATGGCGTCATCTGGGGAGATGATATCGATATTGCTTGTGATGAATTGTTTTATAATGGTCAGACGATTCAGACTCCATTTGACGGGTTAATCGCTTTCAGTGACGCAACACAGCTATGGGGATTAAATGAGAGTACTCTCCGAAAAGCGATCGCATATGGAAGATTGATTAATGGGATTGATGTTTGCAAATTTGGGAAGCAATGGATCATTTCCAAATCGGCAATGGAACGCGAATATGGATTGCCGAAAGAAAGTGCATGAATCATGGCCAAGGCCGAAGACGTCGACGAAAAAATGAAAGCATCTGATCAGCAGGAGTGGGTTTCCCGGATGAACAGCATCCATCAGCGTGCCGAGGAAACCGTACTTGCCGAATTGGTCTTTGACTGAATACCATTTGCCGCCTCTTTGGGGCGGCTTTTTTAACTTAAAAGCATTGACTAAAGTAAGTTAAAAAGATAAAATGAACTTGGACGAATGGGAGGTGTGCATGATGACCGAAGCGGAACGCCAGGAGATCCAGGCGAGGATCGATGCGCTGCCGGTGGGCGGCATCACCATGAAAACAATCAACGGCAAGAGATATCCTTATCTGCAATGGACAGAAAACGGGAAACAACGGGGCCGCCGGGTGCGTGAGGAAGAACTGGAAGCACTGCGGGCAGGCATTGAGGAAAGAAAACGCCTGCAGGCGCTTCTTCGCAGTGAACCGGTGCCGGCAGCCAGGCTGGAGCTTCAGCTCACTTCGGTTCATCGTACCGGAGAGTCCTTGCGCGCTTTTATTCGACCCGTTCTGGGGTGGCGGAAGCGCGACTGCTACGCAACGCTCCACGACTATCTTTATGGCGATCTGCCGGACAAGGTCTTTATCCTGTACGGATTGCGCAGAACAGGAAAAACCACCATGATCCGCCAGGCCATCGCGGAAATGGATGAAGCCATGTTTGCAAGAACTGCCTTCATCCAGGTTACCGCGCAGAACAATCTGGCCCAACTGAACCAGGATCTCAGGGCACTGGAGCAGCACGGATACCGCTATATCTTTCTGGATGAAGTGACGCTGATGGAGGATTTCATCCAGGGCGCGGCGCTCTTTTCCGATGTGTTCGCGGCCAGCGGCATGAAGATCGTTCTCTCCGGCACCGATTCACTGGGCTTTGTGTTCACTGAGGATGAGCAGCTCTATGACCGCTGCGTCATGTTGCATACCACCCTGATCCCCTATCGGGAGTTTGACCGGGTGCTCGGCGTTCACGGCATCGACGAGTACATCCGCTTTGGCGGTACCATGAGCGTCAGCGGTGTGCAGTACAACCGGCCGACCTTTGCCACAAAACAGTCCACGGATGAATATGTGGACAGCGCCATTGCCCGCAATATCCAACATTCCCTGCGCTATTATCAGTATGGCGGCCATTTTCGCAATCTGTACGCGCTGTATGAGCGGAATGAGCTGACCAGCGCCATCAACAGGATCATTGAGGACATCAACCATGCCTTCACGCTGGAGGTGCTGACAAGGCGGTTCCGCTCCCACGATCTGCGGGTATCCGCCGCCAATCTCCGCCGGGACCGTGCCCATCCCAGCGACATTCTTGACCGGGTGGACACGGACGCCATCACGGAGAAACTGCGGGAACTGCTGGAGATCCGCAACAAGGAAGAACAGACGGTGGAGATCACCGACGCGCACCGCCGNNCGGGAGATCAAGGAATACCTGGATTTGCTGGACCTGACCTTCGATATACCTGTGGTCCATGTGACGGATTTTAACCAGGCAGACAGCCGCACCGTCATCACCCAGCCGGGGATGCGTTACGCGCAAGCGGAAGCGCTGATCAGCCAGCTGATTCAGGATGATGCCTTCCGCGCCTACGATCTGTCGGAGCGCAGCCGGGCTATGGAGCGGATCCTGACCGAGGTAAAGGGCAGGATGATGGAGGACATCGTGCTGCTGGAAACGCAGACAGCACGGCGGGACGCAAAGGTCTTTCCTCTGCAGTTTGCCGTCGGTGAATTCGATATGGTCGTCTTCCATCCCGGCACAGCATCCTGCGAGATCTATGAGATCAAGCACAGCACAGAAGCGGTTCCGGAACAGACCCGCCATCTGACGGACGAAAAAAAATGTGCCGAAACGACCGCCCGGTTCGGCACAATCACGGGAAGATATGTGATCTACCGTGGGAAAACCCAGGATGTCGGTGATATCCATTATCTGAATGTGGAAGAGTATCTCAT
>DBVN01000035.1:0-147 GCA_002308515.1 Verrucomicrobia bacterium UBA1263 | reverse complement strand
TTCAAATGTGCACCGGTCAGCGGCGTTTTGCGTGACAGTATCTTCCGGAGCACGGTCTTCAGCAAGCCCTGAAAAAAACCATCGGCCGTTATGGCCGGATGCGAAAAGCGCATCTGGAGGGAGCCAGGGGGACGGTTCCGATGGCCT
>DBVN01000097.1 GCA_002308515.1 Verrucomicrobia bacterium UBA1263 | reverse complement strand
GGGATGCGCTTGAAATCCAGCCTCATACATCTTGAAAGGATGGTCGCTGGAAGCTTTTGCACTTCCGTCGTGGCCAAAATGAACACCACGTATTCCGGCGGTTCCTCGAGTGTTTTCAAAAGGGCGTTAAATGCCGCGCCGGAAAGCTGGTGGACCTCGTCTATGATATAGATCTTAAAACGTCCGCTGACAGGCGCGTAAACAGCCGTATCCCTCAGCTCACGGATCTCATCAATACCGCGGTTGCTCGCGCCGTCGATCTCCAGCACGTCCAGAGAACGGCCTTCACTGATCTCCACACACCGGGGATCATCGTCCGCGAAATCAACACGCGGACCGTCCGTGCAGTTCAGACACTTGGAAAAAATACGCGCGATCGTGGTCTTGCCCGTTCCCCTGGGGCCCACAAACAAATAAGCGTGAGCGATGCGATTCTGGATGATCGCGTTGCTCAGTGTTCGGGTAACATGCTCCTGACCGACAACATCTTCAAAACGTTGCGGCCGGTACTTACGCGCTATGACCTGATACGCCATTTCTGCAAAAACTAAAAGTTGGAATGGCACCCATCACAACTTTTACAAAAAAACCAGGGTTACTGCGACAAATACGAAGCAAACTGCCGTTGCTGCATTCCTGCCCTGGCGGGGTTCGTAAGTTCGCACTCCGCAGACCCTGGCAAAACTGTGGGGATCGCTCCCCGTCTAAAATTAAATCTTTCCTTCAGGACTAATACTGTGGTCCTGTGGTCGTGGTCGTTGTTCCGCCTACCTGATTATGCTCGGCGATAGAACAAGTCACACCGCTGTTTTCATCCGCGGGCATGGTATAGGTACCACCGGCAGGGCAAGTCGGCACCTGCTTGAAGTAACCGGCACTGACCAGCGCGTTCAAATCCGAAGGATTGGCACGCTGTTCCATCTTGTACAATTCGATGGTGCTGTCGATATTCTTCATATTAGCCATACAGGCATTCGCTTGTGAAGACTTACGCGCTTTCACCACATTCGGCACCGCGATCATCATCAACATACCGATGATGGCCACCACGATCATAATTTCAATCAGAGTAAAACCTCTCTGACTTCTTCTGACGATATTTTTAAAATTTCTTGTATTCATCTTACAACTCCACCTGTTCAGGTGACTCTATCAAGCCTTATCTCTTGCGAGACCCTACTTCAAGCGCCTCGCAGAGGTTATCAAAATATACACCGGAGAACAAGAAATGTTTTCTTTGGAGGCTATAAAATCTTTGAAACTCTGTCCAAAAAAGAAAAACTCAAAAAAAATTAAGACTTTTTTCATTTTCCGGCTTGTTTATTCTCCATGTTTCTGGTAGCCTCTTTTCCGTGCGTTGCCTGTATGGCGACGTGCCGCACGAGCCCACGTGGCGGAATTGGCAGACGCGCTAGTTTCAGGTACTAGTGAGTAACATTGTGCAGGTTCAAATCCTGCCGTGGGCACCACCTTTTGATTTTTCTCCCACTCTGTCCTGACCCAATCAGAACATTACAATCGTTGAAATCACGATGACGATCGGTAACCTTAACCCTAACAATGAAATCGGAGCCAGTGCCTGGTTCGTGGAAATGGGAAACAACCGCATCTTGTTAGATTGCGGTCTGCATCCCGGCATCCTGGGCGCCGAAGCTCTTCCCTGTTTCGATCTTATCTCGAACGAAAGACTTGATGCCATAGCTATTACTCATTGCCATCAGGATCATTGTGGTTCGATTCCCGTTGCGATGCAGTATTTTCCATCCGCCGCGGTGCTGATGAGCGAGCTCAGTTACCACATTCTGCCGCGGATACTGCATAACTCCGTCAATGTGATGAAATATCAGGCTGTGGAAAAAAACATCCCTGAATATCCGCTTTATACCCACGAGGAAGTGATGGCACTGGAGCCGCGTTTCCAGGGATTCCGCTACAATCGCGAGATCGAATGGATATCCTTCTCCAAAACCTGCTTAGGCATAGAATCCCCGACTCTGGAATTTATTGACGCGGGACACACTCTCGGTTCCGCCGGCATCCTTCTGCGCTCTCCTGATGGTGGATCCCTCTTCTACACGGGGGACTGCTGTCTGCATGATCAGACCCTTCTCCGCAAAGCCCGGTTCGACAATATCCATGCGGATGTGCTTTTGATGGAAACCACTCGCGGCGATCATGCCAATATCGTTGATCATAAGACGGAAATGGAGCGTCTGGGCAAAGCCATCATTCAGGCGCAAAAGGACAAGCGCAGTGTCCTGATCCCGGTTTTCGCTTTGGGCCGCACTCAGGAGATACTCACCGAACTGGCTTTGCTGATGGGAAATGACAAGATCCTGCCTCAAAAAATCTATATCGGCGGACTGGGCAGACACTTTACGGATGTTTACGACCTGACGGCATCCCGCACCAACCGTAACTACTCCAAACTCAAGTTCGGAGAATTGATGGATCTGCAAACCATCGAACCCGGCAGCTTATCCAAAATCAGACTTTCCAAACCTCACATTTTTGTGCTGACTGCGGGCATGATGAACGAAAACACCCCTACCCACGATTTAGCGCTCCGCTTTATGAAAGACCCTGAGCTTTCTATTCTCTTTGTGGGATATGCCGCCCCGGACTCTCCGGCCGGCCGTCTCAAAGCCGCCGTACAAGGTGAACCCTTCTTTTTCAGCGAGTTCGCGAAGGAAGTCGTTTGCCATTGCAAGCGTGAGGATTTTGATCTGACGGGACACTCCTACCGGGATGAACTGATAGATTTAGTGGGGAATGTCTCACCCAAGACCGTGATCCTGACACATGGCAGTCCTGACGCGAAAGCCTGGATACAGGAAAATATCCGGCGGCGTTATCCCGATATTCAGGTTCTGGATCCACAGCCGAAAGAGTTTATCACGATCGAACACTCCGCTTAGTCGGATTCGGAAAATCCGGCATTCTTCAGATGCTTTGCCAGATCGGCACGGAGCTTTTGCTCCCTCTGTTCATTCGCTTCATTCGGCTTGACCCTCACCGGATTCTTGGCACGTTCCCGATTCTGTCGGATCGCTTTGGGGGTCAAATCATTTCCAGATGTTACCACTGTTGGTCTCAAGAACTCCTCTTCATTCCATTGTGTGACTTCGTATTTCTTCTGCGCAGGTTCTCTGATCTCGTTTTTAAGACAGGCTATCCGCTTTTCCGCCGCAAAAATAGCTGGATTTAAAGGATCTAATTCAGCGATTCTCTGAAGTGCTTTTTTCGCGGATACCTCATCCTTTGCGAAAACATAGAAATCCGCTTCCATATTCAGCCAGCGTGCGATTTGAGTAGATTTGCCTTTTGATTGTGCCAGCAGTATTTCTATTTGCTGGATCGCCGCTTCTATTTCACCCATCTCATAAGCGTAAATGGTGGCCAGCCGTTCTCTCGCTTCCCAATTTGTGGGATGATCCATCAAATGCCTGTCTAACTGCTGCATCTCCTCTATCCAGTCATGATCAACTTTTTTCTCTTCATCCTGCAAAACCGCGGGATCTTTCTTTTGAAGCGATGAAGCTAGAGTAGAAACCTTTGTCGGGATATTGAAAGGAGTCTTCACCTGTTTGAGATCCGTTTCATCAGATTTCTGAACTTTATAGATTTTGTTTTTTTCGCGTTTTAATTCACTTTTCAACAAAGCGATACGTTTCTCTGCCAAATAAGCGGGAGAAGTTTCCGGATAAAGCTCCATTATCGAGTTTAATGCTTCTTTAGCACTTTCCAAATCCCGATCGCGGACAAAGAAATCGGCCTTCATATTCAGCCATTGAACGATCTTTTTCTTGGGCTGCCCATCCTGTTCCAGTAGAAAGTCCAGTTCTCTGACCGCAGACTTGACATCATGACAGTTGATTGAATAAAGAGAAGCCAGTTTTTCACGAGCGTCCCAGTCAAAAGGATGTTCTGAAAGATATTTCTTCAGCTCTTCGATTTCTTTCCGCCAGGTCATCTGCGGAATATCCCATCCTTTGAAACCTTCCTTCAACCCCAGATCTTCTGTCAAATGAACCAATTTTTTCCGGGGTGCGGGACCTTTCTCCGGTAATTTCAGTCGGCTCTTTCTCTGTGAGGCATACATCGCCTCTTCCGAACCGGGATAGCGCTTTTCAATCTGTTCCAATGCGGCTTTTGCACCATCTAAATCTTCTTTCAATTTTATCCGCCAGTCACATAAGCGATTTAAAAAGACAGCTTCTCCTTTGCAGCTCAGCTTACCACTGTCCAGCAAACGGTTGATGATCTCTTCAGCTGAGTCATAATCTTTCAGATCTTCCGCGTAGATCTCCGCTTTCATGGCATTTGCCTCAAAAATCCACTGTAACTGTTTTTCGGTAGGCTTGATCTGATCGGTTTCCAGTTCCAGCAACTGTTCATCCAAATTCTTCAGTGCCTGCAAATACTCTCCCCGTTTTCTATATCCTTCCGGAATAGAACGAACGAATACCCTTTCCGGAGCATCATTACTGGCTGATTTTCCAAAGCCATAAAACATTCTCCCCATAATATCCGCTATTGATGAAATAACAACAGGCGTTAGCCATATAGCAATTCCCACTGCCATAATTACTATGAGCAGGAATCTAAAAACTGGATGAGCAATAAAAAGATAAGTTCTATATAGTGAATGAAGAACAAACAGTATTATAAGAAATTGCGAAAACTTTCTAAATCTATTTTCGGCCGTCCATATAGGTTTAAAAACAGCTCTATGAATGATATACCCAAGAATGAACAAGAAAAAAACACAATAAATGAGAGCTTTGACTTTCTGATATGGACACAGGAAAGTGAAAAAGTATAACCCCACCGCAATCCACATCCAGACATTGGTGTCAAATATCCTTTTGTATATGTAATAAAGCCATTTTCTCATTTTCTCACCTGCTTTGATTGTTCTCAACGCATTGAAAAGGCAAGCTCATTTGTATCAGAAAAAAGCCTGAATGGGAAGAGATTTTCTCAGAAAAAGGGAATCAGCGGTTCCTTGTGGAATCGGGAGCGCTGGCCGGGGATTCATTCAGCTGGCGCAGACCGGCCGCTAAATAATAGACCGCCGAAAGAATAGTGAACACCGTGGCGATATACGCAAAGAAATCCACATATTTGGACGGGAAAATCAGCAAGGCCATCAGGATCGTGATCATCTGAAAAACCGTTGCCGTCTTGCCCGGCCAACGCGGACGCACCTTCACCTTCTCACAGACATAATAGATCACGATGACCCCCAGCAGGATCATCATATCCCGGCTCAAGATGCTGACAATAAAGACCAAAGGAATGGAAGGCAGATAGGCATGATCAAAACTGAGCAGGATCGCCCCCGAAACCAGCAGCAGCTTGTCGGCCAGAGGATCCAGGATCGCCCCCAGTTCGCTTCTTTGGTTATAATGTCTTGCGATATAACCATCTATACCATCGGAAAGTGAAGCCGCCGCAAAAGCAAAAATGGAAAAGACCCGATAGAAATCATGTCCGGAACGATCATAGAGCAGAAGCATCGTTATGAATATCGGAACCAGAAAGATCCTCAGGATAGTTACCTTATTTGCCGTTGTCATAGCGTCAGACGCGAAACAGCGAAAGCCTTTCACGTTATATTTAGAGAGTCGGATGGTGATCAGAAGGCGGCCACACCCAGTCTCTCATCCCGGATGAGGACTCGATCATCCTGCCGTAGTTGTCCCGGTCATCCCAGCCAATGGAATAAAGCTGGAACGATGCCGAGGAAATACTGAAAATGTAATTTCCTCCCGTGATCACATCTGTAGGAAGCTTGACTCCTTCGGGCAGAACCAGTTCCTCCAGAGTTTCCGGATATTTTTTCTGATCCAGATAGGATAATTCCAGCATGCAGGCAATACCGGCCATATCCACAAAAGCCTGCCCCCGCGCGGAGTTCTGCGGGATCGTTTCACTGAAAAGAGCGTCCTTGAAACGTGCCGCGATGAGGCGGTCGGGATTGAGAGAATTCTCATACTGACTCTCAAAATCCCGGATCAGACCGATCGTTTTCTTCGGAACGATCCGATGTTCATCCACCCGATAGACCTCGTCACAATAACTGAAAATGGAATCCGCCAGATTGATCAGATTCATCCTGAGCCAGCCGGTGGGGATATTTTCAATGAGCTTCGGGAATAATTCATTGTTCAGCAGCAGATCCAGCATTTTATCCGACAAATGCAGTTTTTCGATCGTAAAGCCAACAGCGTCACCGACCCAGACACTTTCAAAAGAATCCTTCAAGCTGACGATCCACAGCGTCTCAAACAGCATATTCCGCTTGAAAGAGCGAATGAAGTCGAATCGGCTCACCTCCGTCTGGAGTTGTGTCAGCTGATCCTTATCCCAAAAATGCTGAGTGATCCCCTGCCAGAGCGGCTGCAGTGAGTAGAGAAAACAAGATTCACAGTCCAAAGCCGCCGTGATCGTGCGGTCAGAACTCATCCGGTGGATCAAATTCCAGCAAAAAATCTGATCCTCCATCGCCGCCTGACTGCGTCCCATGCTGAGCTGGGTCGCAGCACGGGCGGAAAGCAGAAGGCTCATCTTGTATAACTCATTCAGGTGAAGCGTATTGATTTGAGGTCCCATCTCGAATGGGGTCCAGAACTGGCAGAAAGGACGCTCCAGTCCTGCTTTCAGCTCCTGGAACTGAGGCTCAAAAATTTCAAAAAATTGAAGATTCCCCTGCGGTGTCACTTCCGGTTCCGGAGACATTGCCGCGCCGCAGGAATGCAGCACCTGGCGGACATCTTCCGCCGTCCAGGAGTAACCCGTGTACCAGAACCGGTCAGGCAGCCCCTCCGGCTGATGCACACAATGCTCATCGCTCAGTGAAGAGACGACTTCCTGCACAGAAAGGAACTCATTGGTATTCACCAGCACTCTCATCGAGGAAATGCCCGCGAAATTCTGATTATCCGCCGGAAGGGAAGGAAAAAGAAGATCTTTGCCCAGATAAAGGCCGGCCGCGTTCACCCGGTCTTCAAACTGCTTCCAGGCATAATCCGAACGGTGTGAATCCCATACACAGGCCGCGATGATCAGTGCCAGCAACAGCACGCCACCGACTGTCAGAAAAATAAACAGGCTAACGATAAAAGAGCGCTTCCGCTTAGGTTGGACACTTTCAATACCCACTCGGAAAATAAAATACGAAACGCCCCTTCAGTTCAAGACTGAAAAGCGAAAAAAGGCGATTTATCTTAAAAAAGAGAGAGCTATTCCCCGAAAATAGCCTCCGCGTACTGTTTCGCGTCAAAAGGCTGGAGATCATCCGGCTGCTCGCCCAGGCCAATGAATTTGACCGGCAGCTGCAATTCTTTCNNTGACCATACCGCCGCGGCTGGTCCCGTCCAGCTTGGTGATGACTAAGCCTGTCAAACGCACGGTTTTATTAAATTCTCTGGCCTGTGTGAGGGCGTTCATTCCGGTCGAGGCATCCACTACCAGCAGGGTCTCCTGAGGCGCGCCTTCCATCTTTTTGCCCATCACCCGGTGTACTTTCTGAAGCTCCTGCATCAAGTTGCTCTTGGTATGCAAACGGCCCGCCGTATCAATGAAAAGATAATGCGTCCCGTTGGCCAAAGCCGAACTGACCGCGTCATGCGCGATAGCCGCCGGGTCCGCGCCGTAACTGCCGGAGATCACGGGCACATTCAGCCGTGTCCCCCACAGCTTGAGCTGTTCAATGGCGGCCGCGCGGAACGTATCACAGGCAGCCATCATGGCGCTATGCCCTTCCAGCCCTACACGGTAAGCCAGCTTGGCGGCGGTAGTCGTTTTGCCCACTCCGTTCACACCTACCAGTGAAACAACGACCGGAACACCTTGCTCGATACCTTTCAGCCCTTCGGACTCCGCCGGAAAGCAGGAAATCAATTCCCGACGGGCGATCTCAAATACAGACGCGCCCGAATGCCCCTGAGTCTCATATTCTTTGCGGACGGCGGCCACGATCTGGTTCGTCAGCGTGAGACCGAAATCACCGCCCAAAAGCGCCGCTTCCAGATCCTCGATATTCTCAACCGTCAGCTTCGGCGAACCGGTGAAAATACGTTTGATCTCCTGCGTCAGTTTTTCCTGGGTTCTTTTTAACCCATCTTTGAATTTTTGGAACAATCCCATTGTTTTAATTCCTCAACATATTTCATAGGCACCTTGACCGCGCCTATATTCACTCGATCTTTCACTCCGTGGTAATCGGTTCCTCCGCTCACCAGCAGATGATACTCTTCGCATACCGCCACCAAACGCTCACACAGCGCCTTGGAATGGCGGGGATAAAAACATTCAAACCCGTCGATCCCCATCTGGACCCCGTATTCCACGATCGCGGGAACTTTTACCTGACGGCCCACATGTGCGATCAAGGCCGCTCCTCCCGCCGTGTGGATGAGACGGATAGCCTCTCTGACCGAAAAATTCATCTTGGGGACATAAGCCGCGCAGCCGTCACCCAGATACCGGGCAAACACCTCATCCCGGTCCCGGCAGTATTCCCCCAGCAGCAGTGCCCGGCATAAGTGCATCCGGCCCGGAACCTTGCACTTAGCGATCTCCAGCACTTCCTCCACGGAAATGGGTATGCCTTCCCGGTTCAGGAGACTCACCATCTTTTTCATGCGCTCCAGCCGTTTTTCCTGAAAAGCGTTCATCTTTTCCAGAAAAACAGCGTTGTGAATATCCAGTCCCAGTCCCAGGATGTGGATCTCCTCATTCAAAGCGTAAGCGGTCAATTCCGCTCCGGGGATAAACCCTAAACCAGCCTCTTCACAGAGTTTAGCGGTCTCCTCGCATCCTTCCACCGTATCATGGTCGGTCAGCGCGATGCAGTCCAGACCCGCGTGGACTGCTTTGGACACCAGCCAGTTCGGAGTGTGGACTCCGTCCGAATAGATGGAATGTAAGTGCAGATCCGCGCCATGTTCCCCACACGCGCGGCGCAAAGCTGTATGTGGATGAACTTCCCCGGCAATACTCACACTCTGCTCAATCCTGTCAATAAATAACCCGTCTAGCGTGAAGGTCTTAATGTTTCCGACCGGATCTTATCCAAAATGCCGTTGACAAATTTCCCGCTCTCCTCTGTGGAGTATTTCTTGGCGATGTCCACAGCTTCATTGATGCTGACCACCGGCGGGATGTCATCCCGGAACATTATTTCGTAAATAGCTAAACGCAAAATATTTTTATCGATCACAGCCATACGGTGCAGATCCCAGTTCTTCGCGTACTTGACGATCGTCTCGTCCAATTCCTTCAAATGCTCCAGAACTCCTCTGCAAAGAGCTTCCGCAAAGTCCTTCGCGGCCAGATCTTGTGGTGAAGGAGGCGGCAGTTCGACAGCCTGCGCCCAGGATGCCTTGGCCTTATCATCGAAAAGCAGCCCCATCCGGTGCAATTCCCAAAAATTCTCCAGCTCACCCTCTACATCCTTATCGGGGTTTAGTTCTATCTGATATAAAAATTGAATAGCACGCTCGCGCGCCAACCTGCGTATTTTCATCAAAATCTATCGAATAACGACCGCTTTTCTCATTGTATGCTTTAGCGGCGCAACACTTAACAAAATCCGTGCCGCGATCAGGCCAAATTCTTAACAGCGGCAAAGCCTCCAACACCAAAAAGAACGTTGGGCAGCCAGGCACACAACCAGGGAGGCATATATCCTCCCTCGCCCAGCGCTAAACTTACCTCGTTCAACAAAAAAAAGCAAAAACAAATCACTATGCTGCTGGCTACACCCACAAAGACATTCCTTCGTCCGCTCTGCAAACTGAATGGAAGTGCCACCAAAACAACGACCAGACAGGTGAACGGCGCCGCGATCCGTGAGTGATATAAAGTTTTGACGCGTGTGACCAGCTGACTGTCCGCGCCCTGGTGCAGCCGCAGATAGGTCGCGATCTCTTTCAGGGTCAGATTCGCTTTGCGGGCTGATTTGAATGAATCAAATCCGGAAATAAATATCTCGGATTCTATCTCTTCGGGGCTGTCATCTATCTCCGGCACCTCCAAAGTCTCATATTTTTCCGGCACCGGCAGCATGGATTCCTGCCCATCTGAGGCATAAGTAAAGACCTGAACATTATGGAATTCCCATACACCTTTCGAGCCTGTGCCGTTATCGTTCTCTTCTCTGGCAAAACTGAAACTCGGCCGCCATTCCGCGCTTTCGGCCTCCAGCTTGACCGTGTTCAGCGCCATAGAGTCTTCCGTCCGGCTGAGCCACTCCACACTGGGACGCACAAGCCGTTTATCCTCCACATGATACTCACCTATATTCCAGGTCCTGCCGTCCTTCGTATTAGTGAAATTCACATTCTCATGGACCAGTTCCTTTTGATGCTTCGTGCCTTTGCGCAGATCTTTGGCCAGGCGCGCCCCCATCGGCACCCAGGTCTCATTCAAATAAAAGAGGCACACTCCCAGAATGATGCCGACCATGATATAAGGCGCGCATATTCTCCATATTCCCACTCCGGCCGCGCGCATCGCCACGATCTCATTATTGCGGGAGTGATTGGAGATCGCGTAAAGCAGCGCCAGCAGCAGCGCCGGCGGCAGGATCAGCACCAGCAGTTCCGGGATTCGGGCGATGTTATACCATAAAATGACTTTGAATCCCCCGCCGCCGCGCTGAAGATCATCCATGCAGGAGAACAGATCGAATGTCACATAAAAAGCCAGACCGCCCGCTATACAAAAGAAAAGCGGGATCATCAGCTCCTTAAGGATATATTTGTCTAAGATACGCATGGATCTTTTAGAAAATAGAAATTGAGAACGGCATTCCAGCCACTCTCAATTTCTACTTTTATTCTCTGACCTCTGTCACGCTATTTCGGCTCTTTGCTGGAGAATTGCGTCAACACTCCAAAAATGAGCATGATTACGCCAAAAACCAGCATCGCGCCTCCCCAATAGAGATTCATATTCATTCCCAGAGACTTGGCATACATCAGCTCTCCATTGGTCATCAGACCGTAGATCGCCAGCAGGATGCCGATCAGAGAGAACATCGCGCCGATTGGGATTCTAATATCTAAATTCATCTTTCAATCCTTTCTCTTACCAGAACAAAATGTTCAGCACCAGGGTCACAGCTAACACACCGCCGCCCAAATAAGCAGGCTGCTTGTACCAGGGGATACCATCCTCTTTCGGTTTCGGTGTCAGCGAGTAAACCAGTCCCTTCAGGTCTTCCGGTCTCTTCTTCTGTTCCGTCAGCAGAGAGATCACGATCGTCACGATGAAGCAGGTACTCCAGGCAAAGATCGCCGCCCAGAAGTTCTGAGCCATTTCACTCGGATATGTGTGCAGGATACCAAAGAAACCACCTTTCAGACCCGTAACGGAACCATAAGGCAAAGTGAAACCATGATGCAGGAACGCCGCCAGTGTACCGGACAGCAGACCGAAGAAAGCGCCGTGCCCCGTCGCTCTGCGCCAGAACATACCCAGCATGAACGTCGCGAACAGAGGCGCGTTCACAAAGGCAAACACCAGTTGGAGCATATCCATGATGTTGTTGAAATTCGCCGCGACATACGCCGCCGCGATAGAAAGCACAATGCCGCCCACCGTCGAACAGCGGCCCATCCACAGATAGTGTTTGTCCGAAGCGTTCTTATTGATATAACTCTGATAAATATCATAAGTCCAGACCGTATTGAAAGCCGTTGTATTGCCGGCCATACCGGACATAAAGGAAGCCATCAGCGCGCACAATCCCAGACCCAGCAGACCCGCCGGGAAGTATTTGTGCAGCATCATCGGAATGACCAGGTCATAATCCAGTTCGACGACCGGTTTATTGGTCTTGTCCAGGATCGGAGTGCCGTCCGGTTTCTTCTTGAATACGACCTCACCAACCATACCATCCTCAGTGGATTTCATCTTCTCGATCTTCGGCGGGACCAGACCACGGCCGCCTGCCACTGTCAGGTCTTCAATACTGGGAACATTGAACTTGGCCAAACGCGCCGCCAAAGCCGGATCACTCTGTTCGATCTGCTGGGTGATCGCGGTGTCGGCTCTTGTTTCCACAAGTTTATCCGCCATCGGAGCGATACCGATCGCCAGCATACCGGGCAGGATCACCAGCAAGGGGAAGAACATCTTGGGGATAGCCGCGATCAGAGGCGTTCTGCGGGCCGCGCTCATGCTGTTAGCAGCCATAGCGCGCTGCACCACCAGGAAGTCTGTACACCAGTAACCAAAGCTCAGCACAAAGCCCAGGCCCATCACCAGGCCGAACCATTCCACGCCCATCGGGTTCGCCGCCGCGTCACCCATAAACTTCCATGAGTGCGTCAGCGCATCCGGGTTCATGCTCTCGCCCAGCACCTCCGCGCGGAACCATCCTTCCTGTGCCAGACGGGCTTTGATGCCTTCCCAGCCGCCAACATTGTAAATGCCCAGGAAAACCAGAGGGATGAAACCAAACACGATCAGGAAGAACTGGATGACCTCGTTGTAGATAGCGGAGGTCAGACCGCCCAGGAACGTGTAAACCAATACGATAAAAGCCGAGACCAGTACACAGGTATTGAAGTCCCAACCCAGGAGCAGATTCAGCAGTTTGCCCATCGCGTACATGGAGATACCGGAGGAGAACACCGTCATCACCGCGAAGGAAATGGCATTGAAACCGCGAGTTTTTTCGTCAAAACGCAGCTTCAGATATTCCGGAACGGAACGCGCACGTGAACCATAATAGAACGGCATCATGAAGATACCCACAAAGATCATCGCCGGGATGGCGCCGATCCAGTAAAAATGGCTGGGGGNNGGTCGCGATGCCGTACTTGGCACCCGACGCACCCATGCCGATGACCTCTTGAGCACCCAGGTTCGCGGAAATAAACGCCAACCCTGTGATCCAGGCCGCGATGGATTTGCCTGAGAGGAAGAAGTCCTCACTGGTTTTCATAAACCGTTTCAGCGCAAAACCTACCCCCACCACAAACAGGAAATAGATCAGCAGCACTGCCCAATCCACTCCCGCCAATGTGAATTTCGGAATCGTATAAGTTAATATATCACTCATAAACTTGGAGTTATTGTCTCAGTCTTCACCCCTTCTGTCAATTCCCAACTCGCAAAAACACCGTTATAACTCACAACCTGTTTAGTGATAAGATATAACGCAATCATTTGACCCGCGCAACTCAGTTTCAACCCAAAATCATCATTAGAATTTTA
>DBVN01000110.1:26488-27492 GCA_002308515.1 Verrucomicrobia bacterium UBA1263 | reverse complement strand
ACGCACGATGGAAAGCGCGCCGACCAAGCCCAGAGAAAGAGCCAGCGAGGATTTGACGATACTGATGACCAGCATCGTTGTCAACGCCAGCATCAGAAAGTTCCTCGCGAAGATCTTCCGATTGGAAAGAGACTCCCCGAATTTCGTATAGACCCAGCCCAGTATCCATGTCAGGATCGCTGTGAGTATCAGGTTCACTAAAAAGGTCGGCAAAGAGTTCAACGCATTACCGCCTATCCACTGTTCTTTTAATATTGATGCAATATCCATATATATTTAATAAAAAAGTATTTTTTGATGTTTATTCTTACTGGGGATTTCCTTGTCCGGGAGCTTCCGCGCCCGGTCCGCCGGGAGGCATTCCCGGTCCGCCGCCAAATCCTCCGAAACGAGGCATTTCAATGAGTTTGTTCAATCCGCGTCTCAGTTCAACTTCCGTCAGAGATCCAACCTTGTTTGTATCCACAGTATTGAACAAATCCTCAAATGACTTCACAAAAAGCTCTCGATCCACTTTTCCTGTTTTTTCGGTGTCCATCTTGCTGAAGAGCGGACCCGCGATCATGTTGCCGGGACCAAAGTTGTTGCGGTTTCCGCCGCCTCGATTACCGTCTCTGCCGTTTCTGTCATTACCGCCGGGACCACCGCCGGGGCCAAATCCGCTGCTCGGACTCATTCCTTCGCTCTTGCCCTCCAGCTGATCTTCCACAGACTGCCAGCGGACTTTAACAAAAGCCTTGATCGGTTTGGTTCCGCCGCCGGGACCGCCAAAACCGCCGCCACCAAAGCCGCCGCCACGGCCGCCCATTCCGCCGAAGCCGGCGTTGGAGGCGTTGAGGATGAGGCTTATCTGNNCCCCGCCATTCCGGCCATTATTTCGATTTTCTCTATTGAAATTTCCCTGCTGATCCGGACGGCCAAACGGAGGTCTCTGGTTATTCTCTCCATTCTGTCCCATCTGCGGCATACCCTGCGGCAGCATTCCCTGTCCGCCAAACTGCGGG
>DBVN01000110.1:20876-26461 GCA_002308515.1 Verrucomicrobia bacterium UBA1263 | reverse complement strand
GGCGGCATACCAAAACCGCCCTGCGGTGGATTCATTCCGCCCTGTCCCATTTGCGGGGGCATACCCTGCGGCGGCATTCCCTGTCCGCCAAACTGCGGGCCGCGGTTGTTATTGGTGCCATTATTACCCGGAGGCATCATCCCCTGACCCTGCGGCGGCACACCAAAACCGCCCTGCGGTGGATTCATTCCGCCTTGTCCCATTTGCGGGGGCATACCCTGAGGCGGCATTCCCTGACCACCAAACTGCGGGCCGCGATTGCCATTCGTACCATTTCCACCTGGAGGCATCATCCCTTGCCCCTGTGGCGGCATACCAAAACCGCCCTGCGGTGGATTCATTCCGCCCTGTCCCATTTGCGGAGGCATACCCTGAGGCGGCATTCCCTGACCGCCAAACTGCGGGCCGCGGTCATTATTATTGCCCTGATTTCTGTCATTCTGCTGGCGATTATTGTTCCCCCAATCCGGAGGAGGGCCGCCAAAGCCAAAACCGCCCGAAAGTGTCTCACCGGCAACGACCGTATCGAAACGGGCCAGTTTCTGTTCGGATTCGCGCGCCACAGAATCGCGGATCAGCTCCGCCGTTTCATCCACCTGCGCGCAGATACGATCCACCTGACAGATCGTCGCGTTAAATTCTCTCAAGTGCTTCAGATAAATATTTTTGAACTTGGGCAGATTATAAACTCGTTCCAGGAATCGTTTGTTTCCGCCCATACCGTTATCCGACCAGGGGTGATTGATGCTCAGATTCTCGCGGACTTCCTGAGAACCGCCCATGCCGAACTGACCGAACCCGTGATCCAGATCCCACGGCAGAAACTGCAGCTGATGTGTCTTGGGATGCAGATAGACCAGAAAATTCTGATTCTGCACCAGGATACTGTCCATCGTACTGATCCAGGTCGTGATCGCCATAAAACGTGCAAACTCGTCCAGATCCAGATAATTTTCCACCTGTTTCGCGAAAGTCTCATCATCCGCGTTGGATACCAGTTTGAAGAAATCGATCAGATGCGCGCTGTCCTCCGGCATCACTGCCATCTTCGGATCATACAGAGCCGCGTAGTCATCCCAGTTGTCGCTGATATACTCCATCAGGCGGCTGGCCACCGGTTTGAACATGACACCTTTCTTCGTGCCAAAGTAATCCCGTGTGAAAGAAGTATCCAGATTCTCCACGATCGTATAAAGCCCCACATAAGTATTGTCATGCAGTCCGGGGACTGTCAGATAGACCTCCGCGAACGAATACCTCGGCGCGGGCACTCCCGCGTCACGGAACAGCCTGTGCGACAGGATCTCATTCATATAGCTGGCATCGGTCACGCAGCTGTGCAGATTCAGCTTGGTCGCTCCGCCCAAAGTCCTTCCCTTGATCTGATCGTTCAGGTCTATCTTCATGGAACGCTTCAAATCATTCTGGGACTGCATATAAGTACCGTTGCCCTTGTAACGGACATTGATTTTATCCACCGGGATGCCGTCAAACTCCATATCCGCCGAGACCCAGTTGAAAACGATACCTGCCATACCGGCCACGCCATTGCGGGCACCCTCTACACGAGCCAGGAACGCTCCGCCGCCGCCGCCGGGACCTCCTCCGGGGCCTCTGTTATTTCCACCGGGACCTCCGCCCATCGCGGCGGCCGCGACATCATTGAGACCGCGGATAAAATCCGCTTCCTCCAAAATGCCGGCCTTATTGGTATCCCATTCCGTAAACCACTTATCCGCGATGTTCTTAACTTCATCCAAAGTCAGCTTTTGATCCTTATTCGGATCTGCCGAAAACAATCCCCCTGCCAGCATCATACCGATGCCCATATCTTCCTGATTAAAACCACCAGGACCGCCAGGGCCGCTGCCGCGATTGCCGTCTCTGCCGTTCCGGTCATTACCGCCCGGACCGCCGGGAGGACCTCCGCCCGGTCCGCCAAAGCCGCCGCCGACTCTGTCCGGCTCCATCGCTTTCCATTCTTCTTCTGTAAAAATAAGATGGACTTTGTGGATCTTATGAGGATCGAACAGCTCATCCCCTGATATAGGAAGCTGTTCATTCTTGCCTATCCCCTTATGTTCCATCCACAGCGCAGCTCCCAGAACCGCGGCAAATAAAACAACACATCCCGCCAGTGCCAAAAGAATGCCCTTGCGGTATGCCGACTGAATCTCATCAGACGTATGAAGTATCATACGGCATATAAAACACCATGAAAGTTTCTTTGTTTCACGAAATCTCAAGAAAATACTGACATTCTTTATGATTTTATGTTCTATTCTTGACACAAAGGGCTTTTTCAGTCATGTTTACAGCAGTTTTGAGACCGTATGATGTCATCATCATAGGAGGTGGGATCATTGGGCTGGTCACCGCATGGAACCTGCTCAAACAATACCCTCGCAAGTCCATTGTTATCATGGAGAAAGAAGCCGCTGTCGCTGCACACCAGAGCGGTGTGCGCCACGGTTTGCTCCATAGCGGCATCTACTATGTCCCCGGCAGCCAGAAAGCGGTTTCCTGCATGGAAGGCCGCAAGGAAATGCTCCGTTTCTGCCTGGATCACGGGATCCCCGTCAAGACCTGCGGCAAGGTGATCGTCGCCACCAGCGAATCCGAACTGCCCATCCTCCAGGAAACCTATCAGCGCGGCATCCGCAGCGGCATCCGCTGTGAACTGGTCGGCCCCTCCCATCTCAAAGAGATCGAACCACATGCGGATGGACTGGCCGCCATCCATGTCAAAGACACCGCGGTGCTGGATTACAAGAGAGTCTGCGAAGTCCTGTCCAAGGAACTCGCCATGAAAGGCTGTTACGTGATGCTCAACACCGAAGTCCAGAAGATCAAGGAGATGCCGACCGAGACCCTGATCGTGACCAATCACGGACGGCACTACGCCCGGTACGTGGTCAACTGCGCCGGTCTGCACGCGGACCGCATCTCGATCATGGCCCGGAAAAACCCCAACATCAAGATCATCTCCTTCCGGGGGGAATTCTTCCAGCTGCGCGAGGAAGTCTCATCCTTCTGCAACGCTGTCATTTATCCGGTACCGATCCCCAACGTCTCCCCGCTGGGACCTCACTTTGTCAAAGGCATTGACGGCACCGTGGAATGCGGTCCCAACGCCGTCCTGGCCTTCGCGCGCGAGGGCTACTCCCGCAACATCGTCAATCCCAAATACCTGTGGGAAGTTCTCGCCTTCTCCGGTTTCTGGTGGCTGCTGGCCGATCAATGGCCCACGGGTCTGGCCGAGATGTGGCGCACCAACAACCGAAACGCTTTTGTGAAAACGCTCCAGCGGCTGATGCCGGAAATCAAGACCGACCAGCTGATCAAGGCCCCCTCCACCGTCCGCGCCCAGGCGGTCACGCATGAAGGGAAACTGATCTACGACCTGATCATTCAGGAAAGCCACCGCATCGTTCATGTACTGAACACGCAAACCCCTTCCGCCACAGCCTCTTTCAGTATCGGAAAATCCATTGTGAGCAAGCTGTCCAAACGCTTCCAATAGGACATAAAAGAACCACGGATGGACACAGATATACACGGATAACTTATTCAATAACAATATGTTATGTAGAGACGACCGAATCGGTCGTCTCTGCGGTTGGAAATCCCGGAGGGATCCTGACTGAAACCCCGTCAGGGGTGATATGATAATAGCCGGGGGTGAGCGAAGCGTAACCCCCGGTAGCGGATCCCCCCATAATCCTCACCCTGAAGGGGTGACCAGAAAGAACTATATATAACTTATTCAATAACAATATGTTATGTAGAGACGCAAGATTTCGCGTCTCATTATGAAAACCCCTGAGAAGGGGTTTTGTCACATAGCCCCGGGTTGGGCGTGAAACGCCCTACCCGGGGTAACGGATCCCCCCACGGCACAACCCCGCAAGGGGTTGCGTATAAAAAACAAATGATCATCCATTTACGCAACCCTTACAGGGTTGTCAATTGGATGACTCCTTTCCCCGGGTAGAACGCTGCGCGTTCAACCCGGGGCTGTGTGACGATACCCTCTGTCGAGGGTATTCAAAATGGAGACGCGCGGGTCTCGTTTCCATACGAAACATATTGTTATTCAATAATTTATCTTTGTATATCTGTGTTCATCTGTGGTTCTTTTTCTTGTTCAACCGGAGGTCTTTTTTGGGATGGAGATTCCTTTTAGCTGGACATACAACAAAGAATTTTGCACAATCTGCCTCCGTGCTGGCCGGGAGGTCATCCCTCCGATAAGGCCGGCATCATTAGTTCTAAAGTTATATATGCACCGCTGCGCCATACTGATATTTTTATTCATGCTGACCTCTGTTTTTGGAGCGGAACCCGTTACGGGTGAAGAGCATGGACTCTCCTCAGCGGCGGTACCGGTCCTTCAGGTCTTTGGCCTGACCATTTCCAACTCCATGATCATCACATGGATCGTGACGCTGCTGCTCATCCTTTTTGTGAGACTGGCCACGAGCAAAATGAGTCTGGTGCCCGGCAAACTTCAGAACTTTCTGGAAATGATCGTTGAGGGCCTTTACGAATTTTTCAAAGGCATTCTGGGAGAACGGGTCGTCCGTTCCACTTTCTGGTTCTTTTCCGCTATTTTCCTTTTTATTCTCTCCACGAACTGGTTCAGTCTGCTGCCCGGTGTCGGCTCGATGGGCTGGGGCCATACCACGGGATCCGGTCACTTTATGGTGGATATCCCGTGGCTGCGCGGCGGCAACGCGGATCTGAACATGACCTGCGCCATGGCCATGCTGTTCTTCCTGTTCTGGACGATATGGGCTTTTAAGTTCAACGGAGCCAAAGGTGTTGCCAAAGAACTCTTTGGTGTGAAAAGTGACGGGATCACAGGACCGCTGCTGGCGTTCCTGGCCGTCATCTTCTTCCTGGTCGGCTTCCTGGAGATCATCTCCATCTGTTTCCGTCCCATCTCGCTGATGTTCCGTCTCTACGGCAATATCTACGCGGGCGAGGTGATGATGGAGACGATGATGGAAATGGGGCCGGTCACAGGCATCCTGGCCTCTCTGCCCGTTTACTTTTTGGAAACTTTAGTCGGCTTTGTGCAGGCAATGGTCTTTGCCCTGCTGACGGCCGTCTTTACCGCGACGATGTGTCATTCGGAAGAATCGGAGGGCACCGCGCATTAAACATGAAAATTTTGGAAGGAACATTAAAAGTCCTTCCGCAACTGAAAATAAGATAAAATATGATCACAGCATTATTAGCCGAACTCACCGGTAGTTTTCACGTCGCCCTGGCAGCGTTGGGATCCGCCATTGGAATTGGTCTGGTAGGTAAAGGAGCCTCCGAATCCGTTGGCCGCAATCCCGGAGCCTTCGGTAAAGTGATGGTAATGGCTATCTTAGCTATCGCCTTCGCCGAGAGTATCGTCTTCTTCGCCCTGTTCCTGGTCAAATAGCGATCCGTCTCCGCATCATTCCTGGAATGATCGGATCTAGCCGGATACCGTCCCCTGTAGGATGAGTATGCAAGAGCTGTTGATTATAGGAAGCATCACCACCGATTTGGCAAATACCGCCACGGAAACCGCGGCCCGGTTCGGCTTG
>DBVN01000110.1:0-20832 GCA_002308515.1 Verrucomicrobia bacterium UBA1263 | reverse complement strand
TCTGGTTCTTTGCCAGCAAGCCGATCATCCGGATGCTGGAAGAACGCCGTCAGCGTATCGCCCAAAGCATGGCCGATGCTCAACGCGTCAAAGAGGAACTGGCACAAGCCGAATCCCAGCGTCAGGAGATCCTGACTAAAGCGAACGAAGAAGCCAAAGCGCTTATCGAAGAAGCCCGTACACTCGCCTCGCAGCTGCGCGAACAAGAAGCGCAGAAGGCCGTGACCGCCGCGGAAGAGATCATCGCCAAAGCGAAAGAAGCGACCCGCGCCGATTACGACAAGATGCTGGAGCAGTTGAAGGGCGAAGTCTCCCGACTGGTCGTGGAAACCACCTCCAAAGTCATTGGCAGCACCCTTTCCGCTGAGGATCAAAAACGTCTGAACGCGGAGGCACTTCTTCAGTTAGGACAAAACACGGAGACGAGTTCCAAATAGGTCACCATGAGAATTCCCAAACAAGCACAGCGCCAAGCCGATTCGCTCTTCAAAGCGTGCAGTGCCGACGGTGTGCCGGATTTTCAGAAGATACTCCGGGCGATTGAGCTGCTGATCTCCGAGCGTCCCCGCGGATGGAGACAGATCGCGGAGCATTTGAAAAAGCGGACTCGTTTGGAACTGGCCAGACGCACCGTCTGCGTCCAAAGCGCCGCTCCCCTGGATGAAGCGCAGCAGACGGAGATCACCCGTTCTATCCGCGCGCAGCACCCCGCCCTTCCCCTGGAATTCAACTTCGCGGTCATCCCGGAATTACTGGGAGGGCTTCGAGTGCAGATCGGCTGGAAAGTGCTGGACGCTACCATCCAGAGCCGTTTGGAATCTCTTTTGGAATCGAACGCGAACAAAGCGTAACAATTTATAAACATTTTAGACAATCGCAATTTAGATGGCATGAGCAACATATTGCAAGAAATCGAATCCCGGATATCCAATATCCGGCAGGAAGCCCGTCAGAAAAATGTCGGCATCGTCAGCGAGATCGGTGACGGTGTCGCCAAGATCGAAGGTCTGGATGACCTGATGATGAACGAGATGATAGACCTGGGCAACGGCGTCACGGGTATCGCCATGAACCTGGAAGAGACCAGCGTGGGAGCCATTCTCATGGGCGACTACACACAGATCTCTGAAGGCCAGGAAGTTCATGGAACGGGTCGTCTGCTCCAGGTGCCTGTGGGCAAAAACATGCTGGGCCGTGTCGTCAACACATTGGGTGAACCCATTGATGGAAAAGGTGATATCAAGACGGATGAATTCTATCCCGTGGAAAAGATCGCTCCCGGCATCATCACCCGTCAGTCCGTGAGCCAGCCGGTCCAGACCGGCATCATCCCCATTGACGCGATGATCCCGATCGGACGCGGACAGCGTGAGCTGATCATCGGCGACCGCTCCACCGGCAAGACCACCATCTGCATCGATACCATCATCAATCAGGCCCGTCTGAATAAAAAAGCTCAGGACGAAGGTGATACGGAATATCGTCCGCTGTACTGCATCTATGTTGCCATCGGCCAGAAACAATCCAATGTGGCCAATGTCATCAGCGTTTTGGAAGAAGCGGGCGCCATGCCCTGGACCATCGTGATGGTCGCGGGCGCTTCGGATTCCGCTACGGAACAGTACCTGGCTCCCTTCTGCGGAGCGGCTATGGGTGAATGGTTCATGGATCATGGCATGGATGCCCTGATCATCTATGACGACCTGACCAAGCACGCGAACGCTTACCGCCAGGTTTCCCTGATTTTGAAACGTCCTTCCGGCCGTGAGGCTTTCCCCGGTGATGTGTTCTATCTGCACAGCCGTCTGCTGGAACGCGCGGCCCGCATGAACGCGGAACACGGCGGCGGTTCTCTGACCGCTCTGCCCATCATCGAAACGCAAATGGGCGATGTCTCCGCGTACATCCCGACCAATGTCATTTCCATCACGGATGGACAGATCTTCCTGGAGACGGACTTATTCTATCAGGGTGTGCGTCCGGCTATCTCCGTGGGTATCTCCGTATCCCGTGTGGGTTCCAGCGCTCAGATCAAGGCGATGAAGCAGGTGGCCAGCAAGATCAAGACCGAACTGGCGCAGTTCCGTGAGCTGGCGGCCTTCGCGCAGTTCGGCTCCGACCTGGACGCGCAGACCACGGCCCGTCTGGAACGCGGCAAGCGCATCACCGAGCTTTTCAAACAGGGACAGCACGTTCCCATGCCGGTCGAGATCCAGGTGGTCCTGCTCTGGTCCGTCCAGAACGGCATCATGGATGACATCGCTGTGGACAGCATCCGCAAGTTCGCGGCTGACTTCACCGAACATCTTACCATGCAGAAAGCTCCCCTGCTGAAGAAGATCGGTGATCAGAAGAAGTTGGATGATGCCCTGGTCGCGGAAATCAAGACAGTGGCAACTTCCTTTAGAGGGACTTGGAAAGCATAAGGTTTTGATATGGCAAGCATGAGGGATATACGGCGGAGGATCAAATCCGTCAGGAGTACAGCGCAGATCACCAAGGCCATGCAAATGGTGGCCGCGGCCAAAATGCGCCGTTCTCAGCAGGCCGCTTTGAATAGCCGGCCCTATTCGCACATGCTGCACAATATGCTCGTTTCCATCTACACACAGCTGGAAAACGGTTTCTTCTGCAGTCCCCTTTATTCCAACAGACCGGTACAGAAAGAAGCGGTCATCCTGGTCACGACGGACAAGGGTCTTTGCGGCGGTTTGAATACCAATCTGATCCGCGAAGCCTCCCGTTTCAACCCGGAGAGTACCGTCTTCCTGACCGCGGGACGAAAAGGCGCTCAATTCGTCCATCGCACCAAACGTCAGCTGGTGGGTGAATTCACCTTCCATGACGCTCCTCAGTACTCCGAAGCGCGTTCCATCGTCAAGATGGCCACGGAACTGTTCCTGGAAGGCAAGGTGGACAAAGTCAGTATCATCTACCCGAAATTCAAAAGCACGATGTCGCAGACCCCCACGACCCAGGCACTCCTGCCGCTGACGGAACTCAAACCCGTCACCGACAAGGAGTACTCTGTGGATGATGAGGATACCCCGGAAACCCAGCATTCCGACATCCTTTTTGAACCTTCGCCCAAAGCCCTTTTCAGCGCGCTTTTACCGCATTATCTCAATACGATAGTCTATCACGTTCTGCTGGAAGCCAAAGCCTGCGAATTCAGCGCGCGCATGGTCTCCATGAAGAGCGCCACGGACAATGCCAACTCGCTCATCAAAGAACTGACTATCCATTACAACAAACTCCGCCAGACAGGCATTACCAATCAATTACTGGAGATCGCCTCCGCGACCTCATCCCTATCATAAACAAGATTTTCACCCATGAATAAAGGCAAAATAGTTCAGATTATCGGTCCAGTCGTGGACGTAGAATTCACGGAAAAACTTCCGCGCATTTATGACGCTCTGAAGGTGGACTTCACCGTCAACGGCAAAGCCAATTCGCTGACGCTGGAAGTCCAGCAGCACCTCGGCGGCAAGTGGGTCCGCACCGTCGCGATGTCGGGTGTGGAAGGTCTCAAGCGCGGCTACGAAGTCATTGACACCGGCGCTCCTATTTCCATGCCCGTGGGTGATTGCGTGCTGGGACGTATCTTTAACGTCACCGGTGACCTGGTGGACGAAGGCGCTCCCATCACTCCCGAAAAACGGAACCTCATCCACCGCCATCCTCCGGAACTGGTGGATCAGACCACCTCTCCGCAGATCCTGACGACCGGCATCAAGGTCATTGACCTGATCTGCCCCTTCCTCAAAGGCGGCAAAGTCGGCGCGTTCGGCGGTGCCGGTGTCGGCAAGACCGTTCTGATCATGGAGCTGATCAATAACATTGCCAAACTGCACGGCGGCTACTCTGTTTTCGCGGGCGTGGGTGAACGTACACGCGAAGGCAACGACCTTTATCATGAAATGGCCGAAGCGGGCGTGATCAATCTCAAAGAGATGGATAAATCCCGTATCGCCCTGGTTTACGGCCAGATGAACGAACCGCCGGGAGCCCGTCTCCGCGTGGCTCTGTCCGGTCTCTCCGTGGCGGAATACTACCGTGATGAACGCAATCAGGACGTGCTGCTGTTCGTGGACAACATCTTCCGTTTCTCTCAGGCAGGCTCCGAAGTCTCCGCTCTGCTGGGCCGTACACCCAGCGCCGTGGGCTACCAGCCGACCCTGGCCACGGAAATGGGTGAACTTCAGGAACGCATCACCTCCACCAAGAAAGGTTCCATCACCTCTTTCCAGGCGGTCTATGTGCCCGCTGACGACTTGACGGATCCGGCTCCGGCCACCACATTCGCGCACTTGGACGCGACCGTCGTGCTGGAACGCTCCATCGCGGAAATGGGCATCTACCCTGCCGTGGATCCTCTGGCCTCCGGCTCCAAGGCTCTGACACCCGAAATCGTCGGTCAGGAACACTATGATGTCGCGCGCAATGTGCAGAAAGTGCTCCAGCGCTACAAAGATCTGCAAGACATCATCGCCATTCTGGGTATGGATGAACTCAGCGACGAAGACAAACTCACCGTCAGCCGCGCCCGTAAGATCCAGCGCTTCCTCAGCCAGTCCTTCACCGTGGCGGAAGTCTTTACCGGCACTCCCGGACAACAGGTTCCCGTGGAAGAGACCGTCCGCGGCTTCAAAGAGATCCTGGAAGGCAAACATGATGATGTTCCCGAAGGCAACTTCATGCTCAAGGGCACCATTGACGAGATCTACGAAAACAAGAAATAACCGTCTCAACACCTCGCGACATGGCCACCGGACTGCATCTTAAAATCGTGACACCTGAAGGCATTCACTGGGAAGGGGATATCGATTCCGTGACCCTGCCCGGACGCGAAGGTGAAATGGGCATTCTGCCCGGTCACATCGCCCTGGCCACACAGATCGTCGCCGGAGAACTGACCGTCCAGCAAAACGGCACAACTCTCTTTCTGGCTGTGGGTGACGGTTTTGTGAAAGTGACCTCCTCCAGAGTCACCATCCTGACCGATATGGCGGTCTCCGCCGCGGATATTGATGAAGCCCAGGTGGAACTGGCCAAGAAACAAGCGGAAGCCCGTCTCCAGCAAAAACTCAGCGCTGAAGAGATCGCCGCCGCCCAAAGCGCCCTGGCACAGTCCATCGCCCTCCTCCGCGTCAAGAAGACACGTTCCAAATAACCCATTTTTCAACAAAAATGTGAAGACGGTCACTTAAGACCGTCTTTATTATTCTAATTCTGAAAAGGTTATCCGAAATACGACCTGTGAATTCGGATAATGAAGACCTTCTCTCCACATCAGCGTAAACATTAAAATCCGGTGGCCACAGAAAAATATATTGACTTGGAACGACATAAATGGATAGGATTGGGCGCTAGTATTTAGCGTTATATTGAACAACTTATGCCGGTTGATTTAAATTATAAAACACGTTTGCCTTGGATACTGGGGGCAATTTTCTTTGTCATTTACATTTTGACCCTGAACCGCTGGGTGACTTTGGACAGTCTGGCGGTGCTGGCTCCCATCGTCGGATGGGATTTCTGGGGACTGCGAATGAATTCACCGATCTTCCGTCTGGTCACTTCGCCCTGCCAGCTCCTTTCACCGGCATCGTCTATCCTCTTTATCAGTGTACTCAATGCCGTGCTGGCCAGCTTTGCGCTGGTTTGGCTGGCGCGTGCGGTAATGCTGCTGCCTCAGGATCGCTGCACGGATCAGCGAGTGCGCAATGATGATCCGGACGGTCTCTACGTCAGCAAGTTGAGTTGGATTCCACCCCTTTTGGCTGTCTGCTCGCTGGGGTTCACGTTTGCTTTCTGGGAAGACGCGACAGGCGCTTTTCCGGCGATCATCAACATTTTCTTTTTATCGTACATCGTCCGCAATACGCTGGAACACCGTCTGGACGGGGAAAACTTCTGGATCTACCGCGCCGCAGCTGTTTACAGTATTGCCCTGGTGAACAACTGGATGATGATCCTGCTGCTGCCTTTCTGGATCGGTTCGCTGATTTGGATCAATGGCACGAATCTGCTAAAATACTCCACGCTGATCATCCGCTCTTTCCTCTGTTTTCTGCCGGGACTGCTGTTCTTCCTTTATACGCCGATCATTGAATATATCGAGGGCCGTTCCGATCTGGACTTTTTCAATCTGCTGAAGATGAGCCTGAGCCAACATGCCAGCGGAGCCACTTCCATTCCGCCGTATATCCTCTTTATTTTCAGCACATTTTCCATCATACCACTGATCCTGCTTAGTATTAAATGGGATCAAAGCCGCAGCAGCGGAGGCAATGCCGGTATCAATACGTCCATGACGCGCATCAGTGTGCGGCTAATGAACTTGTTCTTCTTTATTTACGCAGGAGCGGTCGCGTTCGATCTGCCGGTCTGCCCCAGCCACCTGACTCCCGGTTTCGAGGGACTGGAGTTCCACTACATCGCGGCATTGGTGCTGGGTTTTGCCACCGGTTATCTGCTGATCGTGTTCCATGAACCGATCACTGAACGCCGCCAGAAGCGCTTCAAAGTCTCCGGTATGATGAATCTGTTTCGTCCGGTGATCTTTGCTTTCACCCTGATATGCGGCATAGGAATGATGGGCGGTCTGATTTATAAGAATTATCCGCAGATCCAGGCCAATAACGGCGACACCCTGTACGATCTGGGCTGCAATCTGCTGGACGATATCCAGAAGATCGACAAGGACAAGCCGGTCACCCTGTTTAGTGATGATCCCACCTGCATCTACCTGGTGCGTGCCACCATGGCTCGCAAGGGTGTACAGGATCCTTATATCTTTGTAGATACCCGGTTCCTTTCCTATCCCTGGTATCACCGGCGCATGGCCAAGTTCTATCCGGAACGCTGGAAGAATTATTTTGCCGAGGCAACGGAGATCGGTTATCTGGACAATTCCAATGTCAGTCAATGGCTGATGCAGTACACCAAACAGGAGCATACCTATTATCTGCACCCCAGTTTCGGTTATTTCTTTGAAGCCTGCAAACCGACCTTATCCGGTCTGCTCACCAAGCTGACCCCTTATCAGGATGATGATGTCAGTCTGTGGGTCTTTACCCCGGAGGAGAAAGAAGCCGCTCTGAGCTACTGGAAGGCGGAACAGCCTGTTCTGGACAAGATCCCGCGGCTGCCGGAAGAAAAGCTGAAGCACGGGAATATCGCGTTCACTGCGGCTTTCTATTCCCGCATCCTGAACAATTACGCCGTGGAGCTGGCCAAGGCAAATGACCGTTCTGATGCCATTGCATTCTGCGAGACGGCTCTCTCCCTTTATCCGAGGAACCTGTCCGCTTACGCGAACAAGCATTATTATCAAACGGGAGTCACCACTTTCATTAGTGATGATGAGGTCCACCGCTCTGAGGAGCTGTTCAACAGTTATAATTCCTCCTGGGAAAATGTCTTCCGCATCTGCGGCAAGATAGATCTGCCCGGTCCGCTTTATGAGAAGTCGGATATGCCCAGTCCTCTTTTCGCAATGGGAACGCTGTTCTCCCAGAACCACCAATGGCGTCAGGCCTATCAGTGTTTCCTGCGAGTCCAGCAGTATGATCCCAACCAGATCCAGAACATGACGGCTCTGGCTTATGTGGACTCCATGATCGGCGAAAATGAACGGGCACTCAATCTCATCCGCCGGGTGAAAGCCTACTGGAAACAAAGCAGCAAGAGTAGTTCCGACATCGTTACTCTCGATACCCAGGAAGCCGCCTGTCTGCTTTCCATCGGCAAAAAGGAAGAAGCTCTGCTCCTGCTGAACGAGGCACGCAAAAACAATCCGCAGGATCCCCGCATCCTCAATATGCTCTCCAGAGCTTACATCGAGAATGAGAATTTTGAAGAAGCACTGAACCTGGTCGATCGCATTCTGACTTCATCTCCCGATAATTTTGACAACCTTTACAGAAAATCGGTCTGTCTGCTGGGATTGGACCGCGCGGCCGAAGCTCTGCCCATTCTGGACAATCTGCTCCGCAAGAATCCGCTGAACGGCAGCATCATCTCCCTGCGCATCACCGCGCTGCTGAAGCTAAAACGCTTTGACGAAGCACGCGCTGTTTATGAAGGGATGCTCAAAGAAGATAAAGATGATGTCTCTGCTATGATCGGTCTGGGCAAGGTCGCTGAAGAAGCCGGCGATCCCGATGAAGCCCTGAAGCAGTACACCCGCGCGCTGAACAATGAATACATCCTGCCGGTGCAGATCGGCTGGATCGTGGATTCCATGCTCGCGATGAACAAGACGGATGAAGCACGTCAGGTTTATGAAAAACTGCTTCAGGAAAACAAAGACGACGTTTCCGCCATGATCGGCATGGGCAAGGTCGCCGAAAAAGCCGGCGACAATGATGGTGCTGTCAAATGGTACACCGATGCTCTGAATCACAAAGATGTTCTGCCGTCTCACAAAACCTGGCTGGAAGAACGGATCCAACTGATCAAAGACGGTAAAACCGATCAGCCCGCGTCCTAAAATCTCATCGTCATCCCGAACATTTTCGATGCAGGTCGAGCATGTTATTACACGCCTGATCATAGGCGGAGCCCAGGAAAACACGCTTTCCACCGTGCTGGGACTGCGCACCATTCCCGGTGTGCAGGTCAAACTGATCTCCGGTCCCACTTCCGGCCCGGAAGGAACGCTGGAACCGGCGGCACGTTCTGTGGAAGGACTCTTCGAGCTTGAACCCGATCTGGTCCGTCCGGTCTCTCCCCTGCATGATCTGAAGGCTCTGATCTCGCTCACACGCCGTTTCAAGGCGACACAGCCTCAAATCGTACACACCCACAGCGGCAAAGCCGGAATCATCGGGCGGCTGGCGGCGGCGCTGGCTTACGTTCCCTGCATCATCCACGGGATCCATGGCCCATCCTTTGGCAGTTTTCAAGGAGCCTTTCCCAACTTCATTTACCGAAACGCGGAACGTCTGGCCGGACGGTTCACCCGTCATTTCATCGTAGTGGCCAATGCCATGCGGGATCAATATCTGGAAGCCGGCATCGGCCGTCCGGAACAATACACACGCATTTTCTCCGGCTTCAATCTCACCCCCTACCTGAACGCACGCAACGACCTAAAACTCCGCGAACACTATGGCATCCGCCCCGATGATATCGTCATCGGCAAGATCGCAAGGCTCTTCTTTCTGAAAGGACACGATGAACTTTTCGCGGTTGCGCCCCGTATCATTCAGGCCGAGCCACGAGTCAAATTCCTGCTGATCGGCGACGGCATCCTGCGCCCGAAATTTGAGGAACAACTGGAAGCACTCCACATTCGCGACCACTTCATCTTCACGGGACTGGTTCCGCCCGCGCAGATCCCCAAACTGACCGGGATCATGAACCTGCTCGTCCACCTTTCCTTCCGCGAAGGTCTGCCCAGAGCGCTGCCCCAGGCACTGGCCGCAGGCAAACCGGTTGTCGCCTTCGACTGTGACGGTGCCCGCGAAGTCTGCATCAATGACCAAACCGGATTCCTCGTTCCCCCGCGGGATCAGGAAAAACTGGCTCAGTCGCTGATCGCTCTGGTTCGCGATCCCGCATTGAGAAAACAACTCGGTACCCAGGGTCGAGAGTATGTGACTCAGCGTTTCTCAGAGCAAACCATGGTCCGGCAGACCTACGAACTCTATCAAAAACTGCTCTCCTGAGCACTTCCCCCTTTATCCCTGCCGGGCAGCATGCTACACTCTGGGCGGCTATGAAGTCACTGACCGAATACATTGTCATTGAATGTCCCAATAAAAAAGGATTCATCAACCTCACCCGCGAAGTGGAAAAATGTGTGCGCAAAAGCGGCATCCAGGAAGGACTCTGCCTGGTCAACGCCATGCACATCACCGCCTCTGTCTTCATCAACGATGCCGAAAGCGGACTGCTCCACGACTTTGGAGTCTGGCTGGAAAACCTGGCTCCGTTCAACCCCTCTCCGGAACACTACCACCACAACCGCACCGGCGAAGACAACGCCGATGCACACCTCAAGCGCCAGGTCATGGGACGTGAAGTCGTTGTCGCCATCACCAAAGGCGAACTGGACTTCGGCCCTTGGGAACAGATCTACTACGGCGAATTTGACGGCATGAGGAGAAAACGTGTCCTGGTCAAAATCATCGGAGAATGATCCAGCCATCGTTTTTTCATCTTTTCATATTCAAAATCAGTTAGATAACATCATATCGAGCATCCCTCAAAAAACGAATATTTTGAATAAATAAAAGGAATTGAGCTTGCTTTTAACGCCTCATTCCTATAAAGTTCGGGTGCTTTTTCTATGGGCCCATAGCTCAGCGGTCAGAGCAGGCGACTCATAATCGCTTGGTCGGGGGTTCAAATCCCTCTGGGCCCACCATTTTTCCTCAAAATCATCTTACAAATCAGCAAGTTACAAATTTAAAGCTTTATCACGTGATTTGTAAGACCGTTTTCAAAAGGTATCTGCATCATCTTCTTTTCCATCCCGGTCTTTCGATGCGCTTTTTTTTGAGGCAACGCGCATTTTATAAGATATAATATTTTATTATTGATATCAGAAGGAAAAATGATTATTCTCTTTTTCAGTAGTTATGCTACTAAAAAGAATTAGCAGCTATTATTTATAACTACTCCTAATGTTGTTGGAATATGAAGGACATTAATATCAAAAAACGTTGGACGATTCTTATGTCGGCGATGACTCTCATCGCGTTCGCGGGTCTCTTTGCGAAGGAACCCGGTTTTGACTGTGACTGGTCGGTTATTTCCGCGGCGGATGTAGCCTGGCTGATCACGGCTACTATTTTCGTATTGATGATGACACCCGGTTTGTCATTTTTCTATGGCGGAATGGTAGGGGCTAAAAATGTGATCTCGACGATGCTCCAATCTTTTATTGCCATGGGGCTGATCTCCGTGCTGTGGGTGGTCATCGGATTTTCCCTCTGCTTTGGCGAGGACATAGGCGGGGTCATTGGCAATCCTTTCACGTTCCTGATGTTCCAGCATGTGGGCGGATCGGTCTATACGACTTCGGCGGGACATGTCCTGGGCGGAGCGACTATCCCGCTGGCTTTGTTCGCCTTGTTCCAGATGAAGTTTGCCATCATCACTCCCTCGCTGATCACGGGATCCTTCGCGGAACGTGTGCGTTTCTCGGCGTATATGTTCTTCATGATCTTTTTCTTCTTTGTCATCTATTGCCCGCTGGCTCACATGACCTGGCATCCGGAAGGACTCTTCTGCCGCTGGGGTGTGATCGACTTCGCCGGCGGCATCGTGGTCCATGCTTCTTCGGGCATCGCCGCGCTGGCGGGAGCCATCTTTCTGGGCCGACGTAAAGCGGATACACGCAAAAGCGAACCGGCCAATATCCCGTTTGTTCTGCTGGGCGCGGCGCTGCTCTGGCTGGGATGGTTCGGATTCAACGCGGGATCCTCGCTTCACGCGGACGGTCAGGCCGTGAAAGCCTTTCTGAACACGAACACCGCCTCGGCTACGGCGATGATGACGTGGATCTTCTTTGACTGTCTGCGCGGACGCAAGCCCTCCGCCATGGGCGCGGCTGTGGGCTGTGTGGTCGGTCTGGTCGCCATCACACCCTCGGCGGGATATGTCACCGTTGGACAAAGCATCTTTATCTCATTCATCATCACACTGATCTGTAACATCGCCGTTTACTGGCGGTCGCATACGCGGATCGATGACGCGCTGGATGTATTCCCCACTCACGGCACCGGCGGTATTTTCGGCACGGTGTTGACGGGCATCTTCATCCAGGAAGGATTGATCGCCGGTACATGGGACGGCTTTGTGATTTTCCTCTTTCACCTGCTGGCCATCGTTATCGTGTTCGTTTATACGTTCGTGATGAGCTGGCTGGGCTACAAACTCATTGATGCCATGATCCCGATGCGTGTCTCCACCTACAGTGAACGGGTCGGGCTGGACTTCTCTCAGCATGACGAACATTACGGGTTCGCTCATATAGGAGAACGTGAACTGGCAGAATATGAGGAACATATTAAGGAAATCAAGGAGAAAAAACATCATTAAACAGAAATGACGAAGAGAGTGCCGCTTATTCGCGGCATCTCTTTTTCTCCATGATATTTAGGATTTTTCCCGGTTTTCCGCCGGAAACGATGGAGCCGGGAAACGAAAACCGCGGATAAGCCACTGGAAAAACTTGCTTGACTTGTCCGCACCTGCAAAAATAACGACAGCACTTCTTTGAAGAAGCGCGCTGTCTTTAAACAGAAAAAAGAATGAAATTAAAAACGGTCAACGGTTATAAGGCAAATACCTCTCTGCGTGAGACGGAAAAAGCCATCAAACTTATAAAAGACACCTTCGAGACACAGCTGGCGAAGGCATTGAATCTGGAGCGTATCTCGGCTCCCCTGTTCGTGCGTGCCGACAGCGGTATCAATGACGACCTGAACGGCGTAGAGCGTCCGGTCCAGTTCGATGTGAAGTTTGATAATTCCAGCGCGGTCATCGTTCATTCCCTGGCTAAGTGGAAACGCATGGCTCTGAAAGCTTACGGTTTTGAAAAAGGCGAAGGTCTCTATACAGATATGAATGCCATCCGCCGTGATGAGGATCCGGACAACCTCCATTCCATTTATGTGGATCAATGGGACTGGGAGCTGGTGATCAGCCGGGAACAAAGGACTGTGGAGTTCCTGAAAGCAACCGTCAAAAAGATCGTGGGCGCTGTGCGCTCCACCCTGACACTGCTGAAGAGCCATTACCCGGCCATCCATACCTCTTTGGACGAGGAAGTTTATTTCATCACCACTCAGGAGCTGGAAGACAGATATCCCAATCTCTCCCCGAAAGCTCGTGAAAGAGAGATCGCGCGCAAGCATAAAACCGTGTTCCTGATGAACATCGGCGATCTGCTCAAGAGCGGCATCAAGCATGACGGCCGCGCGCCCGACTATGATGACTGGGCTTTGAACGGCGATCTGATCTTCTGGAACGATGTTCTGGAAGACGCTTTTGAACTCTCCTCCATGGGTATCCGTGTGGACGCGGTCTCGCTGCGCAGTCAGCTGGAAAAGACCGGCACGATCGAACGGATGAAATATCCTTATCATCAGCAGATCGCGGGCGACATCCTGCCTCTGACGATCGGCGGCGGCATCGNNATCTGCATGCTGCTGCTGCAAAAGGCGCACATCGGAGAAGTGCAAGTCTCGCTCTGGCCGGATGATATGCTGGACGAGTGCAAAGAAGCCGGCATCGTGATCTTATAAGAGACAGTATCCGCAGCGTGTCCATACAGGAAGAAAGCGACGAGAATTTGATGATCCGCGTGAAAAACGGGGACGCTCTGGCTTTCTCTATCCTGATGGATCGCTATAAACAGGCCGTTGTCAATCTGGTAGTCTATACCGTTGGAGATAATATAGATTCGGAAGACATTGCTCAGCATGTGTTTATACGTGTCTATAGGAACGCGGCCACTTATGAGGTGCGCTCGAAATTCACTACCTGGCTTTTTACGATCGCCAAGAATCTGGCATTAAACGAAATACGCAGACGCAAACGGCATCCGATCGATTCGCTGGACGTTGTGGAGCAAGAAGAGGATTACACCAAAACAAAACAGTATCCCGATACAAAAACTGTCGCTCCCGATGACTCGATGATGAATGAAGAGATGCAGAAGTGTCTGAAGGCTGCCCTGGAAGGATTGCCGGAACGTCAGCGTCTGTCCTTGCTGATGTTCCAGGAACAGGGACTATCTTATGAGGAGATCTCCGAGATATTGGAGATATCATTGGCATCCACAAAATCCCTGATTTTCAGGGCAAGGGACACATTAAAGAAAACTTTGAAAGAATATCTTTCATCAGAAAGTGCAACTTAGCCCCCTGGCTGGTGTTGCATAAATGGTGGTACGATGAGAGGATCGTTTGAACAATTGATAGAAAAATCCAGAAAGAAGACACTGACACCTGAAGATCAGCGGCTTCTGGAGGAACTGTTCGCGCAGGATCCCACCTTGAAATCACAGTGGGATCAGGAACGCAGACTGAGCCAGATACTGGCTTCTCTGCCGCAGGTTCCTTTATCTGAGGATTTTAACCAGAAAGTCCTTCAACAGACTTTCTGGGCGAAGGATCGTCGTCCCGCTCGCAGGAGAGGATTCGCGAGCTGGATGTCGGCCTTGAGCGAAAAACACTGGGCTCAAGCTGTTGCTGCCGTATGTGTTATCTCCTTTGTGACCTTCGGTGCTTATCTCCAGCACAATCAAGTCCAGAAGATACGCGAGACCGCGGACGCTCTTTCCACTGTCGCGAATACAGCGGCAGAGATAGCCACAGTGCAGGAATCCGATCTGGAAGCCATCCAGATCCTGGGAGAATATGAGCAAGGCTCGTCCATAGACGATGATCTGTGGCTGGCCATGGTTTCTGACTAAAGAAAGCGGAACATGAAACGGGAGCATGAGACTTTGAGCCAAGAGCGGAGACATTATTGGATGTGTCTTTCGGCGTTAGGCTTGTCTGCCGCTTTATGTTTCACTGCCGCTCCGGTTTCAGCGGAGAATCCAGCCGGAGAGAATACGGTCACACAAACCAACTCTATCCCAGTGGCGCCACCGGGTGTCGATCAGCCGCCTTTCCCCTATTCCGCGGCCGTGACCGGAGTCGCGCCGGAATCCCCTTTCTTCCTTTTCCGTCAACTGCTGAAGATGGATCCCCAGGAAGCAGAAGAAGCTATTCAGAAGCGTCCTGAGAAATTTCAGGAGATCATCCGCAAGAAAGTGGAAGAATACAAGCAGATGCCCCACCAGCAGCGAGAATGGAAACTGCAGGTGCTGGATCTGCGCTGGTATCTCTTCTGCGGCCTTGATCTGTCTGAGGATAAACTGGATAAGTATGTAGAATCCGTCCCGGAAGATTACCGGGAGATCATCCAGACCCGGCTGAAACGCTGGTTCTCTATCCCGGCAGAACAGCGGGCAAGCATTCTCAAAAACGCAAAAATGCTTTCCTGGAAGATGGATGAACATAAACAGCCTCCGAAAAAGGATGGCCGTAAAGACGGACCTCCCGATGGGATGCGTGACGGTAGCCGGGGCTATCGCCCTCCGATGGGTGAAAAGCCGCCCGGCATGGATATGCCTCCGCCTCCCAAAGAAAAACGCGATGGAAAGGATAATCCGCCTTCCTTCGGAAAACAGCCGCCTCCGCCGCCGCCAATGGATGGTGACCGCCGTGGAGACCGCAAGGACAATAAATTCGGCAAAGACCCGAAGAAACTCCAAAGCGAACGCGAGAAATGGATGTGGGGTGAGCTGAATAACTTCTTCCGGATGAGCAATGAAGATCGGAAAAAGGTCTATAAGGCACTGCCCGAAAAGGATCGCGACAAGATCTGGAAAGTGATGCGGATGCTGGAAGAACTGCCTCCCGTGGAGCGTCAGAACTCGCTCAAGATCCTGGTGGAGATTTCCGAAATGCCGGCCGAAAAACGTTCCGCCTGTCTGCTAGGCGCTGAACGCTGGAAGGCTTTATCCCCCGAAGAAAGACGATTCTTCAGGGTGCTGTTTGTTCCTCAGGAGCAAACACCTCCGGAACCGGAGGAAAAGTTAAAAGAAGAGACCGCGAAATAGGCGGAGTCTGTCTTATAACTTCCAGAACATCCCCTGTACCCGTTCTTCGGGAGTCAGAGCGCAATTCTTTTTACAATCTCCGATACATTCCTTACAGGGCTCAAAATGGATGCTCACGGAACAGTTCGGCAGATGTTCCTCAATGACTTTCTGGATATGGTGGCTGAGATCATGGACTTCTGTTACCGACATATTCCCGTCCACCTTCAAATGAAATTCAATGTACCGCTTATTGCCCACACGACGGCTTTTCATCTTATGATAGCCGCGGATCTTGGGCTTCAATTCAAGCAAATGATTCTTGATCAGCTCTTCTTCTTCAGCTGGAAGATGTTCATCCATCAGCTGATTAGCTGATTCCACCAGGAGATTTATCCCGGTGCGAACGATCATCAGAGCCACCACGATGCCCGCGACAGGATCCAGGAAGGTCAGCTGGATATGGGGCATCAATAAACCGCCCAGCCAAATACAGAACAAACCGGCCATGACACCGGCGGAAGTCCAGATATCAGTCATCAGGTGCCAGGCATCGCCCAGCAGAGCGGCGGAATTCATCTTCCGGCCGATCTTGAACAGCCCTCTGGCTACGAAAAGATTGACTAAGGAAGAGACCAACATGATCCCGACACCCAGCCAAATCTGCTGTATCGGTTCCGGATGGAAGAGTTTGTGGATAGATTCGTAGAGGATCCAGGCTCCGGCCAGAAGGATCAGCAGCGACTCGATCATGCTGGAAACATTCTCGATCCTTCCGTGTCCATAAGGATGTTCTTCATCCGGAGGAAGTTCAGCCGTTTTTACAGCAAACAGCGCTATCCCGGATGCCACCATATCCATGCAGGAATGGATCGCCTCGGAAATGATGGAGACTGAGCCGACAATGCTTCCAATCGTGAATTTTCCTATGACCAGGAAGGTATTGGAGCATACGGATAAAAGCGCCATCCGCGATTTTATCCTCTGACTTTCCTTAGGATCTGTTGTTTGAGAAGAGGTATCCATTCTGTGTTTTTTCTCTCCGTGTGATGACCATCACGGCAAATAATTTAATGATTTTGAAAAATAAAGACAACCTTCTATTGTCTTTTTGCTGTTTTAGATGTATATTACTGTGCGCCAAGGTTGGCTTGGGGGTAAAGAGATGATGAAAAGAATTCTGATTTTATGTGCGTTTGTATTCGCGCTGGGTTCGGTTTGCCGCGCGGATCTGGAGGTAGTTTACGATAATTTCGACACGCCTCAGAACAACAGTTTTTACGGTCCCTTCAACCGGGTGGACGAGTTTGGTGACGATATTTATCTGGGCGGTATTGCCAGAACCATTGAAAAGGTTGAGCTGGAGTGCTATGCCAATATACGCGCCATGTCGCCGACCAAGTACGCGATCTTCAGATTTTACCGCCAGGACGGTTCTATCTATGAGAAAAGTGACGTAGAAGTCCATCGTCCCGGCACGCTCCTTTTTGAGTCCAAGCCCCTGCAGATCAAGACCGGTTACAGCATTTTGAATATCGAGAATATCAATCTGCCCATGCATGATCCTTCTTTCTTCTGGACGCTTCAGTTCTACGGTCTGGAGGAAGGCGACAACGCGGGTATGATCCTGTATAAGACCCCCTCGGTCGGTTTCAGTTATGGTGATTTCTGGATCCGCAGCATGGATGCCGATCATCAGCCCAAGGCGGATTTTGTTCCCTATAACTTCGGCACCTCGCTCAGCGGTAATTTCGGTTTGAGGATCTATGCCTCTTCCGCGCCGGATGTCAGGTTTGTTGGCGCGGAACCCGTGGAGAACGGTGTGGAAGTTTCTGTGTTCGGAGCTGTTTATCAGCCGATCGAGATCCAGTCCGCCGCTCAGCCGGAAGGCCCCTGGCAGGTGGAAAAGTATGCCGTGCTGGAGGGCTGGACCAATACGTTCCTTCTTCATACAGATCCCTCTCTTTATTATAAAGCGGTCGCGGTGGACAAGGTTCCCCCTACGATCTCGTATGATGATTTCCTGGCCAGCTATCAAACGAACAGCTGTGTGCTGAACATACAGGGAATGCCGGGCTCTCACTTTGGCATTTTCCGCACGACAGACGCAGTCCAATGGGAAAGCGTGGAAACGAATTATTTCATGGGGCCGAATCTCTCCAGGACTTTCACCCTGGGCGAGAACAAGGCGGAACTTTACTGTGTGCAGGAGCTTCCGCTTGAAACTCCGGAGGTGATCCGCATCACCCGCTGCCCGGATCAGGAATCCGATCTGGCTTACATCAGAGGTCCCCGCGGCAGACTGGCCGGCATTTCCTACAGCGCGGACGCGGTCACTTGGAGCAAGCCGGTCAAGGAGCGTTTCTCCTTCTTCGCGGCGGATGACAGTAACTACAGAAGCGGTCTGCTGACGGTGTTGTTCCCCCGTCATTATACGGAAGAATCCAACTTCCACTTCAGGATCCAGTTACTGGATTAGTACCTTTTTCAGCCATTCAAGCGTTTGCCGGGATATCTGCTTTGTGATTAGCTTTTTTGAACAGGATCATGTTTCACAAAGTGATCTCGTGGAGGAGGTGCGCACCTTTTTTTCGCCGGAGAGCATCCTGGCCCGCGCCAAGAATTTTGAATACCGTCCCCAGCAGCAGCAAATGGCCGTGGCCGTAGCTGAGGCACTGCTGGGCAGGAACAAGCTCATTGTGGAAGGCGGTACCGGCGTGGGCAAGAGCATGGCCTATCTGGTGCCGGCGATCCTCTATGCCACCCAGATGCGCAAGAAGGCGATCATCTGCACCCATACGATCAATCTGCAGGAGCAGCTCATGTACAAGGATCTGCCTCTTTTGCAGAAGGTACTGGGGGTGGATTTCACCTACACGATGCTCAAGGGCCGCAACAATTATCTCTGCACACGGCGGCTGCAGCGCGCCATGACTCACGCCAAGCATCTCTTTACCACGACCGAGCAGCGGGAGCTTGAGCGCATTTACGAATGGTCGCAAAAGACGAAGGACGGCACTTTGTCCGATTTCGCGGAGGAGCCTGATCCCAAGGTCTGGGCCGAAGTCTGCTCCGAGCGCGGTCTCTGTTCCCCAAAGCTTTGCGGCCATGATTCCGATTTTGCCAAAGACCACGATGTCTGTTTCTATCAGCGTGCCCGCAAACGTATCTTCAACGCGGATGTTCTGGTCCTGAACCACTCGCTTTTCTTTGTGAATCTGGGGATGGTGCCGATCCCGCCGGTGGACGGCGTGCTGATGAAAAACGACTTTGTGATCTTCGATGAAGCTCACACTCTGGAGAATGTCGCTTCCAGGAATATCGGCATCAGTCTTTCCAGCGGACAGTTCCGCTACGCGCTGAACCGTCTGTACAATCCGAACACGCAGAAAGGTCTGTTCACCTCGCTGCTCAAGCCCAATGAAGTCCCCCATGTGGCCGACGCGCTGGAGTCCGGCGAGAAGTTTTTCGAGGCGGTCGAACACGCCTGTGACTCACTTCAGGAGGACAGCGGCTCCAAACACAAATGGAGCGAGCTGCGGATCCGCCGTCCGGATCTGGTGGAGAATCAGGTCGCCCAGCATCTGGCCAGAGTCCGGGACGACATCGCGCGGGTGACCGACTCCAACGATGACGATCAGTCCAACGCGGAGCTGAACGATTGTTCCTCGCGTCTGCTGGAGATCCAGAACGACATCGGCGATTTTCTGAATCAGGCGGCACAGGAACACGTTTACTGGGTGGAACGCACCTTCGGTGGACGGCTCCACCGGCCGCAGATCAGTCTGCACGCCGCGCCCATCAATGTAGCCGAATATCTGCGCCAGCGTCTGTTTTCCTGTGATACCTCGGTCATCATGACCAGCGCGACTCTTTCCATCGGCGCGGAGCAGAACGGCGAGGAGGAGAAAATAGAAAGATCGCCCCGGCGTTCTTATCGGGGCGGCATCAGAAGGGTCCTGCCGGTCGGTCTGGACTATATCGCCGGACGGCTGGGAGCGGAATCGGCAAACACCTTGCAGGTCGGTTCGCCCTTTGACTACGAAAAGCAAATGAAGCTCTATCTGGTCAACAAGATGCCTGATCCCCGCGATGAAGCCTACCAGTCCAAACTGATCGAATACATCCGGCACTTCATCAAACAGACCCACGGCAAAGCT
This sequence comes from Verrucomicrobia bacterium UBA1263, assembly GCA_002308515.1. Lineage (GTDB taxonomy): Bacteria > Verrucomicrobiota > Verrucomicrobiia > Limisphaerales > UBA1412 > UBA1412. The sequence goes on along the minus strand of DBVN01000110.1, from coordinate 1,056 downwards.
TTTGTCCTCTTTACCAACAACCGCCTGATGCAGGATACGGCCGCGGAGCTGGAACCGTTCTTTGAGGATCTGGGCATTGATCTTTACGTACAGGGCGGCGGGCTGCCCCGTTCAGCCATGCTGAATGAATTTCGCAAGAACACAGACAGTGTTTTGTTCGGTCTGGACAGTTTCTGGCAGGGTGTGGACGTGCCGGGCGAATCGCTTTCCAACGTCATCATTACCCGCCTGCCGTTTGTGGTGCCGGATCATCCTCTGACCGAAGCCCGGCTGGAAATGATCCAGCAGCGCGGCGGTGATCCCTTTATGGAATACAGTCTGCCCGAAGCGATCCTCAAATTCCGTCAGGGTATCGGACGGCTGATCCGCACCCAGTCCGATCACGGCATCGTGGTCGTGCTGGATAATCGTCTGCTCAATAAATTCTACGGGAACGCCTTTCTCAACGCCGTCCCCCGGTGCGCCGTGGAAGTCATATAGAGCGGTTGTGCTTGCAAAAAAAATCCCCGGTGGGGTGAACCGTCGGGGATCTTTCTATTTCATTCGCGGTGTTCCGCTAGTTCTTAGCGGCTTCTTTTTCTTTTTGGATCCGCGCCTGATAAGCTTCTTCCGTTTCGGGGATCACACCGATTTCCAAAGCCAGTCTCTTGTCGAACTCACTCAGACAGTTTACATACGCTTCAATGTTCACGATTTCTTTTTTATCTGTATTCAAATCCACATTGAAATCAAACAGAGAACTATAATTAGGCCCAGACCAGTTTACACGGGCATAAGGGAACTCATGCTCATCATTTGGAAGAAAGGTTTTAGGTTCAAAAGGTCCTTTTATAGATAATACGGTCGTGCTATTGGTGTAGTTTTGAAGATCATATCCAAACTTTTTCAACGATTCTTCCGCCAGTTTCACGATCTCATTGGTCGTCATCCGATTCGTTCCATAGTACTTTTCTGGGTCACTATCATCCCATAACTTGTAAAAGAAGGCAAAAAGGAGGATAGCCTTCTTTGAATTAGAAGGAGTTACGAAGGTAATTTCAAAAGTGGTTTTACGGT
>DBVN01000070.1 GCA_002308515.1 Verrucomicrobia bacterium UBA1263 | reverse complement strand
TAGATAGTGTCTACACGAGATTGACAAAGAGATAGAAAAGAGACTACAATCTCCTCGGTATGAGAAAGAAGAGGTGTATCTCAACAGAAAATCTACAACACAGACAAGACATATCGGAGAAAGTCTGGGAATTACTAAAGCCTTTATTGCCAGGACAAAAGGGACAATGGGGAGGCATTGCTAAAGATAATCGAAAGTTTATCAATGCTGTATTCTGGGTGTTGCGCACAGGAGCTCCCTGGAGAGATCTGCCACCTTCTTATGGGAAGTGGGGGACCATTCATCAAAGGTTTCGTAGATGGAGAAACGCTGGTATATGGGAAAAGATATTGGAGGCTTTAATCAATGAACCCGATTATGAATGGCTTATGATAGATGCAAGTCATTGTAAAGTTCATCCTCATGCAACAGGTGCTATAGGTGGCAATCAGGGAATGAGCCGCACAAAAGGGGGCTCAATACCAAAATTCACATTGCCGTGGATGCAGTTGGTATGCCGGTCCGAGTATTTATTACAGAAGGTACCCGAGCTGATTGCAAAGAAGCTATTCCTTTGATCAGAGGAATAAAAGCAGAGCACCTTTTGGCAGATAGAGGTTATGATACCAATGAGATAATTAACTATGCGATAGCACATAAGATGAATGTAGTCATTCCTCCTAAAAAGAATCGAAATGAACAACGTTCTTATGATAGATATCTTTACAAGATGAGGCATTTAGTAGAAAACGCATTTCTCCACTTAAAGAGATGGAGAGGTATAGCCACAAGATACTGTAAGAACACTGCTTCCTTCCTTGCTGCTGTTCAATGTTGCTGCATTTTTCTTTGGGCTAAAGTCTTGGCTTAACTCGTGTAGACAGTATCTAGTATATGAAGGACTACAAACATCTGAAACCGGAATCTCTCCTCCACACCATTCTGCTACATTACCGTGCATATCATATACTCCAAAAGAATTGGGTGCTTTAGCTCCCACTTCATGCGAACCATAATTTATACATCCTTGATTGTACCAATACCATCCCGCCTTATCCATGTTTTCTGATTCATACATCATGTTAGGTGATGCTATATTTCCAGTGTATAAGTCTTCTTGTACACCTGATGCACATGCATATTCCCACTGTTGTTCTGTTGGTAATGTGTAAGATTGATTTGTTGATATTTTTCCGTTACTTCTGGCCAAACGTGTCAGCGTCTCACAAAATTCCAATGCATCATGCCATGAGACATTATAAACAGGATAGTTATCTCCTACTCCATATCCTTGGGCAGGATTATATCCCATCACTGCATTGTATTGAGCCTGTGTAATCTCATATTTACTAATAAAAAATTCATCTTTTATTTCGATCACATCTAATTTCAGTTTCCTTTCAGAAGTATGATCTGGCAAATACATCATTTTTCCAAGAGGATCTTTTCTCTTTAATGTTCCAGCAGGGATTTGAACAAACTCAATATCAGGGAAAAATAAACGATCGTCTGACACTTTTTGTTTTGCATCAAACTTATGTTTTTCAACATTATCTAACCACCACTGAAGACGATCAGGCTTCGACTCAAATTGTTCTTTGGAAATCTTTCGTGCTTCTCTCATAGACCTCCATTTAACCTCTTTGATATCTACATTTAATAAAGATAAAGATTTTTCCAAATCTTTTTCATTTTCAAAACGAAGAATAATATCCCACCAAGGATGGATCAAATAATAGTAACTGATTGAGTAATCCTGCTCTAACCAACCACGCTCAGACATCATTTGCGGATGATTCCAGGTGATAATGATGTCTTCATTCCACCAGATTTTATCTATACAAGGTGGAATCAGACGAAAGATGTAAGCATCTGAACTCGTCGAATGTTCAACTATAATCTCATTGTCTATTATATATCCAGGCAGAACACATGAGTCATCACTATTTATGTAATACGATCCCAGTATTGAACAAAAAATAACTATGATAACTCCCATAATTCCAAACACAAGCAAAACAAAAAAACAATTCTTTATCATATATTTATCATCTGTCATTTGTTTCTTATTATCTTGATGATCTCTAAGATATTGCTTTTGGAGTATTCAGATGTTTCTTCCTCTAATACACATTCAAGTTCCCTGACAGCATTTGTATCAAATCTCTCTAAAAGAAAATCTGCCAAGAACATTCTTTCCAACAATGTATCCGACTTTGCCGGCAAACTCAGATAAACGGGATTCCAATCTCTTGCGTCTTTTCTCCGTGAGATATTCACCAGCGTGACTCGTTTAAGAGTATCTTTTTCATGCTGAAGTGTATATCTCTCATACCAATCGAGTAATTGATAGGGCAAAGGAGTACTGAGAATTATAAAAAGGACAATAGCTCCCAACAGGATGATAAGATTCCTATTGATGATAATCCCTTTATTTTTAAGATGATGAATCACCAGTAGGCTCCTCGTAATAATATGAATAGTCAATGCCCTTTATAAATATCTCCCGATCGTTGATCTTATCCGTAAGAGCCTGTTTTAGCAACACACGGATTTTGCTGCTGTCCACGGGACTCTCTATCATCGCGTTCAGATATTCGTTTTTAGTGATCTTGCTCCAGTCAACACATTTGCCTAAGCGTTTCTTGAAAATGAGATCCAGCCAGATGCGGGTGCTTCGTCCATTACCCTCCATGAACGGATGCGCTACATTCATTTCCACATATTTATCAACGATCTCGTCGAAGGTGTTCTCCGGCATCTGCTCGATTTTTTTCAGGTTTTGCCCTAAATAATCCGCCATGCAGAATGCGAAATTACCCTTTGAGATATTTATTGTCCTTATCTCGCCTGCAAAGTCATACAGTCCACCAAATATATAGGAGTGTATCTGCTGTAATGCCTTGACAGTACCAATATCCTTGTCAACCACCAAATTACTCTCCAGAAAGGTATATGCCTTTTTACGGCTTCGTCCGTCAATGGTATTGTCACTATAGGTGAACCAGTCCAGGAAATCCGTCGTCGTTTTACTTGGAATGAGTTTTACCAAGTCCGCTATATCATCTTGCAAAAAGCAATCTGTTGCGTACTTCTTCCCATCCGCTGCCATCAGTTTCAGTTGACTACATTTTGTAGTCAACTCAACATCTGCCTTTTTTAGACGGGTTTTCAGTACACTCCAATACTTCCTGGGATTGGGACTTTCCGTGATAGCAGCAACGATATCAACAGCAGAAAACCACCATTTGTTTTTCTCCTCGTCCCAAACGGCTCGAACCTCACGATCATTATAAAACCGTATAGATATTTTCATTCTGCTTTTTGACTCTTCCTGCTTGACCATACACTCAAGTGTTTGGTCAAAGGAGACGCGGGAATCCCGCGTCTCAACATTACATCTTATTGTTGAACAATAAATTATCTATTTACTGTTCATAGCTTCTTCGATCGCGTCGGCTTCCATCGGGATACCTTCCATCAGGTTGACAGGGCCCTGTTCGCTGATGTAGATGGTATCTTCCAGACGGATGCCCAATCCTTCCTCGCGGATGTAGATGCCCGGTTCACAGGTCAGCACCCAGCCCGGTTCCAGTTTCTGGTACTGCGGATAGATGACATCGTGGACATCCAGTCCGATCGAATGGGACACGCCGTGCATAAAGTATTTGCGGTAGAGCGGTGCCGAGGGGTTCTGTGCCTTGAGATCGGCCTGGGTAAAGAGCCCCAGCCGGAGGCATTCTTCCTGAACGATCGCTTCGGTAATAGAACGCAGATTCTCAATGGTCAAGCCCGGTTTCATCTCCTTGCGGGTCGCGTAGTAAATGCGCAGGACCGCGTCATAGACTTCCCGCTGGCGTTTGGTAAAGCGCCCGGAAACAGGGATCGTTCGCGTCATATCGGCCATGTAATTGCCGTACCCGGCTCCCACATCCATCAGGACGACATCGCCGGCATTGCAGGTCTTATCATTCTGTGGATAGTGCAGCACACAGGAATCGGCACCGGAAGCGATGATCGGCAGATAGGAAAAGGCGGCCTTGTGGCGGATGAATTCGTAAGCGAAATCGGCCTCGATCTCCGCCTCGTTGATGCCCGGCTTGACATTCTTCAGCACACGGGCAAAGCCCATACCGGTAATATCACATGCCTTTTTGATCAGCTCCACCTCCAGAGGCGACTTGATCACACGCAGCTGGTGCATCAGCCGTGCCAGACGGTGATAACGGTGCAGCGGATAATCCTGGAGGCACTGCTCCACAAAGCGCATATCACGGGTCTGCACCACATTGGCGGCGCGGTAATGCTCATTGGTATTCAGGTAAACATCCTCCTGCTCGCACATCAGCTGGCGGAAGATGGGGCCGAAATCGGAAAGCCAGCGTACATTCCTGATGCCGGAAATGGCAGCGGCCTCCTTCATGCTGTACTTATGGCCTTCCCAGATAGTCAGCAGTTCATTCGTCTCACGCAGGAAAAGTATCTCCCGGAAAGCCGGGTCCGGATGATCGGGACAAAGCAGGAGAATGGTCTCTTCCTGGTTGATACCGGTCAGATAATAGAGATCGGAGTTCTGCTGATGTCCCATCGTACCATCCGCGTTGGTCGGCATGATGTCGTTGGAGTTCACCACCACCAGCGCGCCCGGCACCAGCAGTTTCCTCAAGCGCTCACGATTGGTGATAAAAAGTTCCGGATTCGTTTTTATATACTTCATGCTGTATTATTTATAGCTGGATTGATACAACTCGAAACTGGAGATCGTGGGACAGGCGCGCGCGTTGTCAATGGTCAGACGCACCTTGCGGGCCGTTGTCTCCGGCACTCTCAATATCCACTTGTAACCGATAGTGGTTCCCTTGGCCAGTTCCGTCCATTCGCCTTTGGTTTCATCCCAGAAATCGATATGATACGCTGAAACTCTCTGACCCAGCTCGATATATTCCTGCAAAAGAATGAGATCGAACGTCACGGGTTTGCGCAGATCGACCACCAGACTGCCGCTGGTCTGTCCGTCATCCAAAGCCCAGTAGGTCTCGCGCTTGCCGTCCAATGCCTTTGCCGCGTTAAACTTCCGGCTCTTTTCACGAAAACTGCTGGCTTTGCCTTTCTTTTTCAAAGCCAGATTCGTCTTAAAGTTCTCACTCACCGCTTCATGGAATTCTTTCAGACGGGCCACGTCTCCCGGTGCCAGCAAGCCCTGCTGATTCGGCGGCACATTCAGATGCAGACAGCAGTTATGTCCCACCGACCGATAGTAGATATCCAGCAGATGAGTCAGGCTCTTCACCTTATCATCCTGATCAGCGTGGTAGAACCAGCCGGGTCGGATAGAGACATCACACTCCGCCGGAGCCCAATCGCTCCCCTGAGGATTGCCTTCGCCCATCTGCTGCTGGACACCGCCGCCGATCTCCACTGAAGAACGATTATACAAGGACCAGCAGGTCTCTTTGGCCAAACCGCTTTCGTTACCCACCCAGCGAACATCCCCTTTGTCGCTGAAGATGACCGCTTCCGGTGCCAGCTCGCGCACGACCTTCAGGTAAGCGTCCCAGTCATATTCCTGGCGCTTTCCGTTGGGACCCTCGGCGCAGGCACCATCCCACCAAACGATGGAGATCTTGCCATAGTTCGTCAGAAGCTCCCGCAACTGGTTCATGTAGTATTCGTTATACTTGGGAGAATCGCCATAGTAAGGGCTGTTGCGATCCCACGGGCTCAGATAGACACCGAAATCCAGACCGAATTCTTTGCAGGCATCCGAAACTTCGCGCACGACATCTCCCTTGCCATTCTTCCAGGGACTGTTCTTGACACTGTGTTCCGTATAGGCGCTGGGCCACAGACAGAAACCGTCATGATGCTTGGCCGTCAGCACGACCATTTTGAAACCGCCGTCCCTGGCGGCCTTGACCCACTGACGGGCATCCAGTCCGACAGGATTGAATATCTTCGGATCTTCCTTGCCATCTCCCCATTCCCGGTTGGAGAAGGTATTTACACCAAAATGCAGGAACATATACTGTCCCCGTTCCTGCCATACGACTTGATTCGCGTTCGGCACCGGATCTAACGGCGCCGGAGCTGTCGCAGCGTTCATACTGACTGCTGTCATCAACATCGCCGCGGCAGCGACACTCCATATCTTTAAGTTTTTATTCTTTTGCATAAAATAAAACGAAATAGGCTTCCTACACGTCCCCACTACTCTACCCCGGCCAAGCGATTCTTCAAGCCTAAATCTCGCCGGCGGATTTGATAAATTTGGGAAAAAGAGAAAACGAAGCCAATGGTGCGTCCAAAAGGATTTGAACCTTCACGGGTTGCCCCACTACCACCTCAAAGTAGCGTGTCTGCCAATTCCACCATGGACGCACAGGCAGGGATATAAATAGTACGATTTGGCTTAGGATGCAAGCCAAATCGTCAGGAAACAGATTTTTCTTAAAAATAAAGCGTTCCGATCTGATATGCGCCCAGCGGAGGCAAAGTGATCGTCAGACTTCCTTCCTCGCCTTCGGTCTTTTTCACCTTGGCGCGGACTTTCTTCTGACAGGGAACAGACCAATAAGGACGCTTCGAACCATAGCTCCGAACAGTCAACTGAATCGTATCCGTCTCTCCGCTAGAGAGATTAAAGAGTGTTACCGTCTGGATCTTTCCATCCGCGTCCACTCTGGGTGTCATAATGATCTGCTCATGGCTTTCCAACCGGACTGCCATCCGGTTGGGAGTGATCTTATCCAGTCCATTAAGAATGAGCTGACGTTTCGGCGTTGTGGGACAGCATCCCAAATCATTGACCAGCAATATCTTTCCGCCAAACCCGGAAGGAATGATCATGGAAGATATCCCCAAAGGCTGACGATGGGCCGGATCCCCGCTTTCAAAGGTGGAAAGCACTTCCACATCAGTACGATCTGTCTGGAGAAGATAACAAGTGGAATGGGAAGGATAGTAATAGGAAGCCTTGCCAATGACTTCAAAAGCGCCTTGCGCGTAAGGAGTCACGGTGATATTTGTCTGTGGAAAGGTCAGATTCAGCTCCATCCAGGCCGGAGCGTCCAGGATGACCGGCCCGGCCAGATAATGCTCCAGCTCGGCCTTGGTTGAGCCCAGGATGATGTTGTCCGTCAGCAGTGTCACCGCGCTGTGAGCCTCTGCCGGACAAATTGGCAAGCCGTAGGTGACCAGTGTCGGCATCATTTCCCAGTTCGGCGCGACCCAGAAATTATCCCCGGCACTGGTGCGCGGCGCGTTGACCGCGTTCGTGCCGACCGGTCTTGAGATACCGTAAAGCACCGTGGACTGGTTGTGGTCTCTCAGCGTCTCCCAGTAAGGACGATACCGCGCGCAGAGCCTGGCAAAACGATCATAAGACCGCGCGGATTCATAATAATCCCCGCTGTGCCAGTAAAGCGCCAGCGAATCCACTCCGCCCGCCAGCATGAGGGTCGCCTCGGTCATCATGAATTGAGGATTCTTCAGAAGTGCCACATGGGGATAGTTTTCCGCCTCGTAGCAGACTTGTCCCACAAAGTCCTGCTGATGGCAGCGGGCTCCTTCTTCCTGGATGCAGAGATACTTCTGCACCAGCGAGCCGAAATCCTTGTCATTATAGAATCCGGCACCCGGACGGATGCCCACTTTGTTATGGCTGGGACCCGACAAGGCTTTCATCAAAGGGAAATTATTCGGCCCCGTGTGCCTCCAGTTGGAATAAACCGCCTGGACTCCCAGACGACAATCGGGGTGAACCTCTTCCACCGCGCGGCGAAAGACATCCCCCACACCAGCCAGCAGTTTGGCTTCGTACTGGACCCATTGACCGCGAACGGGTTCCGGCTCATTGACGGTTCCCATCAGATGATGATACAGATCCTCGCGAGTCCATTCCTTGCCGCAGAACTCGCTGAACCCCTTCATACACCGCGGACAGTAACATCCATGGTTCAAGCGCAGATCATCATCCGGCCAGAAAGAATCCGGCTTCAAGGCCTCCATGATCAGCTTGGTCCGCTCATAAAGATAGCTGTGGACTTCCGGCGAAGTCGGACAGAAATCACCAGAACGATTCCCGTCAGGGTTCATCCGAAACGCGTCTTCCGGGAAGGGACGATCTTCCGGGCGTGTCTTGTGCAGCTGTGAACCGTGCCCCAGTGTCAGACCCAGCTGAAAAGAAAACTGGATGCCCAGCTCCTCACAGCGCTTGCGGTAAGGGAGGATCCGCCGCAGTTCCTTTTCGCTGGCAGGCAGATCGGTCAGTCCGTCTATGCAGAACCAGATCTCGTCACAAGCACCCGGATGCGCCTGGAACGAGTCGAAGATTTCGTCCATCACCTCCGGATAATAGTTCATGCACGGCATCTGGCGGCTGATAATAAACGGCCACTCCGGGGACGCTTTTCCCGCGCCGGCAGCCATCATCGTTACCGTCACAAAACAAACCAAAGAACACAACAATTTTTTCATATTCATCAGTAAAAACGTATCCGTATCTCTTTGAAATACTCCGTTAATCTATAAAATCTATCCAAATTATCAATCTAAAACCACAGGCTCTATTCATGGATCTCCAATGGCAAACCATCCGGATCGGCGAAAAAAGTCATTTTCTTTCCCGTGTACTCATCCACACGGATCGGTTCGGTTACGATGCCCAGCGCGTTCAGCTCGGCTGCCGTCTGCTCCACAGACTCCACATGGAAAGCCAGATGCCGCAGTCCGTTCGCCTCCGGGTAGCTGGGGCGCGCCGGTCTGCCCGGAATAATGAACAGCTCCAGCTCCATATCCACCAGCCGCAGATCGATTTTGTGATCTCCTCTGGTCTTACGGTAATTCTCACGGATCACCTGAAACCCCAGCAGATCCACATAAAAATGCCGCGACCGCTCATAATCGCTCCCAATAATGGCCACATGATGGATCTTCTCTAAATTCATTCTCACCTAACTCCCCGCGATATCCGCCAACTCAAACGGCACCAGCTGTTTCAGATCCTTCGGAGCGACCTCGACCTGAAAACCGATCTTGCCCGCGCTGAAAAGGATCGTCTCAAAATCCCCGGCGCTTTGGTCAATGACCGTCCGAAACAGTTTTTTCATTCCGACAGGTGAACAGCCGCCATGCACATACCCGGTCAGCGGGAACAACTCCCTGGCCTTGATCATCTCAATACTCTTCTCGCCCACAGCCGCGGCTGCCTTCTTCAGATCCAGTTCACCGCAGACCGGCACCACGAACACATAATGCGTTTTGGAATGCCCCACTGTGACCAGAGTCTTGAACACCCGGCGGGTATCCTGTTTCAAAACCGCGGCAACATCGGCACCGCTGATCACTCCGCTGTAAGTATAACTCGCGTAAGGGATATTGTGCTGCCCCAGTATCCGCATCACATTCGTTTTTTCAGACGAATTTTTCATATTAAAACCCGGTAAATGACTCTCTGCATTCACCACATCACACTCATAAGATACACCAAATCCCGCTCCGCTCAAAGAAATACTCACAGCCAATTATCACGAAATAAACTTGGGTTCAAAAAATATAACATATAAAAAAGAAGCGGCGGTCATTTGAGAAAAGAAAAAATAAAAAAACTGTCTGGCGTTTATCCGGGACAGCATTTGAAAAGAAGGAAAAAATCCTTGCAAGTCGTTGCAAGGCAATAAAAAAAGACACTTTTTAAAGTGTCTGAAAAAGAAAAAATAAAAAAAGCCCTCTTGCGAGAGCGTGAAAATGTTATAATGTTTTATGGAATAAAAATTCCTCAAGCTGGTTAGGTGGTTTTGGAGGTGGTTCCTCTTTAAATGCCAAATTGATCGCGGCTAACCAAAAGGGGCTTAGAAGGATAATTACTATCACAAACCGGAAAAACCATTCTTTTTCGGTGTGCCGCAAACTACGCCCAGCAAGTATTTTTGGTAAAATAACCACCAAAAAAAAACCAAGCCAAAACGCGCCCCAACCGTTAGATTTCTTTCTGCTCATCGCTCAAAAACTCCACAAGATTTATAATTTATTTGGGTCTTGACCAGCATCTCTGG
>DBVN01000032.1 GCA_002308515.1 Verrucomicrobia bacterium UBA1263 | reverse complement strand
TCCAGCCACATATCGCTGACAGCGATACTGCTGATATCCGTAGTGCTGACCAATTCGCCATTCAGGAAGACTTTCATCGTCTTACCCGGATCCATCACAAATACCAGGTGATGCCATTTCCCTGCCGGCATCGTATTATCCGGGCCATATTTGTTGATCCCGCTATCGCTGACATCCCAGGATTGGATAGACCAGGACCACCCGTTGGGGGCATGGCCTGTTCCCGCGCCGGTATAACCCGGAGCCAGGGTAAAGCCTTGGTGACCAAAGGATCCCTCACTATTACAAAGCCAAGGCAGATCATTGGGCTCCTCTGTGATGAACTTCGTCCAGAAAGCGACTGTGAGCGGTTCACTGCCCAGCAGCAGAGGATTCTCGAAGGACGCATACTGATTAACTATACTGCCATCCTTAGCTGACTTCACATCAATAGCGGCCCCCAGAACGCCTTCCACAAACTGCATTTCACCGTAACTGGCATCATAAGCGTTGTTGCCGTTGCTGGAGGAATCCTGATAGTCATTGTCGAACTTCAGGTGTGTCCACAGTTTGTATTCTTCGCCGGTCAGATCCACGGAGGTCGGCTTGTAAGCCAGATCCACCACCGCGGTCTCACTGGTAACGGAATTGATATTATTGCTGACGACAACGCGATAGTTGCCGGAGTCTTCCGCGGTACCCACAAAAGTGAAGCCGGAACCAGCCACTTCCAAAGACACCCATTCGCCGTCGATCTCACGCTGCCATTCATAGTTGAACGGACTGGAACCCACCGCTGTCACGCTGAGAGTCACAGAATCACCCACGAAACCGGCATAGCTCTGCGGCTGGACTTTGATCGCCACAGGACTATTCTTGCCGTAAAGACCCGCGTTATAGATGCTGAAAATATCGTCTTCAGTCAGCGCTCTGTTGAAGAAAGCCGGCTCGTCGATCACACCCTTGAAGCGGCGGTCGCTATTGCTCTTGTCGCCGCCAATGGTGAAGCTGCTGGTAAAGGTCGCCGCGCTTTGGGATGTTCCATCCGTGGCGGAAGCGAAGTTGCCCTGCGCGTCACCAAGATAGAAAGTCGCGCCGCTGGAGGTCACCACCATAGCGACCAGATTCCATTCACCCTGTTTTATCTGCAAACCGGAACGATAACTGTACCGGGTATCATTCCAGTGGTAGCAGAGCTGATTATCAGCGATATCCATACCGGCGGCGCTGTTGCCGCGGTCGAACATGATGCCTGTATAATTATTGATCTCGCCGTCGGGCTTGATCCAGGCCAGCATCGTTACCGCGCTGCTGCTGAAGTTCATTCCGGAAACAGCCACATAAGACTGACCGCCAAAGGTCACAGCTGTGTCGGAGTCACCCTGAAGAGCCCCGACAGCGCCCAGAGTCTGGTTGCTGTTATAGGTGCCGTTGAAACCGCCGGCATAATCGTAAGCCGTCGTACCTTCGCTCTCATCAAATCTCCAGTACGCCAGAGGATCCTGCGCGAGCACTGCCGCCGCGTAGCTGCCCTCTTCCACAGAAATGAATCCCACAGAGGCCGGATCAGAGACCGCTGTTCCCATTTCATTGCTGACTTCCACGGTGTATTCACCTTCGTTTTCATAGGCGCAATCTATCGTCAGACTGGACTGGGTCGCTCCTTCGATCGCGGTATTGTCTTTGTACCACTGATAGCTGATCTCAGGTGTGCCGCTCACTTCCACATCCATGGTGTAAGTTTTGCCTTCAACGGCATAGCCATAGAAGCTCTTGGGCTGTCTCGTGATGTTGACCGGATCGGCCAGAGGTTCCGTGCTGGCGGTCACCTTGGCGCTGCCGAACTGACCGGTGACAAGATCACCCTCATAGCGGCCAAACACCGCTAAGCTGCAGCGAATGCCAGTGTAGCATTTGAACGGGACTTCAATGCCGAAAACACCATCCACATAGAGACTGGCTGTCAGACCGTTGGCAACGATCTTGAGCGTGTGATTGCCTTTATCGGCAAAATCTCCCGCGTTCGGGAGCTTCGTCGTACCGCCTCTCCTGCTGGTATCACCATTGGCGAGATAGCTGTAGCACCAGCCGTAATAGGTGCAGCCTTCCACAGAACCGCCGTCACTGGTATCATCCAGGAGGACATATTCGCTCATATCTTCATTGTAGAGATAGATACCGCAGCGGCCGCCTGTGCTGTTGTCCGCGTTGAAAGATTCACGGGTCACCTCGAAAGTCAGCGGACTCAGGGAGCTGGCATTGAAAGTCCCTTTGGAAACCAGTGCCGCGCCCGGCCAGTAATGACCATTCGGGCTCACGTTTATAGTCAGACTGCTGTCGGCCTGAGTTATCGTTGACTCCGCCGTCGGGGAACTTCCCCAATATTCAAAACTGCGTGTGCTGACCGTCCACAAATTGCTGTCCACTTCCGCTCCATCGAAATCGTCAAACAGAACAGTCTCACCATTGCCCTGGGCCGTGATCGTGAGCTTGGCCGGATTCATGACGACACCTTTGTTGTTGGAGGCCGTGAAGATCACCTTGCCCACACCCTTCTTCACGACGGGAATGGTATAGGTCTCAGTCTTGCCGGCTTTCATCACCACATCATAAGAATCACCGGTGGGGAAAGCCGCGATGGAAGGATCCTGAGAAGTCAAAGTCAGCGTCACATCCTGACTGGTGCTGATCAACTGACCCATTACACTGATCGTTCCCTCATCACCGGTCAGAGTGTACTCACTCTTATCAAAGGCGATCATGTTGCCCGTTCCGGTAATGATGACATTGCCGAAGGCATCCTCAATATAGTCATCAGCGGCACGAGCGTAAACACCGAAACCGAAGCGGACTCCATCCGTGAAGGGGAAATCCACCGTCGCGCCTTCCACGTCATCAATGAAGAAGGTGACCGTCTCGCCTGTGGCCACCAGCTTGATCGTGTGAAGACCGTGATCGGTCAGATTTTCATTCAGATTGATCTCATCCATACCGACACCCACACCATTGTATTTGTCGCCGCTCTGGCCAATGTAACGGTTGTAGCACCAGCCGTAGTATTTAGCGCTGCTGGCACTGCTGCCGTCGGTCGTTTCGGCGAAATGTACCCATTTGCTCAGGTCACTATTATAAATCAGAACCGCGCAGCGGGAACCGGAAGCCTGGTTATAAGTATTATAATGCCTGTCTATCTGGAACGTCACCGGATTCTCCGGTGAGACCGCGTAGCCGGCTTGTGTTACAAAAGCCACACCGGGCCAATAAGATGAATCCGGCGTGTAACTCATATTGACGATGCCGCCGTCAATGTAGTAATTCATCGTGCCGGTCGGCTGTGAGTTCATGTATTCAAAGCTCCGATCACTCAGAAACCAGGAATTGGCGTCAATTTCTGATCCCGTAAACTGATCGGTGAAAAGCACATCCGCGCTGGCAAACGCCGTGCCGAGTGCTAATATCGTGGCGGCTCCAAGAACCGCTCCATGTAATCTCATATTACGAGGTTTCATACGCGGATTATTATGTTTAAAAAATCTAATAAGTCAATAAAAATGTCGCGAGAACCCCGGACGGGTATGGAAAGAACCACGGATGGACACGAATATCCACAGATAATTCATTATTTATAAAGAAGATATGATATAGAAACACGGGATTTCGCGTCTCCATTCATTTAACCTGAAAGGGGAAACAGAAAAATCTTATCGGATCTGTTCGTAGTGAGTCCACATTCGGACGATTTTCACAGTCCCCTCGTAAGAAGTTAGATCCACAGTGACAGGCTCCGTGTACACTTGATAAACAAAACGATGCTGAAGATTGATCCTTCTGGAATAGAATCCTGCCAGATTTCCCAGCAGTGCTTCATAAGGAGGAGGATTCGCGAAAGGATCCATCCTGACGGCCTCGACCAGCTGCTTTGCTTTTTTATCCAGTTTCGCGGCCTTCAGATATTCGATATCTTTCTTAGCCTGTTTGGTGTAAAGGATCCTGTACACCTACCACTCCACTTCGTTTTCGGTGAGACAATCCTTTAAAGGAGTTTGACCGCCTTCAAGGATGGAATCCCGAACGCGCGGGTCGGAATTGAGATAAAGTGTTTCCTGGATGGCGTTCCAGTCATCTTCGGATATCAGCACGCCGTTTTTGCCATTTTTATTGGTAAGCATCACGGGGCGTGAGTTTTTATTCACTTCGGCGACCAGGTTATAAAGATCCGCTCTGGCTTTTGTTATACTAATGGATGTCATATTGCCGCATCCTTTCCGTGTTAAGGCTAATGTACGCTTTCACGTTCGTCAAGATTTTCTGAAAAAGACCCCCGGACGGGTATGGAAAGAACCACCGATGAATATGGATACGAACGGATGATTTACCCAAAAAAGGTGATATGTATCAAAAACTCTCATAAATATATAAAAGATATCTTTTGTAATTACTTAATTATAAATATGTTAAATAGCATATAAAATAATTTTATTTTCTTCTTTATCAATTTCCAAAATGGTATAGAATAAAATGCGTGAAGGGTTGGAAATTAATCTGATCTTTCAAGTGTAATACAATGAATATCCATAAATTGTTTTCTTATTTGGCTGCGATAGGTCTTTGTTTTGGAGCATGGATCTCTTTAAACGCTGAAACAACACCTTCTGATTTTGAATACAGGATCGAAGGGGATGAAGCCATCATTACCAACTATCTGGGAACAGATCTGGATGTCGTCTTTCCCAATGAGATCAATGGTAAAACAGTGACTGGTATTGATTACGCCTTTTGGGAGAATGATAAGAATAATATCACAAGCTGCCAGCTGCCCGAAAATCTTAAGTACATAGGCCGTGGCTTATTCTATCATTGCACTAATCTGACAGAGATACAAATCCCTGCCGGTGTGGAAACTATAGGAAGTCGAGCGTTTTCTGGCTGTAACAAACTAACGGAGCTTCATATCCCTAATGGAGTCAAATCTATTGGATATTGGGTTATCGCTAGATGTAAGAAAATCAAAACAATAAATATCCCTGCCAGTGTCGAAGATATTTATGGAGGGCTTTATAGTGAGTCTTCTGGGATGAACGCTTTTTCCTGGTCTGACGGATTAGAGGAAATCACTGTGGACGAGGAAAATCCATTCTATCGTGCCATAGATGGTGTTCTTTTCAATAAAGAAGGCACAACTCTGCTTCAATATCCATGCGGCCGACCGGGGGCAGAATATGTCATTCCTGAGGGAGTTACCAAACTGGCATGGGGATCATTTCTTGAGACTATTTATTTGGAAACAGTACGATTTCCGTCTTCATTGGAAACGATAAATGAGTATTCTTTTTTCAAATGTAGCAGCTTAACTTCGATAGATATCCCGGATACAGTCCAGACTATAGATAGCGTGGCATTTGCTCTCTGCAGTAACTTAAAACAAGTCATAGTGGGCACTGGAGTTACCTCTCTGAAAACATACGCTTTTGTATCTTGTCCGGCACTGGAGAGTGTCTATTTCAAAGGAAACTGTCCGGAAATAGATGAATCTATTTTTAATGGAGATGTTCCCAATCCTTATTACCCCAATGTCTATTACGTGGAAGGGACAGAAGGATGGGATGATCCGGCAAAACTGGACTGGCTGGATCCGGAGAAACTCTTCACCTGGACCCCGGAAGCACCTTATCTCTTTGTCAGCAGAAAGGATCCCGCCGGGATGAAACTGG
>DBVN01000078.1:22458-22788 GCA_002308515.1 Verrucomicrobia bacterium UBA1263 | reverse complement strand
TCTATTTTGAAGATTCACCCTTTTCATACACATCTTTTTTCCGTTGAAATCCATCTTCCATTTCTTCGGATCTTTCGCTTAAAACTATGAGGAAATTTACGATGAAAAGATCGGATCATAAATTATTAGGCGCGGCCTGTTTGGTCGCGGGGACATTATTGACATCATTGAATATTCAAGCCACGGTTCCCAGCCTCAGTTATGAGGTGAGCGGTAACGAGCTGATAATCAACTACACCGGCACACTTCTACAGAGCGGTGATGCGGTGAATTGGACCGAGGTCTCGTCCGCGACCAGTCCGTATAAAATCGTTCTGGGGGACAAGAAGT
>DBVN01000078.1:22121-22445 GCA_002308515.1 Verrucomicrobia bacterium UBA1263 | reverse complement strand
GTTCTTCTGTGTCAAATGGGGAGATTTTGGGGAAAATGTAGTTGTACCTATTTTAGAAGATGTTGACATGGAAATGATTTGGATCGAACCAGGTTCTTTTATGATGGGCAGCCCCGAAACAGAACTTGGCCGCGAAGCCAGAGAAATACAACATCAAGTAACGATTTCCAAAGGTTTCTGGATCGGTAAATATGAAGTGACCGAGGCTCAGTATAAAGCTGTTACGGAAAAAAATATCGCCGTAAACATGAACGAGGTCTATCCGGCAAGCAGCATCAACTGGGGTGATGCAATGGATTTCTGTGCTAAATTGACTCAAATGGC
>DBVN01000078.1:717-22101 GCA_002308515.1 Verrucomicrobia bacterium UBA1263 | reverse complement strand
GCTCAGTGGGAATATGCCTGTCGGGCCGGGACTACAACCTCTTTGAACAGCGGTAAAGATATTACCTCAGTCAGAGACATTTGTCCCAATATGGATGAAGTAGGATGGTATTATTATAACGCTTCCGGCAGAACACAGCCCGTCGGCCAGAAACGGCCCAACGACTGGGGGCTGTATGACATGGAGGGTAATTTATGGGAATGGGTCTCGGACTGGTTTGGTTACTATACGGAAACCGCGGTATCAAATCCGTCAGGAGCTTTCTTTGGAACAGAGCGCACCCTGCGCGGCGGCAGCTGGTACAATTACCAGGATATGAGCCGTTCTGCCTTTTTCCTAAACTATAACCCAAACTCCGGCAATCCGGATTTTGGTTTCCGTGTTGTGCTGACCGCTGATCCGAATGCGTCAAAAGATCTGAAAATTGACTATGCGGGTTATAGCGCAAGCGAGAATACAGTGATCCTTCGATTTTCAAGAGGACTGGATGCTGAAATGGCGGAAGATGTTTTGAATTATTTGATCACGGATAAATTCGCGGAAAGGGTCAAAGTCAAAAGGGCCGACTATGAGAAAGAAAAATACAGAGTTACTTTGAGCTTTGACAAGGATTATGACCTTCTCTTCGGAGATGTTCTCAATATAACGGTCAGCGATGCAGTTACGGATACTGGGGATTTTGTTCAGGAGGATCTGACGGCAACAGTCAATATCAACAAATATCCTTTGAAATCGCTTTATTACAATACAACGGATATAGGCACGCTGAAATCGTATGTCGCGGAAGGCAAGAAAGCCGACTGGCTGGAAGAAATGCCTGTAGTTGATTATGGTCAATACTATTCCTGGCGCAGTGATTATCTGGCCGGATGGCTGACCGCGCCGGAAACCGGCAAGTATTCTATCTGGTTCTACAATGATTATTCCGGAGAACTCTGGCTGAGTTCCGATGATACCAAAGAAGGTTTGGGGGATACTCCCGCGATCTATGGCACTTACGCGGAAGTCAGGAGTACGGGGCTGATTGATTTAGTGGCTGGCCAAAAGTATTACTTCGAGATCTATCACATTTCTGACGGTGTGCCGAACAGAACGGTTCTTTCCTGGGTGCGTCCCAGTCAGAATCCGGAATACATCATTCCCGATACTCTGAGTTATAATGATATACCAGAAGCTATAGAACCCGAGTTCCTTTCCGGGATCGATGTGGAACCTCTCATTGATATGGCTCCGGTTATCCTGCGGCAGCCTTTCAGCAAAAAAGCAGGCGCGGGCACGAGTGTAAGCTTCAGTGTCAGGGCAGACGGTACCGCTCCGCTTCGCTATCAGTGGTACAAAGATGATGTGGAGATCAGCGGCGCGAATGATGCAGTTTACATGATCCCTTCTGTGGAACCGGGCAATGCCGGGATGTACACCGTTACTGTCAGTAATGAATTTGGAAGTGCTTCCGGCACAGGTGTATTGACTGTGAAAGAAGCGTCTGAATTGCCCCGGATCCTTTCCCAGCCGCAGAGCCGGACTGTGAATGAAGGGGAAATGGTCACCTTCACTGTTGTGGCAAAAGATGAGAATACGGATGAAATGGATATAGATATCCCTCTTTCTGTGAATGAGGATTTAGAACTGACCTGGATCGAACCGGGCACCTTTATAATGGGAAGTCCCGAAGATGAGCTGGGAAGAAATGGAAACGAGATCCAGCATCAAGTCACTTTGACTCAAGGTTACTGGATCGGCAGATACCCGGTTACGGAAGCTCAGTACAAAGCTGTGATCGGCAGTTCTCCCAGCAGTGATGGAGAGAATTGTCCTGTCCACTATGTTTCCTGGAGCGACGCGACCAATTTCTGTGCCCGTTTGACAGAGATAGAGAAGAATGCGGGCAGACTCCCTGAAGGATATGAATACGCTCTGCCGACCGAGGCTCAGTGGCAGTATGCATGCCGTGCTGGGACGACCACAGCATTGAACAGTGGAAAGAATCTGACTTCCACCAGTCAGTGTCCTAACATGGATGAAGTGGGCTGGTATTACTACAATAGTGATAACAGATCTCATCCTGTGGGTCTGAAGCGCCCGAACGCGTGGGGTCTCTATGATATGCATGGTAATGTGTGGGAATGGTGCTGGGATTATTATGAAGAATTTTCCGCTGATCCCGTAGTTGATCCAATGGGACCGACAGTTGGTAATAAACATACTGGCTGTGGAGGATTTTATGGAGATGCCGCGTATTTATGCCGCACGGCGCGCCATTATGGAGACTATGACAACGGGTACGTTTACTGCGGATTCCGTGTAGTTCTGGTTCCTGTAAGGGGACAAGTAACTGCTGCTGCCGCCGGGTCATCCGTGACTTATCAATGGTATAAGAACGGTCAGGTCATCGAAGGTGCTGATGGCGCTGAATATACTATCAAGGTTGTAAAAATGACTGATGCAGGAGAATATACCGTATCCGCCTGCAATAATGTTGGATGTGTTACCAGTCGGGCCGCAATTCTGACCGTCAGCACTCGGCCTTAGTCAGTTTTCAATCAGTCAGATTGATCAATAACGGAGCCGCGCAGGTCGCGCGGCTCTGTTATTGATACCCCCCGCGAGGGTATTCAGAATGGATCCCTGGTTGGGCAGCAAAAGTGACGCTGAGATCCATAGACCATTTGTTTCTATATAATACTTTGGTTTTCAATAAATTATTGTAGAATATCAGCAACTTTGGCCGGTGTTTTGAATGTGTGAAAATGGATGCTTGATGTTCTGCTGATTTTGCTTCATAATGAAGCGGTTGAGGATGATATGCCGGGTTGAGGCCTGGTGTCATCCGTGTTTGAAGCACTATGTTATTTAAAAAGATAAAGTTCTACAACAGTTTAGCTTTTCGGTTGGGGTTGACTGTTTTCTTGAGTATGACGCTGATCGTGACCGGTATTTTCTGGTATCAGGGACGAGAGATACAAAGGGTCGCCAAAAGTTCTGTTTCCAATCTGGTTCAGGTGCTGAATGAAAGTACGGCCAATCAAATCACCGCTATTTTGACGGTGTTTGAGAATTCAACGGTGTCTTTAAAAAAATCAGTGGAACACAGCGATAAAAGTCTGGAGAATATCTATTGGAGTATCCAGAATTTGCTGACGATGGATCCGAATCTTTTTTATGGTTCTTCGGTGTCTTTTGAGCCGGGCACTTATCATGGAACGAATATGTCTTTTTATTCTTATTGGATGAATGATCAATCCGCCACGACGAACGGAGGAAATTTTTCGATGCCCAGTATGCCTCTGCTGGTGGAAACGAATTTGAATTCGCCTGATTACGCGTATTTTTCTCAGCCGTGGTACACGGAACCGGCGGAGAAGCTGACTCCGGTGTGGTCTGAACCATATTACGATGAAGGCGGCGGCAATACGCTGATGTGTACTTATTCTGTTCCTTTTTTCAATGAGGATAACAGTTTTGCCGGGGTCGTTACGGCGGATATGGGGCTGGAGGCGTTCCAGAATATCATTACCCGTTTGAGTACTTTGAAGGAGGGGTTTGCGGCTTTGGTGACGGACGTGGGCCAGGTTTTGGTCACACCGGACGGAAAGAATCTGATAGATGATTCAGTGGTTACGGATCTGACAGATAAGGAGGATCTTAGAAAGGTTCAGAAAATCATTGACTCTGGGGTCGTCGGATTTGTGGATCATGTAGAGTTGTCCGGGCAGCCTGTCTGGCTTTACCGGACGATGATCGAAAAAAGCGGATGGTCTGTCCTTTTTATCGTTTCGGAGAAGGATATGCTGAAGGGGCTGGATCAGATGCAGAAGCTGGAGTTCCATGGGTTTATCGTGGGAAATATCTTTCTTTTGCTGGCTGTGTTGTGGATCTCATACAACTTTACACGGCCGATCTCCAGTTTGGCTGATGAGACGATG
The DNA here is from genome assembly GCA_002308515.1 of Verrucomicrobia bacterium UBA1263. Classification (GTDB taxonomy): domain Bacteria; phylum Verrucomicrobiota; class Verrucomicrobiia; order Limisphaerales; family UBA1412; genus UBA1412. Next base: position 18,178 of record DBVN01000078.1, on the reverse strand, counting down.
GTGATCGCGAAAGGGAATCTGGATAAGCCTATTCAGAAGGAAAAACGGCGGAATGAGATCGGTTTCCTGAGTGACGCGATCGAGGATATGCGGGTCAATTTGAAGTCGTATATCACGAGTTTGGGAGAGACTCTGGCGGCCAAGGAGCGGATCACCAGCGAGCTGAAGATCGCGACCAGTATCCAGAAGAGTTTTCTGCCGTCTGATTTTGAAATACCGGGGCTGGATAATATAGATATCCACGCGGTTTTGGAGCCGGCCAAGGAAGTGGGAGGCGATCTGTACAGTTTCTTCAGGATGGATTCGCACCGGATCTTTTTCACGGTAGGGGATGTTTCGGGGAAGGGAGTTCCCGCGGCTTTGTTCATGGCGGTGACGCTGACCTTGATGAAAGGAATGCAGCGGCAGAAGATGTCGCCCGCGGATATTCTCAAACGGGTCGGACATGAGTTGTCCCTGCAAAATGAGCGGACGCTGTTTGTGACGGTGTTCTGCGGGATCCTGGATACGGATACGGGCATTCTGGAGTATTCCAATGCCGGTCATTTGCCGCCGGTCTGGCTCAGCAAAGGGAAAGAGCCTCGCTGGCTGGAGCTGCCCAAGGGGATCGTTCTGGGTGTGGTCCAGTATCCTGTTTATACGAACAGCCAGGTCCAGCTGGAACCGGGAGATACACTCATTGTTTATACGGACGGTGTGAATGAGGCCATGAATGAAAAGAAGGAGCTTTACGGTGAGGATCGTCTTTTGAACTTTACCAGAGGTGAAGAAGAAAAGTCTGTGTCTGAGATCACATCGGATATCTGCGCCTCTATCCATCAGCACGCGGGGAATGAACCGCAGTCTGATGATATCACGATTTTGGCTTTGAGATATAAAGGCCAGCCGGAAAACGCAAACGCGGTTTTGAAACAAGATGAAAAATAGCAATAAATACACAATAGGACTGGATTACGGGACCAATTCCGTTCGCGCTCTGCTGGTGGATGTACGCAGCGGCAAAGAGATAGCGGAATCCGTTTATCCATACGAACACGGTGTCAAAGGTGTGGTTTTGGGAAGAGATCCGAATCTGGCACGTCAGCATCCCTCGGATTATTTAAAGGGCGCGGCAGTGACGATCAAGAAGGTGATCGCCGACGCCCGGAAGAAAATAAAGACTTTTTCCGCCGATCAGGTCATTGGTTTGGGCGTGGATACTACGGGCAGTACGCCGATGCCGGTGGACGCGAACGGCAACGCGCTTACCGATCAGAAATGTTTTGCCAACAATCCTGACGCGATGGCATGGCTGTGGAAAGATCATACCGGTGTGGCCGAGGCGGAAGAGATCAGCCGTTTGGCCAGAAAGATGCGTCCGCAGTATCTGGCAAAATGCGGCGGCACTTATTCCAGTGAATGGTTTTTCAGCAAGATCCTGCATTGTCTGCGTGTCGCGCCAAAGGTTTTTGACGCGGCGTATTTATGGGTCGAGATCGCGGACTGGATCCCTGCCGTTTTGACCGGGACTCAGCATCCGGATCGTTTGACTGTGGGCGTGTGCGCTGCCGGTCACAAGGCGATGTATAATGAAACCTGGGGCGGTTATCCGGATGAAAAATTCCTGGGCAAGTTAAGTCCCAAACTGGCGGCTTTGCGTTCTCATTTGAGTTCAAAGACGCACTCCGTGGATACGAAGGCCGGCTGTTTATGCAGGGAATGGGCCAAAAAAACGGGACTTCCTGAAGGGATCCCGGTGGCTGTGGGCGCTTTTGACGCGCATTTAGGCGCGATCGGATGCGGTATTTCTGAAGGAACTCTAGTCAAGATCATCGGCACGAGTACCTGCGATATCACGATCGTGTCCAATAAAAAGCCGCTGAAAGATATTCCGGGGCTTTGCGGTGTGGTCAACGGCAGTGTGCTGCCGGGATATTACGGCCTGGAGGCCGGACAATCCGCCGTAGGGGATATTTTCAACTGGTTCGTGGATTATATTCAGCCCGCGAAGGGACTGCTGGATCACAAGAAGATGGACGAAGCGGCATCCAAGCTGAAACCGGGCGAGTCCGGTTTGATCGCGCTGGATTGGAACAACGGCAACAGAACAGTGCTGGTCGATCAGCGTTTGACGGGATTGCTTCTGGGACAAACTTTATACACAAGCCCGGCGGAAATCTATCGCGCGTTAGTGGAAGCGACCGCTTACGGCGCGCTGACGATCATCAACCGTTTTGAGGAATACGGCGTAAAGATCAAACAGGTCATCAACTGCGGCGGTATATCCGAGAAAAGCGCGCTGACGATGCAGATCTACGCGGATGTGACGGGACGGCCCATGAAGGTGAGCCGCTCGGCTCAAACGTGTGCTTTGGGCTCGGCTATCGCGGGCGCTGTTGTCGCGGGCAAGGCCGCGGGCGGCTATGATACTTTTGCCGCGGCGCAGAAAGCCATGACCGGTGTGAAAGCCAAGGTCTTTAAGCCGAACGCGAAGGCTCACGCGGTGTATAAGAAGCTTTACGCGCTGTACAAGACGCTCCATGACGCGTTTGGAACTCCGGATTGGAACGGCAATCTCTATTCAGTGATGAAGGAATTGATAGACATCCGCGAGAAAACGAGAAAATAGCTGAAACGCTGTAACGAAAAACTCCACCGGAAAAATAATCCGATGGAGTTTTTTTTGCGGCATGATCAAGTTTTTAATCAGGCATTTTCTCGACGACTTCCGTCAGGGTGTCTTTTTTGCGATAAGCCAGTCCCTGCATGGTCGCGATCGTTTCTCCCTGGTCGTTTGTGATCAGAACTTCGTATGAAGCCAGTTTGGGATTCGACGAAGTTTCTTTCGCTTCGGCGTAGAGGGTTTTTCCGTAGCCGCTCTTGATATAGTTGATGGAGGCATTGATCGCGACGGCCAGACGACCGTCCGCGTTGCTGGCTCCGGCCATAACAAAGTCCGCCAGTGTGAAAATGACACCGCCCTGCACCGCCCGGAAGCCGTTCAGATGCGCGGGCTGGATATCCACTTTACCTTTCGCGTAACCGGGACGAGCTTCCAGCAGCTTGACCCCGATCCATTCGGCAAAGCGGTCACGTTTAAAAAATTCCAGGATCGGATCCATACCCGCTAAGCCCTTTCCAATGTGCCGGAAGTCCATTCCCCGCCGGTCCAGGAGTCGGTCACTTTGAAACCGTATTTTTTATACGTTTCGCTGACAGCCTTGAACTGATGGGTGAGAATGCCCGCGACGACAAGTTTGCCTTTGGGGGCGACTTTGGCGGCGATCCTTTCGGCTACCTGCATCAGCAGGGGAGCTTCCAGATTGGCGCAAACAATATCCCACAGATCCTTTTTGCGGGTATTCATTTTTTCAACGCCCATCGCCTTGAAATCAACCAGTTTTTCGGCCTGATTCGTTGTCGCGTTTTTAATGGAGTTTTCCACCGCTTCCGCGTCGTTGTCAAAGCCGAACACAGGCTTGTAGCCCAGACGCGCCGCCGCTATGGAGAGGATCCCCGTACCGCATCCAATGTCCAGCATGGAGCGTTTTTCTCCATCGGCCGGCATGTATTTCACGATTTGGGATAAACAATAGCTGGTCGTGGGATGGTGGCCTGTGCCGAAACTCAAGCCGGGATCCAGCACCAGACGGACCATGCCTTTGGAGGCTTTTCGCTTGCTCCAGCTGGGAGCGATCATCAGCTTTTTATCAAAGGTCAGGACTTTGAAATGGCGTTTCCAGGACTCCGCCCAGTCTTCCTTTTTGATTTGCCGGACACTGATCCGGGGAGCCGAGACATCCAGTCCCAGCTCAGCCAGTTTTTTCAGTTCGCCCTTGATAAGAGCTTTGATCGCCGCGGGAGTTTTGCGCAGTTTCGCTGTGTAGAAAGAAACTCTCGTGCGAGTGCTTTCATGCAGCTGCCACGCCGAGGGACAGACATCGTTCCCGAAAAGCCGGATAAAAAGCTCGATGACGGCATCCTCTGATTCCAGAGGAATCTCCAGTGAGACCTGCCAGAGCTTGTCCAATTTCCGTTTACTGGCTGGCATGGCGGATCTTATTGTTGTTGACCTCGATTTGTTTGAGTATCTCTTCGATCGCGCGATCCAGCTGAGGATCTCTGCCCAGACGATAATCTTCGGCTGTGCGTTCCACACGGATATCGGGATCTTCACCCAGATCTTCGGTCGGTGATCCATCCAAACGCCACGCGCCGGAAAGCGGCATACGCGCGGATGTTCCGTCCACTAAGCCCATGCTGTAGGTCCAGATGACGTAGCCCGGTGTCGGCATACCGACGACCAGTCCCAGATGATTGACGCGGACGGTTGTGGTAAAGATCTCACCATTGGAATAGGCCAGCTGATCACTCAGGACGATGATGGGCTTATCCCAGGAGCGATCGGGTACCGCGCGGATATCCTGATCACGGGATTTCACATAACCATGCGGACGGCGCATCATCCAGCTGATGAGCGTGTCGGAAATATTGCCGCCGCGGTTGCCACGCACGTCAATGATCAGACCGTCTTTACCCTGGATGCGGTCATAAACTTCGCGTTCAAAGCGAACCTGATCGGAAGCGCCCATGGCCGCGATGTGGATATAGGCCAGGCGGTTGTCGCTGGCTTTGGACACTTTGTCCACGTTTTCAGCGATCCTGTTTTCATAGAGAGTATTGCGCCAGGTGCTGGTGGGGACTGTGTATTTAACGGTCCTCGCGTATTCCTTGGAAGGATGATCGTTCACCAGGAAGGTGAAATCCTGAGGCTGATTATTGATGATCTGATAGAGATTTTCATCCGCCTGAACATCCTTGCCGTTGATCTGCATGACATATTCACCGGCTTTCAGGCGTGTCGCCTCAAAATCACCGGGCATATTGGCGGGGACTTCCGCGATGCGCAGACCGGGGCCTCTCCAGGTATAGTCAATGATGAAGCCGAGTTTCGGTGTGGAAGGAGAACTCGCGGTGGCTTCCTTGGCGGCACCGACTTCCGAGTGACTGGATTCCAGTTCGCCCACCATGCGGTTGAGCAGAACACCGAATTCCTCACTGGTTTCAATGGTGGGGAGCAGACGCTCATAGCGGGCGCGCACCTTGTCCCAGTCGCGGCTGTGCATATTCGCATCATAGAAACCGCGTTTGTAGTTTCTCCAGAACTGGGCGAAAGCCGCGTGACGTTCTGCGTGGACATCCCGTTCAAAGTTCGCGATAAAGGTCACACGTTCGAGTGGACCGTTGTCTTGCAGCACACGCGCAAAGATCTCGCCGTTAGGACCGGTGAAGAAGGCCTTCTTGGCGAGAGGGGCGATTTGCAGATTGGCTTTGCCGCCGCCGCCGGTATAGGTGCGGATGGCTTTGCCGTCATAGCTGATCAGGGTCAGTTCACCGCCTGTGATAGTCACCAGATCGCCTGTGGGCGATGCCTGCATTTCCGAGGGATAAGCGGTGCTGTGTTTTTCAATGCGGCGGTCCATCTTTTCAAAATCAATAGAGACTTCAAATTTATTGGTGATGGGCTGATACTTGAGCTCCATGTCACCCGTGTAAACAAAGTTTTCTCTCAGAGGCAGACGATAGATGCCGTTGCCGTTGCGGTCACTGCGGAAGTACAGATACTTGCCGTCAGGAGACCAGGTAGGCATTTCATGATCCGCGTTCAGGCAGGTGACATTGACCGGGGTGCCGCCTTCCGAACCCACGATGAAGATATTGCTGGCTCCGCGCGGGATGTTGTTCACATACGCGATCCAGCGGCCGTCGGGCGACCAGCTGAAGTTGCCGCCGCCGTTGCCGTACATATAGGAGGCCGGCAGACTCACCAGCTTGATCAGCGATTTATCTTCCAGGTTCAGGCGATAGAGACCGCCTTCGGAACCGGTGACCCAGAACGCGATGGCTTTCCCGTCCGGTGAGGGGATCGGATTGAGCATGTCTTCCGTTCTGTTCCACAGACAGGTCACTTCATTGCTGGCCAGATCCAGTTCATACAGACGGATGTTCTTATCACGATCGGATGTGAAATAGAGTTTATTCGGATTCGTGGGAGAGACCATAAAGTCAAAATCCTCTCCGACCCAATCCGTCAAGCGTTTGGCGATATTGGCCGTGCGGTTGGCCGAGTTGGCGGGTTTCTGGGACGGTGTGGACCAGATCTCACTGCGCAGCCCGAAGAAGACCGTCGAGCCGTCCGGTGTGACCGAGAGTTCTCTGGCGTTGTTGCTGTCAAAGCGCATCAGCCGTTTGCTGTTCATCTTGGGATCCACAGCCGCCTGGATGGCGATCTTCTGAGGCTCCGTTTCACCTTTGCGCAGCAGGTAGAGATCCACGTCATATTCAAAAGCGATATCACCCGTTTGGAACGCGACACACGGACAGCGGACCGCGTCTCCCACAAAATGAGTCAGCTGGCGGCCTTTGCCTTCCAGGTCGAACATCCAGAGGTTCGGTGTTTTGGCATCGTTATCTTCGATCTTCGTGTGGATCTTTCCGATCTCACTCAGGGTCGGGATGCCGCGGGTCTGTTCCCCGATCGTGGAGGTCAGGATCTCATTACCGGAGGGCATGAACTGGGACCATATATGCTGTTTATTGTCATCCACTAACGCCCTGCATTCGCCGGTGGCCACATCCAGCAGATTGATCTGCATGGCTCCGGAGCCGTAATAGCGCGGACGTGTCCAGGGGAAAGAGAAACGTGCGTAAACGATCGTCTTGCCATCGGGAGCGAATGCCGGAAAACTCAGCGGCGCAAAATCTTCCGCGTATTTCTTGGTGGCCAGTGTTTCGACATTGATGGAAAAAATGCCGGGGCCTTTGCCGTCGCGTGTGGCGGTAAAGAGCAGCTCTTTGCTGTCCGGACTCCATCCGGAAAGAGCTTCCCCTTCAGAAGTCCAGGTCAGTTGCTTGGGAGCGCCGCCGGTGGAGGGCATGATAAAAATGTCATTGTTTCCGGTTCGGGTGCTGGAGAACGCGATCCATTTTCCGTCCGGTGACCATAACGGTTTGGAATCCATCTCGATATGCATGGTCAACGGAGTGGCTTTGCCACCCTGGCTGGGGACGGACCAAATATCTCCGCGGTACACGAAGGCAAGCGTGGAACCATCCGGGCTCAGGGAAGGCATCCGGGCTCCGATGATATTCTGATCCTCGTCTGCGGAAACGGTGGAAACTGCCGCGGCGCAGATACAGATAGTTGTCAGCGTGCGGGTTACATTATTCTTAAAATAGCGTGAAAGTCGCTTCATAAATAACTGGGGATAAGCATACCTGTCCGAATGACACAGGTAAACATTATTTTTTGATTCAAAGCATTTTCCATTTTCTTTCTGCTGATTTTACAGAACCCCGGATGGATAGGTGAAAGAACCACAGATGGAGACAGATATACACAGATAAATTATTGATATTGAATTATTTATTATTTGTGATGCCGACGTTCGGTGCGCGCGTCTTTATTTTGTTCAGCTCTGTCACCGGTTCCCGGTGAATCCATTAGGGGGATCGCGCTACCGGGGGTTACGCTTCGCTCACCCTCGGCTATTTTCTCATAACCCGTTCCGGGTTAATAAAATGGAGACATGCTATGCATGGCTCGGTATAACGTAAAATCCCGCAGGGATTCTGACTGAAACCCCGTAGGGGTGATAGGATAATAGCCGGGGGTAAGCGCAGCGCAACCCCCGGAAAGATGATGATATATGCCCTCACCGGGAACCGGTGACAGAACCGCACACAACACTTGCGGTTGGACAAAATGTGTGCTATTTTTTCCGTAACAGCCCATTAAATGGGATTTCTTATTATGCGCAAGTTGCAATTAACATCCGGCCTGCTGGTGTTGACACTGGTAGGAATGACAGCGCAGGCCGCGGCACCAACTTTGAACTACGAGATCAATGGTAATAACCTTGTTATTACCTACACAGGAACACTTTATCAGAGTAGTGACACAGTAAACTGGACAGAAGTTCAAACCGCTTCCAGCCCTTATAAAGTCGCGTTGAGCGACAAAAAACTCTTCTTCTGCGCCAAAGGTGCCGCCAGCAAAGACATCACCATCCCGTTGTCGGATACGGTCGATCTGGATCTGATCTGGATCGAGCCGGGCACATTCCTGATGGGCAGTCCGGAAGACGAACTGGGCAGATTGAATAACGAAACCCGGCATGAAGTGACCCTGACACAGGGCTACTGGCTGGGCAAATATGAGATCACTCAGGCGCAGTTTGAAGCGGTGACGGGAACGAATCCTTCTTCTTTTAAAGGAGCCGATCTGCCGGTGGATTCGGTCAGTTGGGATGACGCGAAGGAGTTCTGCGCCAAGCTGAACGCGCAGGAAAAGGCGGCGGGCCGCTTGCCGGAAGGTTATGAATACACCCTGCCGACCGAAGCCCAGTGGGAATACGCCTGCCGTGCCGGAACGACCACGGCATTTAATAATGGAACCAATATCCCGGCAGAAGAACAAGCCGAAGATGAACTTTGTCCCAATCTGGATGAAGTGGGATGGTATATTTTCAATAGCGATCTCGCGACTCATCCGGCAGGACAAAAGATGCCAAATGCCTGGGGCTTGTATGACATGCACGGAAATGTATTTGAATGGTGTCTGGATTGGTTTGGAGATTATCCGATCAATGCTGTGACGGATCCAACAGGTCCCGGTACAGGCTCGGAGCGTATTGTCCGCGGAGGCGGCTATCTTTTTGAAGCATGGGGCTGCCGTTCGGCATTCCGCCCCCATGGCGATCCTGACACAAGTGGCAATTTTCTCGGTTTCCGTGTGGCCCTGGCTCCGGTTCCCAGCAAGAATATGACCATCCCGCTTTCGGACACGGTGAATCTGGATATGATCTGGATCGAGCCGGGCACATTCATGATGGGCAGTCCGGAAGGCGAGCTGGGCGGATATACTTTTGAAGTACAGCATGAAGTGACCCTGACCAGAGGCTACTGGCTGGGTAAATATGAAGTGACTCAGGAACAGTATGAAGCTGTGATGGGATATAATCCTTCTTATTTTAGAGGGGATGATCGGAAAAATCATCCTGTGGAATATGTGACCTGGGAGGAGGCGATAGAGTTCTGCGCCAAGCTGACGGCTATTGAACGTGAAACGGGGCGTTTGCCGCAGGGGTATGTATACTCATTACCCACTTCAGCGCAATGGGAATATGCCTGCCGTGCCGGAACGACCACAGCCCTGAACAGTGGAAAAAATCTGTCAGATAAGGATAAATGTCCCGAGATGGATGAAGTGGGGTGGTATAGGTACAATTCTGGTGAATATGATGCTGATGGAAAAGATACGGATAATGGTAGACACTACCCTGTGGGACAGAAGCTGCCGAATGCCTGGGGATTCTATGATATGCATGGGAATGTGGAAGAATGGTGTGTAGATAAGAGTGGTGAGAAGTATACGAATACAGCGGAGACCGATCCTGTAACTCTTGTTGGCACATCATCGGTTGTGATTCGCGGGGGCGACTATCGATATAGCACTGCCAGGGATTGCCGTTCTGCGTATCGGACCGGTATCGATTCTATTTACGGTGGCGCCTACATAGGCTTCCGCGTGGCATTGGTTAGGGAGATGGTCATTCCTCTGTCGAGTTATGTAAACCTGGACATGATCTGGATCGAGCCGGGGACGTTCATCATGGGCAGCCCAACAGATGAATTGGGCAGAGATGATGATGAAACACAGCATCAGGTGACTCTGACCCAGGGCTACTGGATGGGCAGACATGAGATCACTCAGGCGCAATATTACGCTGTGATGAGAACAAATCCTTCCTATTTCACAGACAGCAAGATGTTGGAAAAGAGAATGTTGCCGATAGAACAAGTGAGCTGGAATGACGCGATGGAATTCTGCGCGAAGCTGACAGCCATTGAACGCGAAGCGGGTCGTCTGCCGGAGGGGTATGAATATACTCTGCCGACGGAAGCTCAGTGGGAATACGCCTGCCGTGCCGGGACGACCACAGCCCTGTACAGTGGAAAGAATCTGACAGGTGTTGAGGTCTGTCCTAATGTGGACGAATTAGGATGGTATGCGAACAACAGTAATAATAAGACGTATGATGTAGGTCAAAAGCTGCCGAATGCCTGGGGACTGTATGATATGTGCGGAAATGTATGGGAATGGTGTTTGGATAAGAAGGGAGATTATCCAACGACACCGGTGATCGATCCTGTGGAATTAGTTACAGGCATGGACCACGCCCGTCACGGAGGCTGTTGGCAGAACTATGCCGCTGCTTGCCGCTCAGCGAACCGCGGTTATCGCAGCAATAGTGATAAAGATACGGGCTTCCGTGTTGTACTGACTCCGGTCAAATAGAGGCTTTTTAAGCTGAAAACAAAGATCCCCGACGGTTTTTACCCCGCCGGGGATTTTTTAATATTTACAATATCTGTGTGTATCTGTGTCCATCCGTGGTTCTTTTAGTATCCATCCGCGTTTTTTTCACCACTAATCTGAGGTTCTTTTATTGGCTCGCTTGTGCTTCAGGATTTGCATATTGTGGGTATTATGGTATAAAGGTGTCGCGGTTCGGGCTCATCGGAACGAGCTTTCTACGATCCGCTGTTGAAACTTCAATCAAAGATAAAGAGTAAAATGGATACTTTACAGACCCTGCCGGGTGATGATGTGCGTCAGATTTTGTGGCGTTTTTCTCAACGATATGATTTACAGATGCTTGTTCAATCCGCCCGTCAGGTGGCCAGAGGACCGGTGGCCCGCGCGGTGGCCTCGGGGCTGAGGAATACGCATGAGTGGACGCCGGAGAAAGCGGAGCTTTTAAAGGCATTTGATGAAGCTGGATTGACGGCGGCATTCATGGAGCCGGAACACGGTGGATATATCGAAGGGCCGAAAAATCTGGTCCAGGCACTGATTTCTTTTGAGATCGCCTGGGTCGATGCCGGAGCCTCTACCGGCGGAATGGCCGGAAACCTGGCTCTTTCGCCCATCCACGAGAAGGGAACTCCCGAACAGAAAGCAAAATACATGGCTGGCGCAGTCCCTCCTTTGCCGGGCGAAGACCGCAAACAGTACCGCNNCGCGGAGCTTTCGCGCTGACCGAACCGATCCCGTATGTGGGTGTCGAGACCGGTATGCTGAATGGAAAAGTCTCTGTGGCAGAATGGGAAGAGGGGAAAGAACCGATCCTTCAGGTGGATAAACGCGGACGTTTTATCACCGGGATGGGCTTCGCGAATTTTGTGACGGCGGCGGTGGACTCGGCCGATCCCCGTATCAAAGGCAGCTGTGTCGTCATTCTGGAAGAAGGGGATCCCGGTACCTATAACCGCGGAACCGCGACCAAGAAAATGGTCCATCAGCTTTCCTCCACTTGTGACCCGATCTTCAGTCTGAAAGTTCCTGCCAGCCGCATCGTGGGCGGATATACTGTCAAAGACGGCGTGATCGTTCCCAATATCAATCACGGTGACGTGATCGGCGCTGTTTTCCACAGGACCCGTGTGGTGGTGGGCTTGATGACCTCCGCCAAGCTGCTGAGCGCGGTGGAACCGATCATCCGCTATCAGCGCTCCCGTTTCCGCGGCGGTGAATCCTGCGCTCCGGGAACTCCTCGTTATGAACTGGGCATCCAGACCAAAGAAGATGCTATCCATCGTCTGGTGGATATCTGGGCTACCGGTGAAGCCGGAGCCAGTATGGGCTTCACAACGGCCCGGATCTATGATGAACTCCAACCGCTGGAGAAATTTAAAGAGAACTATTTCGCGGAAAAAGGCATCAGCGGCCGTGCCCAGCTCAGAGCGCTGGCGGCTCCGACAAAGGATGCCCTGGAATTTATAGAACTATCCGGCAAACCGGAATCCGAACGTGATGCCAGCCGATATGAGGAATTGAAACAAAATAAACTGGTGCAGTATCTTATCACGGACGCTGTGGCCAATGTGCTTTGTCCCGCCACCAAGTTATGGAATACCGGCTGGGGAACGAACATGATGCGCGAAGCGGTCGCGCTGATGGGCGGCTACGGCATCACGGAAGACTGCCCCGGTTTCCTGGGACAAAAATGGATGGATGGTCAGCTGGAAGCGACCTATGAAGGGCCGGAAGCCGTTCAGCGCCGTCAGCTTGCCATCGTGATGACCAATGAGATCTTCCTGGCTCAATATCGCCAGTGGATCCAACAGCTCAACACGATCAAACAGCAGAACACGCTGGAACTGGGCGCCGGTTTGCTGGCCAGCGCGATGCAGTTCTGGCTGGAATCTCTCAACTTCCTGCAAACCAACAAGGACGCTAATGGAGCCAAGCTCTACAGCAGCAACCGTCAGGGGGTCAACTTCCCGTTGTCGGACGCGCTTTGCTGGCTGCTGGCGGTGAAGTATTTCATTGATGACATTTTGGAACTGCGAAATCATGTGGAAGAGAATCCTAATTTCCAGGGATTTGTCAATTTCTTTGCCGATCTGGCGACCGTTCAGGCTCTCCGCGCTGCTGGTGAATCTGTAAGGATCTGCACGGAACTGGTTTACGGTTATGCCGGAAAGGATACGGCCGGTCTTGAGAAATTCGCGGAACTCCGTCTCCAGACCGAACAGGGCATGATGGGCTTGAGAATGGCTAAGGACCGTGCGGCTCAGGCGTTAACACAAGTGATGATCCCGGAGGCTCTGGATTATCCCCAATAGGCTGAAGGTAAAAAATCACAATTAAATTTTTTAATTGCGAATTATTACTTGATTTAGGGGGCAGATGTGTTACATTGCGCACCGGTTTTACGGAACCTGTGAGTTCTGTTTTCAGAGTAATCCGTAATGCAAGATTGAATTGAGCAACTCAGTTTATACATTTTTAAGAAGTTAATTTTTAGGACTTTGTTCTAATGCTGCAAAGCATCAGAGAAGATGGAAATTTTGCGTTTTGAAAATATCACCAAGAAGTATGGTCAAAATACTGTCTTGGAAGATGTTTCTTTTTCGATTAATGCGGGCGAAGTTTTTTCGTTGCTGGGTCCCAGCGGATGCGGTAAGACGACATTGCTTCGTATCTGTGGTGGGTTTGAACCGTGTGATTCCGGCAGGGTTATTCTGGATGGTGTCGATATAACGGACCAGCCTCCTAACGAACGCGCTGTTCGCACTGTTTTTCAAAATTACGCGCTTTTCCCTCACATGACCGTGTGGGATAATGTCGCGTTTGGTTTGAAAGCGACCGGAGTGGATCCCAAAACCATAAATGAAGAAGTTCCCAAGTACTTGGAATTGGTTCAGTTGAGCGGTTTTGAGAATAGAAAACCCGGTCAGCTGAGCGGTGGCCAGCGTCAGCGTGTGGCTATCGCGCGCGCGTTGATCAATAAACCAAAAGTCCTGCTTCTGGATGAACCGCTTGCGGCACTGGATCTGAAACTGCGTCAGCGAATGCTGATCGAACTGGATACGCTGCATGACAATGTGGGGATCACCTTCATTTTTGTGACCCACGATCAGCAGGAAGCCATGAGCATCAGCGATCATATCGCGGTGCTAAAGAGCGGCAAAATCAAACAGATCGGCACACCCACAGAACTTTATGAAGCCCCCAAGAGCAGTTTTGTGGCGGCGTTCATTGGCGACACCAATTTCTTTGAAGGTACGGTAACCAATTTGGATGGAGACTATTGTGACCTTCAAATAGAAGATTTCCCCTTGCTTCATCTTTATAATGATAAAAACGTGAAAGAGGGGGCTCTTGTCCACATCAGCATCCGTCCGGAGAAGTTCAGCGTTTACGCGACGAAACCTGAAAAGACGAATCCGAAGACGAACCTGCTGTTTGGCAAAGTGGAGGAAGTGATCTATCTGGGAGCGCATACCCGTTACTGGATCCGCGTTCAGGATTGGCGGATCTCTGTCATCAAACAGCATTATGGATACGCGCTGGATGAGCGGAGCATTAAATGGGGTGACTTTGTCTGGCTGAGTTTTGAGGCAGATAATGCTTACATGTTGGATCAATACCTGGAGGACGACGAAGAATTACTCGCCCTGCCTGATCTGGACTGATCTTGATTGGGAATGTGAAAGATGAAACTCTTCCGGAATTGTGGTAATTTCTTCCTGGGACTACCCGCGTTTGTCTGGCTGCTGATCTTTTACGCCTTGCCGGCCATTGTCATCTTTTTCATCGTGTTCAAACCGGTGGATTCCAACGGCGGCATTGGAGAAGGCTGGACACTTCAGGCGGTTTGTGAGCTGAAGGATCCCAGTTATCCCGCGATCATGTGGCGTACCTTCTGGCAGGGTATCGTATCGACCTTTGTCTGTATTGCCATTTCTATCCCGATCTGCTATCAGCTGGCGAGAATCTCTAACGTCAAGATCAAAAACTTCTTCCTGCTGCTGATCGTTGTTCCTTTCTGGACCAATTTCCTTATCCGCATTTACGCGTGGAAAGTCTTTCTGCATCCGGACGGGGCTCTCAAGCATCTGCTGGTCTGGATGGGCGTGATCCCGCAATCGACCATGCTGCTGTATAATCAGTGGGCTGTGCTGGCGGTGATGATCTATACCTATATACCTTTCGCGGTGCTGCCTATCTATTCCGTCGCCGAAAAGTTTGATTTTTCCCTGCTGGACGCGGCCAAGGATCTGGGAGCCAGTTCTTTTTACGCTTTCCGAAAGGTGTTTCTGCCCGGTATCTCCAAAGGTGTCCTGACGGCTGTGATGGTCGTGCTGATCCCGGCTTTCGGCGCGTATTTGATACCCGATCTGGTCGGCGGCAAGGACAGTCACCTGGTGGGTGATATGATCGCCCGGCGTGTCTTTACCGATCGAAACCTGCCTCATGCCAGCGCGTTATCCGCGGTTTTGATGATCGCGGTGTTCCTGCCGCTGGTCGCTTTCATCTGGTTCCGTAAAATCTTTGGAACGAAATCGCCCGATGATGCCAAACTTCAATTAAAACAACAGGATACTAAACAACGGCTTGGCTCAAGTCTGCTCTTTACTTCGGATACCAACGTTTCTCAAAATCAGCAAAAGGGGGAAGAAGCCAATGAGTAAGTCTCCTTTTTTTGAAATGATTTTTAACAGCAATTATCCCATCGTGTTTGCCTTATGAAGTTTTTTAGAAAAAACAGGGGCGCTGCCCAAAGCCGTTTTCCGATGCTGATCACGCTGTTGACGCTCATCTTCCTGTACACGCCGCTGGTGATGGTGGTCATCGCCTCCTTCAATGCCAGCAAGTACGGCGGCAGCTGGGTGGGATTTTCCCTGATCTGGTATGAAAAGCTCTTCCACCATGACGTGATCTGGAACGCGCTTTTGAACACCATGATCATCGCGTTCTTTTCTACTTTCTTTTCAACGGTTTTGGGGACACTGGCTGCGCTGTACCTTTACCGCTCAAAGAGTAAATTCAAATCCGTTTATTCGACTCTGATCTATACGCCGTTGATCGTGCCGGATATCCTGATGGGTATCAGTTTGTTGATGCTTTTTGTACTTGTGATCTCCGTATGCGGCGGCTGGGTGAACAGCATCCTGGGGATCAATATGCACCTGGGATTCACGACTATCATCATCGCCCATATCACTTTCTGCCTCAGCTATGTAACGATGGTCGTCCTGGCCCGGCTCCAGGAATTTGATCATTCCCTGATCGAGGCGGCTCAGGACTTGGGTGCCAGCAATCTTTACATCTTTTTCAAGGTGACACTCCCCATCATCATGCCGGGCATCATTGCCGGGGCGCTGTTTGCTTTTACCCTTTCGATTGATGATTTTGTCATCACTTTCTTTGTAAAAGGCGCGGGAGATACAACGCTTCCCATCTATATCCAGAGCGCCATGCGCCGGGGAACTCCGGCGGTCATCAACGCTTTGTCAGTGATCTTTCTGGTGCTGACATTTGTTTTTGTGTTTGGAACACAGAAACTATTGAGTCGCAAAAAGTCATGATGCGTCAGCGCGGTCATGAAAATATGCTTTTTTATTAACCTATAAAATATATAAACAAGAAATGAAAAAAATAATCACAATGGGCTGCATCGCGTTGCTTGCGGCTTCCACAGCGTTTCTGACCTCTTGCGGACAGAAAAAAACAGTTCTTCGCATCTATACCTGGGGCGATTATTTCGCTCAGGATATTCTGGATGCCTTTGAAGAAAAATATGATTGCACGATCCAGCTGGATGAGTTTGATTCCAATGAGTCTATGTATGCCAAAGTGAAAGCCGGCGGCGGCGGATACGATCTGATCGTGATGTCCACCTACACTGCCAAACTGATGTATGAACAGGGAATGCTGGATAAGATGGATCACTCCAAGCTCGCGACAGTGAACAAGTATTTTGATAAAAAATATGAACACCTGACTCTGGATCCTAAATTAGAATACACGATTCCTTATTTTGTCAGCTTTACCGGTATTGGTTATGACACCGAAAAGGTCAAAGATTTTGAGCCGAGCTGGGCCATGTTTGAGCGTGAAGACCTCAAAGGCCGCACTTCTTTGCTGGATGACCACCGCGAAGTCATTGGCTGCGCCCTCATCACTCTGGGATATGACGTGAATGAGACCGATCAGGCTAAACTGGATGAAGCAGTGGATCTTGCCAACAAATGGAAGAAACAGATCGCCAAGTTCGGCGTCGATGACACCAAACAGTCTCTGGCCTCCGGTGAATTCCTGATGATCCAGACCTACAGCGGTGACGTACTCCAGGTTTCCATGGAAAAACCGTCCATCAAGTTTGTCATCCCCAAAGAAGGCACCACTGTTACCTTTGATAACTTCACTATCATGAAAGATTCTAAGAACAAGGATCTTGCTTATGAATTTATCAATTTCATCTATGAACCGGAAAACGCGGTCAAGGATATGGAAGAGATCCAGTATGTTCTGCCTCACACCGTCGCGGTTGATATGGTTGATGAGGATATCCGCAACAATCCGGCCTTCAAGGTGCCCGAAGAGACCTTTGAACGCTGCCATCTGCTGATCGACCTGGGCGACGACAACGCCAAGTTCCTCAAGGCCTGGGATCGTATTCGCGAAGAATAATCAATAAAAAATCCGGGAACATTTCTTCCCAAACAGAAACCGTCATTGGAGTATATTCAATGGCGGTTTTTTGCTTTTGCTTTTGTGTATCAAGAGATTCTGTATATCAACAGCGTCTTTTTCCGGGCGTTGGGAGAGGCCGGATGTCAGCTTTTTTGAAATATCGCCATCCATCCGCTTGACAGAAAGCTTTTTTAAGAATAGACTGCATGGCGTTTACGGCTGGTGACCGTAGTTCAGTTGGTAGAGCACCTGATTGTGGTTCAGGTTGTCGTGGGTTCGAGCCCCATCGGTCACCCCATTTCTTTTCTAAAATCCTCCCGGTGCTGATTTATTTTTTTGAATCGTGGATGGACTCAGATATTCTTTGTTCATAAATATCGGCCTTGCGCTTGGGGGGAATATCTGCTACTTTAATTTTACGTTCCACCGGCA
>DBVN01000078.1:300-551 GCA_002308515.1 Verrucomicrobia bacterium UBA1263 | reverse complement strand
GCGCGATGACTTAGATGTAAAAAGATTCAGTGTCAGCAAAGAATATAAGAACCTCAAAGGTCATTCGATCTGTCTGGATGTCCTCGCGGAGGATAAAGACGGCAAGCAATACAACATTGAAGTCCAGCGTGACATCAAAGGGGCTGATCCACGGCGGTTTCGTTTCTACAACGCGATGATGGATGTGGAGATGCTGAGCAAGGGAGAAGATTACTCCGAACTCAAGGACAGCTATACGATCGTTATTACGG
>DBVN01000078.1:0-163 GCA_002308515.1 Verrucomicrobia bacterium UBA1263 | reverse complement strand
GCGAAGATGCACAACAAAGTGCTTGCTGAGAGAGTCAATTATTTAAAAAACATTATAAAAGGAGAAAAAGAAATGTGCCAGATAATGGAAGAAATTGCTGAAAAGAGATTTCAAAAAGGAATCCAAAAAGGAATCCAAAAAGGACGCCTGGAAGGGATTCAAA
>DBVN01000086.1 GCA_002308515.1 Verrucomicrobia bacterium UBA1263 | reverse complement strand
GGACGGCGGTGCCGCGATCAGGTTGCGTGTGATGAAGGGCGCTGCCAGAGTGGCGGCTCCCAAAGTTTTTAAGAACGATCTACGCGAAAAACTCGTATAATTCATGCACAACACCTTGCAGCAAAACGTCCCAAAAGACAAGAAAATCCTGACAAAACCGAATAATTTTTTTGATATATACCGATGAGTTTGGCATAGATGTTGCTCAAAAATGAGTGTTGTATGAGTTAATGCAGCTCATATTTGTTCTTTTCTTTCCGTTTGTCTCAATCAAAAGGGACAAACACAAATCTACTAATAATCTACAGCATTTAAAAAAATGCATTCTTTCTGGCTGAGTAGTGTTTGGGAGAAACCTTAACGGTTTCTCCCCATCTTTTTTATGCGGAAGGGGCAAAAGTCTTGCAAAGCGTCCTGCAAGTTGCTTCAATGGGTGCGTTTAGATATTGAGCCTCGGCTTGATGTCTGGCAGCTGTATAGAATGAGCTCTTATCCAAAAATCAAATTTGGGACTTCCGGGTGGAGAGGCTTGATCGCCAGAGACTTCACCTTCGATAACGTCCGGGTGGCCGCCCAGGCTGTGGCGGATTATCTGACCGCCGAGCGCAAAGATCCCGCGTCTCCGCTGGCGGCTCTCAAACCCCTGGTGATACTGGGGCATGATGCCCGTTTCCTGGGCAGTGATTTCGCTTTGGCGGTGGCCGAGATCCTGGAGCAGAACGGCTATGAACCTCTTCTTTGCGAGGGGCCTACGCCTACTCCCGTGATCGCTTTTCTGATCCGCGCCAAGAAAGCCTTGGGTGGGATCAATCTGACGGCAAGTCATAACCCTCCTGAATATCAGGGCTTTAAGTTTTCAACATGGAACGGGGCGGGAGCTCCCGCGGAGATCACCAGCCGGGTGGAAGCGCGCATCGCCGAGCTTCAGCAAAGCGGCTGGGAACCGAAAGTGAAGCTGCCGGGGCAGTACACCTGCGCCACGATCGATCCCCATGAGCTTTATTTCGCGGAGATCCGCAAGTTCATTGATTTCAATGTATTGGCTCAGAGCAAGATCAAGGTTGCTGTGGAACTGATGTACGGTGCCGGGCGTGGTTATCTGGATACTCTGCTGGAATCCGCCGGGGTCGAGATCATCCGCCTGCATAATGAGAGCAATCCGCTCTTTGGCGGACATCGTCCGGAACCCAACGCGGAGGGCATGGCTCAGGCTCGTGAACTGGTCCTGGCCGGCAAAGCGACTCTGGGTCTGGGTGTGGATGGTGACGCGGATCGTTTCGGCGTGGTGGATACGGACGGGACTTTTCTGGTTCCCAATCAGATCCTTGCGTTGGCTCTGTATCATCTGGTCAAGAACCGCGGATGGACCGGTTCGGTCGTCCGCACGGTCCCGACCAGCCATCTGGTGGACGCGGTCGCTTCGATCTACGGGGTCAAGGTGCATGAGACACCGGTCGGCTTCAAGTACATCGGCGCGCTGATGGAGTCCGAGCCGATCATCGTGGGCGGCGAGGAATCCGGCGGTCTGTCTGTCAAAGGCCATGTGCCGGAGAAAGATGGTGTGCTGGCCACTCTGCTGATGGCGGAACTGGCGGCCAAAGAAGGCCGGAGTCTGGGGTCCATCCTCAAGGAGATCCAGGACAAAGCCGGTTACTACTACTCCGACCGTATCAATATCGCGGTGGCGCCGGATAAGAAGGCCGGTCTGCTCAGCCGTCTGGGCTCGGGAGTGGACAGGATCGGTGATTTCAAAGTGCAGTCTTTGAACAAGATGGATGGATTCAAGTTCCTGCTGGATGACGGCGAGTGGGTCGCTTTTCGTGCCAGCGGGACCGAACCGGTTTTCCGGTGTTACATAGAAGCGAGGACACCGGCTCACCTGGAGGCGCTCAAGACGGCCTGCCAGGCTTTGCTGGACTAAACTTTTTATGATTTTGATTTTAACTATTTAGATTTAGATACGTAAGATATGAAAAAAATATTATTAGTGTGCAGCCTTCTGGCTGCGGTAGCGTGTGTGCAGGCGGATGTTCAGAAAGAAGATCTGGACACGGATGCCAAGAAAGTCGGTTACATCATTGGCCAGAGCAATGGTTTATCCATGCTTCAGCAGTATGTGGAGATCGACCCGGATGCCTTTTTCAATGGTTTCAAAGAAGGCTATGCCGGCAAGACCAACGTCTTCTCCGAGGAAGAAGTCCGCGAGATCATGACCAAATTCCAGGCCGAACTCCGCGCCAAGGCTGAGCTGAAGCGCGCCGAGCTGGCCGAGAAGAACCTCAAGGAAGGCGAAAAATTCCTGGAAGAGAATAAGAAAAAGGAAGGTGTCAAGACCACCGAAAGCGGCTTGCAATACAAAGTCATCAAAGAAGGTGAAGGCGACCATCCCGCCGCTGACGACACCGTCACGGTCCACTATCGTGGCACCACTCTGGACGGCAAAGAATTCGACAGCTCCTACAAACGCGAGCAGCCCTCCACTTTCCCGCTCAAGGGCGTGATCAAAGGCTGGACCGAAGGTATGCAGCTGATGAAACCGGGTGCCAAGTTTGAATTCTACATCCCGGCGAATCTGGCTTACGGCGAACGCGGCAACCGCGGCATCGAGCCCAATTCCACCCTCATTTTCGAGGTGGAACTGATCTCCTTCTCCAAGCCCAAAGCACCGGAACCGGTCAGCGGTCAGAAACAGGTGACCAGCGACATCATCAAGGTCCCCTCCAAGGCCGAGATGGAAAAAGGCGCCAAGCCTGAGATCATCAAGAAAGAGACTTTGAAAGATAAGAAGGAATAAGTTTTATTTTTCATTCATAATATGTTGTTTCCGCCCCTGCAGTCTTTCGGCCGCAGGGGTCTTTTTTTCGGAACCACGGATGGACACAGAGGACACAGATATTTTTTATTGAATGAATTACATTGTTGAGAAGACAACGGCTGGCTCTGAAACCCTGACGAGGTGACAGAGTTTGCTTCTCATGGTGTGAATTTTTAAGGTAATGAGCTGGTTATAGTTTTGCTTCCGACTGCGAAATGGGGCTTTGCTCGATTATCTCCTGTTTTCCGAAAAAAATGAGCTCTAAAAAATGGGTTTTGAAAATCAATGAGTTAAAAGGAAAAAATTGGAAATTTGGGTGTCCCGTTGTGCCTTTAAACCAAAAATACAATAGGAATAGAGCGATGGATAAAAAGCTGGACTAAGAATTGTGAATAGTAGGTGAGCCAAAAGACCAAAAAGAGTCGCGAAAATCCATCAAAACATCGTCCTCATTTCATGTCTACGGCTTGTTTAAGGATCTTCTGATTCATTGTAGCTTTGCTGTATCAAAAAATTGATAATAAAGCGTCCTCAAAACGACATTCATTTCTTTCTTCAAACGAACTGATGGAATAAATTTATCGAATTATAGAGCTTTCACATGGATTAAAGTGGGACTATTGATGCTTTTGCTTTATCTGTTTGTTAATAACTCCACTTTTCCCTAGTTTTGGGTGTCCCATTTCGGAAAACAGGACAACGGCTGGCTCTGAAACCCTGACGAGGTGACAGAGTTTGCTTCTCATGGTGTGAATTTTTAAGGTAATGAGCTGGTTATAGTTTTGCTTCCGACTGCGAAATGGGGCTTTGCTCGATTATCTTTAACGCTTCATCCAGTTTAGCAACAATGCGTTTTTGTTCAGCGAAGGGAGGAAGTGGAACAATCAAAGAGTGGACTCTTCTCGATGAAAAACCTTGAAGTCCTATTCCAATTCCGTTTATTTTTCCAGTTTGCTTGTAGTGCCAAAGAAGATAATAATAAAACTTAGTACAGATTGTCGTGCTGAACTTTCTTAGTTTATGAATGTGGTTTTGTATTCGCATTTCAAAGTCGAATGGCCAAATAGCAGATCGACCGATATCACCACCTTCGCAGATGAGAAGATCTCCTTTTTTTATCGTACACTTCTCGATTTCACTATCCTCAAAGGGCATTGACTTGAGGTTATTCAGCTCAAATCGATCCCAATAAAGATTTGATGTAGTAATATATTCCAGCATCTGTCCATGAGTGTTACTTGCATTGAGAGCTTTGCCAGTATTGTGCTGAAATAATTCTCCCAAGTACACCCATCTCCACCTATCGGGAATAGGAAATGGTACCTTTTCAGAAGAAATTTCAGGCAGTGGCTTCTCATCTTTAAGTTTTCCTACATTGATCAGTGCTTGCTTTTCCGCTTGTATCTGCTGATACAGTTCTTCTGCAGTGCCGTCTTCCGGACGCTGTTCCGTCAGCTTACCTTGAATGGCAGCATCAATGAGCTTGTTCTTCAGTACAGTAAGGTCATTGGCATACCGTGTCTGTAGTACATCAATGGTGTCGAGTATGGGGAATACAGCATCAATGCGTTCAACAATGCGTTTCTGTTCGGCCAGTGGTGGAAGTGGAAAGTACCAGTTTTTTAGTATGTCAAATGGAGGAATATTATTTATTGTGCTACCATTGCTCTGATCGTTTGCACTCTTCTTAAGATAGGCATCAAAATAATATAGAAAGAAATGTTTATCCACAGAATTAACCAAGATAATTCGCATTAGAGCTTGATTAATGATACCCTGTTCTATTCCATCAGGAATAATATATGTTTCTCCAATAGTTCCAGCACAACTAACTATTATGTCTCCAGCACATACTTCAAAGCCTTTCATTTTGTCATCAAAATATTTCCGAGTGATGTAATAGTTTCCTTTGGAACAGTCTTTTTTGATTGCATTTTGCTGTTCATAAACTTTGATGGTATCGTGGCTTTTCGAAACAAAAATTGATTTTGTTAATGCACTCCCAAATGGACCTTTCCTAAAAAGTCCAATATCCCCTAGACGAATCCACTTCCATTGCTGTGGTAGGTTAAAGGGTACATTGTCATCTATTGGTTTTATATCTTTATCTTTTTTACCACCCCTTGATTTTAGAATTTCATTCTTTTCAAGAAGGATAGTTTGATACAGTTCATCCGCAGTACCATCTTCCGGAAGATGGTCTGTTAGTTGTCCATGTAAGGCGTGGCCAAGGATCTTGTTTTTTATTGCTTTTGTATCAATCAAAACTCTATTCCTCCCAGCAATTTCTTCAGGCGAGTCACAGCAACTTTCATGTCATTAGACTCATCTTGTATATCATTCAAGATTTCGGCAACAGTGCGTTCATCCTCTTCGGTGAAATCCAGCCACTTGAAATTCAAGTCTTCACGCTCCATAATTTCAGCTGCAGAGAATTTGCGCCATCTGCCGTTGGGATTCGTTTCCACGTTGTAGGTCTCTTTGCGGTCTTTCATGTGACCGGAGCAGTAACAGTTCACGAAATCCTGCAGATGCGTTCTGGTCATGCGTTTCGTTACCAATGTGTGTTTGATACCGGTGCGATAGTCGTATACCCAGATATCCTTGGTAGACTCACCTTTTTCAAAGAACAGGACATTTGTCTTTACACCGTTGGCATAGAAAATACCGGTGGGCAGTCGTAAAATCGTATGCAGGTTAAAATCTTTGAGCAGTTTTTCTCTGACTTTTTTCGTAGCATCTCCATCTGTCAGAACACTGTCCGGCATAACAACACCAACTCTGCCGCCGGTCTTTACGATGGACATGATGTGCTGCAGGAAGTTGACCTGATTATCTGAAGTTTTGATGAATTCCGGACGGTTTGTGGAAACATCCACACTGCCCTGTGGACGTGTGCCAAAAGGTGGATTTGTCATGACAACGTCATACGTCCCTCCAGATGTATCAATCAGCGAATCCTGATGAATGATCGGACTCTTGTCGATACCAATATCACGCAGATACAGGTTCATAGAAGCAAGAGTAACAACCAGAGCGGTATTATCCGCGCCGAAAAGGGCGTTATTTTTTAGAAATTTTTGCTGTTCCGCATTATGAGCCTGTGTCCGCATGTGTTCGTAGGCACCAAGCAGAAAACCGCCTGTTCCACAACAAGGATCCCCCACAGTCTCCGAGCAAATGCTCCCTTTGGTCTTTTTGATCTTTGGATCAACGACATCCACGATAGCCGCGATCAAGGCTCTGGGAGTAAAGTATTGACCGGCACCGCTCTTTTTATCCTGCCCATTTTTCTCCAGAATTTTTTCGTAGATCGCACCCTTGAAGTCACTCTCCATCATATACCAGTTATCTCCATTCACCATGTCAATGACTTTTTTGAGCATGACAGGACGATCAATCTTATTAGTTGCCCTTGTGAAGATGGTGCCAATGAGTCCTTCGCATTTCGAGAGTTTTTCCAGGATTACTTCATACTTAGCAATGAGATCCTTACCAGTATGGGCACAGAGGTCTTTCCATTTGTAACCTTCCGGCAGATGGCTGCCAAGTCCCTTTGATTCCTTTTCGTGATCCATTTTTAAAAACAGGATATATGTCAGCTGGGTAATATAATCTGTAAAGCTGACGCCTGTGGCTGAGAGAACGTTCGCGATATTCCATACCTTCTTGAGAAGGTCAGATTCAGTTTCTTGAGTTTTTGCCATACTTAATTTTTATGCTGTTTTCAGTAGAATTCTTGACATTGCCTGTATTTCCTCTTCAAAACGAGGTTGCTTGAAACTATTCATACCCTTGCGCCAAAGATCTGCATTGATTTTGTTCAATTCCATGGTAGAGATCGCTCCATCGTTTACAATATATTCTGCGATTTGATGCATGATTTCTTTTTGATCATCTGTCAGTATACGCTGCTCTTGGCCACAATACAGGTTGAAACGCTTGGCGTATCCCTTGATCAGACTGGTGAGTTTTTGATTCTTTTTATACGCAAAGCGTACGATCTGAATCAGATGGGTAAGTACGTTCGCATTTGTGTTCATATCCAGATCATCCACATTGCCAAAATCGTCCAGCACTTTATAATTCCACCAAATCTGATAAGCACTGTATTGGCTGTTTTTTGAAAGCAGTTTATCCCGCAGATCGGTAAGCATTCTGTATGTGATCAAGGTATCTTCTGAATTATAGATGATCCGCAGCGCTTCAATCCTATCACTGTTTTCTTCCAGATACACTTCAAAGTTTTCAATGAATGTTCTTGCCGTTTCCTTGGAGAATCCCGCAAAGATGACCTCATCCGGTTCTTTTTCTGTTGTCAGCCAATACCCCTGATGCATCTCCAGCAATTTGTTTCGTGCGTCTATATTGTTGATCAAATTCTGGATCAACTCCATGCGTTTTGTATTGTTGCCGTTAGGGTTTTCGTAAGGCGGCAAGGTTCCATGAGCGTAGGCACTTTGAATATTAAAAGCGATGGTTCTTGGCGCAAATCCAAACGTCTTGATAAAATCTTCCAAACGCCACCCAAATGTACTGTTGTTCTCATAGCGACGGTGGATGGTAGAACAATAATCACACAAAAGCCATAAATTTTCGTCACTTACATCTTTGTGGGCAAGGTACTCCAGCAACTTTTCAAGTGTCGGTACTTTTATGTCAGGGGTGAGATTGCACAAGGGGCGTGTGATATATTTTTCGTGTTCGGTTACACCAACGGCATCCACAATGTAAAAACATCCCTTAGTGTCTGCATTTGGCGTGATTTCGCGCAGCTGGTCATCCCTGATAACACGGCAACCACGGCCTTTCATCTGTGTATATAGGACATCAGAAAACACATCTTTCATGAAAAGCACGACTTCAATAGGTTTCACGTCAGTACCGGTGGCTACCAGCGCAACGGTAACCGCTATACGAAAATCTTTTCCATTTCGCAAATCGCGAATCAGACCGTCAGTATCTTCAGCCGTGTAGGTGATCTTTTGTACAAAATGTTCCGGCATACCATTCTTGAATTCTGAACCAAATACAGATTTTGCAATTTCAACGATCGTTTCTGCATGGTTATCATTTTTGGCAAAGATCAGTGTTTTCGGAATGTATTCCCACTTTTTTTCACGGTCGGGGTAAAGATCGCGATAGATGGCATCTTTATATGCCGTCAGAACCTGCTTGATTTGATCAAGGTTCACAACAGAACGATCCAGTTCACATGGTTTATAATCTACCCGATTATGAACTTCGTATGTGGTATCCTCGCCGTTTCGGCGTGCAGTCTCTGTTACCTGTGTTCCGGCCTCGATCGCGCCGCCGTGTTCCGTTATCTGTGTTTTGATTCGATATATACGAGAAGGGACGTTGACCCCGTCTACAACGGAATCCTCGTAAGTGTATTTTTCGATAGTATTATTATCAAAAAAAGCGTATGCTTCCGGAGTGGGTGTTGCCGTAAGACCAAGTATATGTGCATCTTTAAAATAATCCAGCACCGCTCTCCATTTGCCGTAAATAGATCTGTGGCATTCGTCAACGATAATGAGCTGAAAATAATCAGGAGTCAGTTTCAGATCATTGCCAAGCACAACAGCGGGTTCTTCATTTTCTTCCTCTGCTGTATTCTTTTCATCTTCAAGATCTTCATTTTCATCGCCAAGAAGGGGGCTGCCCGTCAGAACCGCAAAGAGTTTCTGAATAGTAGAAATCACAATCTCTGCCTTGATATCATCATTTCGCTTCAGGCGTTCGATTTCATACAATGAGCTCATTTCCATCTGTTCTTCAGTGCGGTTGAAGATACAGAATTCACTTTTCGTCTGCCGAGCCAGATTGTTTCTATCTACGAGAAACAGTACCTTTTTAGTAACAGGGGTATAGTTTAGCAAACGATAGCTGGCGAGGCATGCGAGATACGTTTTGCCTGCACCTGTCGCCAGAACGGCAAGACTCTTTTTCTTGCCTTGTTTAATGGATTCCTCAAATGCAATTTCTGCACGATACTGACACTCGCGCAGCCCGTCTTTATCCAGGCACGGCAGAGCGCCGTACTTAGACTCAGAGTACTTCCCAATTTTATTCAACATCTGCTTCGGGGAATGCATTTTGTGCAGTTCAATATAGTCACTGCCCGCTTGCAACATGTTCTTGAAGCGTATCTTTTTCCCGTTCGCAAGGTATACCAGTGGAATCTGTTGAGGAAACCATGTGCCATACCACTTCTGTGGATTGTGCGCATAATTCTCGGCCTGCCGCTCTACATTTTCACCGAGAGAATCATCTTCTGGTTTTGCCTCGATAACGGCGGTGGCTTTACCATCAATGAAAAGCAGATAATCGCTCTCGGTATTGCCTTGCATGAGAGCTTCTTTAATCGCGATTGCGTGTATTGGGACATAGTCGTCCCTTGAGACGACATTCCAACCAGCGCTGCGCAACTGCTCATCGATTTTGATTCTTGCTTTTTCCTCTGGTTTCATCGGCATAGCATTTCTTTTCTGGTTTGCACATTGATTATACAACTTTTAGTCTCTGTCACCCCGTCAGGGTGAGGTCTTTGTGGGGCCGTTACCGGGGGTTACGCTTCGCTCACCCCCGGCTAAACCCAAAACCCTTTCAGGTTGTGAAATGACCCTATTCAGAGCGCGGGGTCTGGTCCAGGATGACCCAGCCTTTGGGATGTTTGGTGGTGAGCTTGAGCTCGCCGTTTTCATCGCGCTGCCATCTGATTTGGATGAGACCCTCCGGAGTGGGCAGGGTACCCTGGCACCATTCCAGCGGACTTTGGCCGATGTTCAGCTTGACGATCTTGCGCAGAGAGTCCACAGAGCTGACACCCAGCACATCGCGGTACAGGACACGGATCTCGTGACTGGCAAAGCCGTGGTTGCAGCTGGCGTAAGCGCCGTCGTTTTCCCACAGGGTGCCGGTGCGTTCGGCCATGTAAAGGAGATAGCCGACGGATTCATCCAGGATCTTGTCCACTCCGGCGTTGTAGCGGGAGAGCAGCTCCAGGCGCATGACATTGCCCACAAATTGATTGGCCATGTGGACTTCAGGCCATTTCTTGGTCTCGCGGCGCTTGGGACCGAAGTCGTTCACCAGAGTGTTCCAGAGTTCGGCGTGAGTTTGCGGCGTGACCAGGTCGAAGAAGAAGGCAAAGTACTGGCAGATCTCAGTGGACTCACCGGAGAGTTCCAGTTTGCCGTCTTTGCGCACGGCGTTATCCACAAAGAATTTGCCGTTCCAGGATTGTTTGCGGATGATATCACGCATGACATAAGCCTCGGCAGCCAGTTTGGGCATGTCGTAGAGTTTGGCGGCTACGTCCAGAATGGCGGCGTAGTGCATATTGGAAGGATAGTTCACATCCTGCACCAGACTGTTGGCGCGTGACCATTCCACAAAGACCCAGCTGGGGAGTTTCTCCAGCAGACCGTCGGAGTTCTTGAAAGTGCGCAGATAATTGATGATGCCCAGAACGCGCGGTTTCATCTTGTCGATCATCTCGCGGTCGCCGGTGCGCTGGTAGTATTCGCCGATCTCGGAGACCAGCCACATGCACCAGTTGGGGATGAAGACCCCGTCATAGTGATCGGAAGGATAGCACATGGCGACCATGCCTTCGGGGATATGCTCAAACTTCTTCGGCAGGAGGAAGTCTTCCAGAAAAGCCTTTTCGATGATGCTCTGTCCGGTCAGATCGTACTCCACACGCGAGGTGAAGAAGCTGTCGCAAAGCCATCCGGCGCGTTCGCGGCTGGGGCAGTCCATGAAGATGTCGATGGCATTCTGGCGGAAGGTATGGCGGGCGGCCTGGAAGATCTTGTTCATCCGGTCGTCGCTGCATTGGAAGTCGGCCTGCCAGACGGCATCGTTGGCATACTCGCGCAGATAAAGATTGCTGAGAGTGCATTCGCCGGCCAGCGTGGTGACCTTCAGATAGCGCATCGTGTAAGGCTCAAAGCTCTCCAGAGAATAGGTTCCGGGAGCCAGATCGTATTCGATGGCACTGACACAGCCCAGACGTTTGAAGTCCACATCGTCGCCGGAGAGTATCTCGTCAAAGGTGAAGAAAAGCCGGGTGTCCTTCGTGACTTCCACGGTGGCGCCGATGAAACCGGTGGAGTTCGCGCCCAGATCCAGGATGCGGTACTCATTGGGTTTCATCTGGAGGCAGTGTTTTTCCCGATCCCAGGCGATGTCCACTTTCTCGACCTTGTCATTGGCGATGGTCTGGAGCTCCAGGCTGGGAGTCTTTTCCAGCTCAACCTCCGGGAAACCGCCCAGTTGAGGTCCGATGTTGACCATGGAGCGGTCTTTCCAGAAGGAATCAGGCTTGATGCCGGTCTTGATGGTGCCGGTCCCGACGATGGCGGTCGGATAGAGCTTCGTGAACCAGGTATAGGGAACACGGCGCGGCAGATACTGTTTGGGCTCCTGCACGGCGCACTTGAGCGGAGTCAGGTTTGCTTCAGGTACAGTGAACCAGGCATCGGAGACCGGGGTCTTTTTGTAAACCTCGGTGAAAGGACGCTGGAAGCTGTAGCGGCAGACCTTTTGCAGACGGGATTCCACACGGACGGCCTCGAACTGGACACCTTTGCCGCCGGTGCTGGCCAGGACCTTGTCCCTGGAGACCAGTTCGGCCTGAAGGAAGGAGGGACGATCCAGCAGATAGAAGCTGTTGACGTTGTAGCCGGCCACTTCAATGGCCAGCAGGTTTTCGCCCTTCTTCATCTTGCCGCTCAGATCCCACTCGTCCACGCGATAGAAATCATGCGGACCGCGGGCCGGACCATGGCCGATGAACTCGCCGTTCAGGAATATACGGTACAGCGTGTGACCCGTCATCCGCAGGGTCGCCTTGCCGCTGAAGGGTCTCTTGACCAGAGCGCGGTAGCCGATCGTGATGTTTTTGGTCTTTTCCATACCTTCCGGCCAGACCGGCAGGGCGGAAATGAAAGGAGACGCAAATTCTTGAGAAACAACCGACTNNCTGCTCAGGGACTTCGGCTGCGGGAACAGAATCCTCTGCCGGCAGAGTTGTGGAACAAAAAGCCATCACCCCGATGGAGGCCGCGACAACGGCCAGCCGGGAGCGGCTTTTTCGGGAACTGAACGAATAGCCCAAAAAATTCATGGGCNNTATTGTGTCTGTTTTTCCGCTAAAAGGGAATCAAAATGTGTTCGCCGGGGCGCTTTCTATATTTTGCGGACGGTGGTGGCGTTTTCACCCATACGCGAAATGTCGTGGACGGGATTGGTCTTCCATGCGCCGCGGGTAAAGTCCGGTATCTCCACGGGAATGGAACCGCCCCGCACCGATCTCTCACTCACCGGCATGATGGAACTCCATGAAACAGAGTCATAAACGTCAATATCCAACGGCAGTCCGTTGCGCAGACAGTCGATCAGCCGCCAGGTCATCAGGAAATCCATGCCGCCGTGGCCGCCGATCTGCTTGGCCATCTCGCCGATACGCTTGACGATCACGGGCATATACTGCTCTGTCAGCTCGGCCAGTTTGGTGTCATTCACCCATTCATGCCCGATGGCGATGCGGCCGGGTTCGGGATACTTCTGAGCGCAGCCGAGCGTGCCGCTGATGACGTGCAGGCGCGTGTAGATGCGCGGACTGGTGGTATCATGCTGCAGCATAATGGTTTTTCCCTTCACGGTGCGGATGATGGAGGTATTGATGTTGCCGCGGTAGGTGTGAGTGTCATAGGGCTTGTAAAAGGGGTCTGTCTGAGCCAGTTCCGCTACCTTGTCGCCCAGTTTGAAGTCGTTGGAGGACATCGAAACCAGGAACGAAAAGCGGTCGCCGTGGTTGATGTTCATGATCTGCGCAACCGGGCCCAGACCGTGCGTAGGATAGATATTGCCGGTGTGGATCTGCGACTCATGCAGCCGCCACATATTGTTGTCGCGCGGTTTGTTATAGATCTCCTGATAGTGGATGTAGCCCGCGTCGGCGTGGATGATGTCGCCAAAGAAGCCCTGACGCGCCATGTTCAGTGTCAGCAGCTCAAAGAAGTCGTAGCAGCAGTTTTCCATCATCATACAATGACGGCGTGTCTTTTCCGCGGTTTCGACCACTTCCCAGGCTTCGTCCAGAGTCGCGATCACCGGCACTTCCACAGCCACGTGCTTGCCGCATTTCATGGCATAGATGGAAATGGCGGCGTGAAGCGGTCCGCGCGGAACGGCGATGCTGATCAGGTCGATCTCCGGATCCTCGCAGAGCGCTTTCCAGGAGTCGTCTTTGCCGGTATAGACCTTAGCGGCAGGGAGTTTTTGATCTGCCAGACATTTCTGGGCCTCATCGATGCGGAACGCGGTGATGTCGCAGATGGCTTTGATCTGAACACCTTCCAGATAAGTCATTTGCCGCATATTGCCAAGTCCGCGGCTGCCTACGCCGACGAATCCGACCCGGACAGTATCCAGCTTGGGAGCCGCGAAGCCGCACATATTGAATCCGGCGGAGCGCTTATTGTTCACCGAAAGGAGGTTGTTCTTGGACTTGGGAGCGGCTTCCGCGTGGAAAGAGGTTCCCAGAGAGAGACCGGCGGCACCGAGACCGCCCAGCGCGACTTGTTTGAAAAAATGACGTCTGTTTGTTTTCATTGTGATTTGTATCCAGCTGAAAATTCTTATTCTTGGCAGCCCTCAGTACATACTGATCCGGCCGCGGCTGAACATCAGTCTAAAACTTTACCGCGGATCCGTCAACCGCCGGATCTAATAGAACCACGGATGGACACGGATCAACACAGAGTCATGTTGTGTTTTCTCAGAATGATTTTGATAAAGTTCAGGTATTTACCGCCGCCGCTTCCATTGATTTTCGGTCATTGACGGCGTATTCGTTTTCCTGTTTCAGTCAGTCCTGGATCATTCCTTCATCTTTGCGGCGAGGAATGGTCATCTGTATTGTCTGAGGTATTGACCGGTCTTTGAAGCCGCGCAGTTTATGATTTCTTCTGGTGTTCCGGTAAAGACTACCTCTCCGCCAGCGGAACCGCCGTCCGGTCCCATATCAATGATGTAGTCAGCGGAGCGGATCACATCCAGATCGTGTTCTATCACAATGATAGTCGCACCGTGATCGATCAGTGTTTGAAAGACATTCAGAAGTGTTTCTACGTCCTTCGGGTGCAGTCCAATAGTCGGCTCGTCAAAAACGAAAACAGAATCATCCTGCTGTTTACCCATTTCAGACGCAAGCTTTAGTCTTTGTGCCTCGCCTCCGGAGAGCCCCGGTGTTTCTTCTCCAAGTGTCAAATAACCAAGCCCGAGGTCGCAGAGGATTTCCAGTCTTGATTTTACGGTTTTCATTTCGCCACAGAAGCCGAGCGCAGTATTGACATCCATATCCATCAGTTCCGGCAAGGAACGTTCCTCGCCGGATTTGTTTTTATAGCGTATCTTTTTGGCATCCTTACTATAGCGTGAACCGTGACAGTCCGGGCATGGGATATCTACATCTGGCAAAAACTGAACGTCCAGAGAAATCTGCCCTGTTCCATCACAGACCGGGCATCGAAGTGATCCGGTATTATAGGAAAAGTCTCCGGCTTTGTATCCCAGCTGTTTTGCGGGTTTCGTCTTTGCGTAAATTTTCCGCAGCTCGTCATGGACATTTGCATAAGTGGCGATCGTAGAACGGACGTTGATACCGATGGGTGTTGCGTCGATCAGTTTCACATGCTTAATGCCTTCTGCTTTAATTGATCTGATATGCTCCGGCATTTTCTTCCCATTGCAGAAAGCATCAAGCGCCGGGACAAGGCTTTCAAGAATCAAAGTGGTTTTACCCGATCCCGACACACCGGTGATAACCGTCAGTTCGTTCTTCGGAATACGGATCGACAGCGGTTTGACTGTGTGGATCTGACCGGTTTTCATCCGGATCTCGCCGTGATGGGAGGTGTAATGACCTGTGCCGTGCCTTATGGGATTCTGTTTTCCGGAGAGATACTTTCCGATGATGGAAACGTTGTTTCTTTCTATCTCTTCAACGGTTCCTTCAGCGATGACCGTCCCGCCCTTTTCTCCCGCTTCCGGTCCCATCTCAATGAGCCAGTCCGATTCCTTCAGGATCTGTGTGTCATGATCAACCAGCAGAACAGAGTTGCCGTCTCTTACCAGGTCATGCATCACGCCATTCAGTCCAACAATATTTGCCGGATGCAGCCCGATGGAAGGCTCGTCCAGAACATACAAAATACCGGTTGTTCTGTTGCGTACCGCGCGGGCCAGCTGCATCCGCTGCCTTTCGCCGGTAGAGAGGGTTGAGGATGCCCGATCCAGTGTCAGATATCCAAGCCCCAAATCCATCAACCGTGCCGCCACTTCCAGATAGGACTCGCTGATGTTTTTTGCCATCGGACGCATCTCTTTCGGCAGAGAAGCCGGAACTTTCTTTACCCATTCGATCGAGTCCTTCAGGGTCATTTGGCAGGCTTGATCAAGGGATATCTCCATCAGCCTCGGAGCTCTGGCTTCCTCCGACAACCGGGTTCCGTGGCACTCCGGGCAGATATCCTCTTTGAGGAATTTCTCCACGCGCTTCATGCCCTTTTCGTCTTTTACTTTATTCAGAGCGTTCAGCACTGTGGCAGTAGCACTGTAATAGGTGAAATCCATTTCTCCAGCAGTTGCTGTATCCGCCTTTTTGGGCCGGTAGAAGATATGTTTCTTTTCCATAGGACCATCATAGACGATCTCTTTTTCCTGATCCGTCAGGTCTTTGAACGGAATATCCGTCCGCACACCCATCGCCCTGCAGACATCAGTCATCAGCGACCACATCAGGGAATTCCACGGAGCAACGGCACCGTCGTCAATGGAGATATTCTCATCCGGAACCAGCGTGCTTCGGTCCACCGTTTTGACTGTACTGGTTCCCCCGCAGCACTTACATGCTCCCTGTGAATTAAAGGCGAGTTCTTCCGCTCCGGGTCCATAAAAATGTTCTCCACATTCCGGACAGATGATCTCCTGCATCAGTGCCACTTGAAATCCCGGTTTTACATAGTGACCGTTCGGACAGCGGTGCGAAGAAAGCCGGGAGAACATCAGGCGAAGACTATTCAGAAGTTCCGTACCGGTGCCAAATGTAGAGCGGATGCCCGGAACACCTGGTCTCTGCTGCAGAGCAAGGGACGCGGGAACATAAAGCACTTCGTCCACATCGGCTCTTGAGGCCTGCGTCATCCGCCTTCTGGTATAGGTCGAAAGGGATTCCAGGTATCTCCTTGAACCTTCCGCGTAAAGCACGCCCAAAGCGAGTGACGATTTGCCCGAACCGGATACGCCTGCGATTCCGACAATCCCGTGAAGCGGAATATCCACGTTGATGTTTTTCAAGTTGTGGACACGTGCCCCTCTGACCTCAATTTTCTTTGGCTGATCCATATCATATCCCTTATTTGTTTTCTGCTTCATTGCTGCCCTGCCTTCAAAATTCATACATGTCCCAAGTGGCACATGCCGCGAGGAACGACAAGGAGAAAATAACAGATATTATACAATAAGGCAAGAGGTTATATGAAAAACAAACTCCCCCGCGCGGGCAGGGGAGGTGGTGCGTGGAAATCAGGGCTGTGTATGTTTTCGCAGGATGATTTTGATAAAGTTCAGGTATTTACCGCCGCCGGCCT
Source organism: Verrucomicrobia bacterium UBA1263 (assembly GCA_002308515.1). Classification (GTDB taxonomy): domain Bacteria; phylum Verrucomicrobiota; class Verrucomicrobiia; order Limisphaerales; family UBA1412; genus UBA1412. The sequence goes on along the minus strand of DBVN01000086.1, from coordinate 1,885 downwards.
CCATGGATTTCCGGTCATTGACGGCGTATTCGTTTTCCTGTTTCAGCCAGTCTGCCCACACTTCTTCGTTGGATTCCATTTCGGAGACAGAGAGCACCTCGGCTCCGCGGCATTGGCTGACGGTCTGGGTCCAGTATGACGTGTCACGCAGATATTCCAGCTGTTCGGGTGTCCAGGACAGAAGCAATTCTGGCGGCAGATTTTTGTGAAGGTCCTGTTTCATGCCGGGGATCGCGATGTAGATGTATCCGCCCGGCTTGACAAAGGGCAGCAGTTTGCTGTCCAGGTATTCCGGATCCCGTCCGAAGTAGTTATATGAATCGGTGGTAACGACCGCGTCGAAAAATTCTTTGTCGAACGGGAGCGCGGCCGCGTCGGCTTTGACGGGGATGATCTGATCCGGAGACAATCCCATTTGATCAAAAAACTCACGGTTATCTTTCGGATCGCTCCAGAGGTCCGCGGCGAATACTTTGAATCCGTATTCCTTGGCCAGGAATACGCTGGTCAGTCCCTGTCCGCTGCCCAAGTCACAGACCACACCACCCGCGGGGATGCGATGACCGCTCAACAGTTCTTCTTCCAGTTTCAGGGGATTGGGCCCCATGATCTTTGCCATCAACTCCGGCGTATCATATTTTTTGCTCAATGGGTAATTCATAGATATGAAAATTTATTATGCCATTTTTTAGGAGCATCTAGCATGGCAATGGATATGAAGTATTCAATTTCCACATCTATGACGGATATCATTCAGCCATTCACCTTTGTATTTGAAATGCCTTGGGCCATGTACCACAGGCCGTTCTAGCAGACGTTGTGCTAAGGCACTCAATGAAAGGATCTCACCGTTATACTCAACATGTCTATCGTCGGCAACGGTACATGTGATTCCAGATGGTTTTGTCTTGTTATACCAAAATTCGATTTCCTCACCTTTGTTGATATTACACATTGAAAACGTAAATGGCGGCGCTATGCGTTCTCGATGAACCTCGGTAATTTCCTGTGCTATTTCTTCATCTTCCTGTTCTTCAGCAGTAGGCTCCCGCTTTCTCAGACGGTTTTCATAGCCATGAATTCCTGCAATTGCTTCCAGAATTTCATAAGCATCTTCAGGTGTCATAGCGTAGAACTCTCGTTTTCGTATTTTCCCATCAATTTCTTCAGTAGCACGTAGATTCGGATTTAGCTTGTCCAGAATCGTGTGCAATTTTTTATCGGAAAGCTCCGAGTCCACTTCGTATGTAGCATATATACGAAATGCAAACGGTACTGCCGAACTGCTATTTAGATCATCTCGCCGTTGTTCTACATCCGTTGCATAACCTATTTTGACGTATTCCTCAAAGGACGGATTCGTCATGATATAAATATAACCTGTTGTCATGAAATATATATGCTTTATTTATTTTTTTTCATTCCTCAGTGGCACATGCCGCGAGGAAGTGACAAAGAGAAAGTAACAGATATTGTGCAATAAGGCAAGAGGTTATATAAAGAAAAACTCCCCCGCGTGGGCAGGGGAGTTGTTGTTCAGAAAAGGTTATTAGTATTTACCGGCCTATTCCCACTCGATGGTGGCGCAAGGTTTCGGCGAGAGGTCAAAGAGGACGCGGTTCACGCCTTTGACTTCGGTGAGGATGCGCTGAGTGATGTGCTGCAGCAGTTCAAAAGGAACGTTTTCCACGGTAGCGGTCATGGCATCACGGGTATTGACGGCACGGATGATGACCGGCCAATCCCACAGACGTTTGCCGTCGCGGACACCGGTGGATTTATAGTCAGGCACGATGGTGAAGTACTGCCAGACTTTGCCGGCTAAGCCGTTCTTGGCAAACTCCTCACGCAGGATGGCATCGGATTCGCGCAGGGCTTCCAGACG
>DBVN01000085.1:49691-52271 GCA_002308515.1 Verrucomicrobia bacterium UBA1263 | reverse complement strand
GTTTCAATCCACGCACCCGTGAGGGTGCGACTGATGGAGCACGTCAAAGACAAAGGCTATACAATGTTTCAATCCACGCACCCGTGAGGGTGCGACTTACGAATGGATGATGATGGTTTTGAACGCACATAGTTTCAATCCACGCACCCGTGAGGGTGCGACTTGGTAAAATCCCTTTCCAATATGCTATTCATCAGTGTTTCAATCCACGCACCCGTGAGGGTGCGACTAATGTTCTTGTAGATGTGATCTCTCTTGAGCGGAGTTTCAATCCACGCACCCGTGAGGGTGCGACTGTGAGTCAACCAGAGAACTCTGCGGGAGAAACTGTTTCAATCCACGCACCCGTGAGGGTGCGACAGACCGGACGAGCAGACAAGGAGATCCCCGAACATGTTTCAATCCACGCACCCGTGAGGGTGCGACGTATTCCCTGCTATAAAACCGTGAGTAGTTTTCCATGTTTCAATCCACGCACCCGTGAGGGTGCGACTATGAAAAGGGATTACCTGAGAACTTTAAGGAATTGTTTCAATCCACGCACCCGTGAGGGTGCGACTAGTAAGAATAACACGCCCTCGGCAACCACAACGGTTTCAATCCACGCACCCGTGAGGGTGCGACAAGCTGACAGTGAGTTTAATAACATAATAACATTGTTTCAATCCACGCACCCGTGAGGGTGCGACGTGTTGTCCGATTCCAAATCTTCCGGCGTTTCTAGGTTTCAATCCACGCACCCGTGAGGGTGCGACGTCTCATAGTCTGGCCGGATCAAGCCGAGATTTTTGTTTCAATCCACGCACCCGTGAGGGTGCGACCGGCAGCGGCAATCAGCTACACCGCTTATAACTATGTTTCAATCCACGCACCCGTGAGGGTGCGACAAGAACTGGGAATGCTAGGCTATGCGCTGAACGTGTTTCAATCCACGCACCCGTGAGGGTGCGACCCAGTTTCTGACTATTGGTAGGCAAGAAAGCATTGTTTCAATCCACGCACCCGTGAGGGTGCGACGCATCCACATGATTCTGAGCTTCAGCATTGCGCTTGTTTCAATCCACGCACCCGTGAGGGTGCGACGGGCAGAGTGTGAGGGGCATGGCGATGGGGTTATTGTTTCAATCCACGCACCCGTGAGGGTGCGACAAAAACACTCCATACCCACCAAGTAACACCAACAGGTTTCAATCCACGCACCCGTGAGGGTGCGACGGTAATAGATCCGGATCAAGCCCTGGAGGTAATCAGTTTCAATCCACGCACCCGTGAGGGTGCGACCCAGTGCAGAGTTATTGGACAACGATAATTGGCTGTTTCAATCCACGCACCCGTGAGGGTGCGACGTCTCCACCGCTCGTATTCCTTCACCGCTGGATAGTTTCAATCCACGCACCCGTGAGGGTGCGACCAAGTATCGCACGAAAGACCTCATGTTTAATTGTGTTTCAATCCACGCACCCGTGAGGGTGCGACTATGGGGATGGTGACATTGGCACTTGATCCAGTGTTTCAATCCACGCACCCGTGAGGGTGCGACCTCCCAAGAGCCAGAGGTGTTTACAGTGTACTATGTTTCAATCCACGCACCCGTGAGGGTGCGACCTTTTTAGATAAATAAATAAACAGAATCAACTATGTTTCAATCCACGCACCCGTGAGGGTGCGACCGGGCAACTAGTGCCCACGAAGTTGAAGAGATTATGTTTCAATCCACGCACCCGTGAGGGTGCGACTGATCTGCCTTGAGCTGTTCTTAATCAGCGCGGGGTTTCAATCCACGCACCCGTGAGGGTGCGACTCATACAGAGGAGGAGAGAAGGGAAGCTGAGTATGTTTCAATCCACGCACCCGTGAGGGTGCGACGTATGAGTATTGATGATGTGGGATTAAGTCTTGTGTTTCAATCCACGCACCCGTGAGGGTGCGACCTAAGAAGGGAGATAAATCTGCTCAAAAGTTACTTGTTTCAATCCACGCACCCGTGAGGGTGCGACACTCCGTTGAGCAGGGTAGGTAACACTATATCCTTGTTTCAATCCACGCACCCGTGAGGGTGCGACCTACAGTCACAGTGTCATCGTAAGCTGTCGGCTGTTTCAATCCACGCACCCGTGAGGGTGCGACATGTCCACCGTACCCACGACACCCTTACCATCAGGTTTCAATCCACGCACCCGTGAGGGTGCGACCGAATAGCACTATGCACCAAATGATCTGCTTTATGTTTCAATCCACGCACCCGTGAGGGTGCGACCAGAAGGGTTGGATATAACACAGATTCCCTCGTTTGTTTCAATCCACGCACCCGTGAGGGTGCGACCGGATGACAATGTGGGAGAGTACACGGTTGCAGAAGTTTCAATCCACGCACCCGTGAGGGTGCGACCTCTACGCTGGAAGAGGGTGTGCGTGAACAGTATGTTTCAATCCACGCACCCGTGAGGGTGCGACACTACCCACTGGCTTCTATTATCATGCCCGCTTTCTTGTTTCAATCCACGCACCCGTGAGGGTGCGACCTGTCTGTAGGATGTTCCCTATGCTCTGAAACACTGTTTCAATCCACGCACCCGTGAG
>DBVN01000085.1:25254-49643 GCA_002308515.1 Verrucomicrobia bacterium UBA1263 | reverse complement strand
CACGCACCCGTGAGGGTGCGACATAAGGCAATAAAAATATCTTTTTTTCAGATATTTTTAAAGGTATTTTTGCTACTGAAGTTATTTTTGCAATGCACAGAGGCTTTTTCCAGTTTATTTGATCTGTAAGTTCTTGTAGGACAAAAAGCGCTAACCTAATCGGTTTTATATGAGAGCCAGAGGTTAGCGGATATGTTTTTTAAAAAATGAGGGTATCTTTAGTGGGATGAAAAGATGTTTTTGTTCCTTGATGTTCCACTTTTCGTTCCCAGTTCTTTCCCAGGAAATAGAATCTCAAGCTGTCCTTTTCCGGTGAATATTCGTCGAGCAGTTGTGACTTCATGTATTCCCACTGTGCGGGATCTACCTCACATTCAAATACCGAATATTGGACACGTTGTCCATAATTTTCACAAATTTTTGCGATGCGTCTTAATCGTTTAGCTCCGTCCGGTGTGGATGTGTTTACATCGTATGTAATTAATACAAGCATAGTTGTGATGTTTTATCGAAAAAGGCATGCCGGATAATATGGCAAATCTCCGCGCAGTGTTCTTGCCAGCAGCTGGGCCTGAACAAAGGGGAAAAGCCCCAGCGGTACACTTTCTTCCAGGTACGGATGCTGAACTTGTTCCTGCTTACGTTTCTGCCAATTTTGCAGAATCACTTTTTTGGCATCATCATTTATTTCGACAGCTCCGGTAGGTGTGATTTTAAAATCGTTGGCCTGAAGAATTTGCAGATTGATTAGCGAAAGTACTATTCTATCGGCAATAAAGTGTCGGAATTCTTCCACAAGGTCAAGAGCCAGACTAGGGCGACCGGGTCGATCTCTGTGGAGAAATCCCACTGCCGGGTCTAACCCCACGGATTCCAATGCCGATCTGCAAGCTGCGGTCAAGAGTACATAGATGAAGGAGAGCAGCGCGTTGACCCGATCCAAGGGTGGTCGCCGGGTGCGTTTCAGAAAACGAAAATCGTTTTTTTGTGCAACGATCGTATGATCAAAGACAGAAAAATACTCATCGGCGCACATCCCTTCATAGCCGCGCAGGGAGTCTAATGTGGTACAATTGTTCTTGATTTCTTTCAACAATATGGCCAGGCGACTGATTGTTTTTTCGATTTCTTCTTTCCCGAACGTATCGGGATGATTTCTCAGGTGCCTCAGCAGATTGATTCGGCCGTTTTGGATTTTGGCGGCGACACAGGCTTTGGCGATCGCCAACGCGGCCGGTTCATTCTCAGATGTTTTGTATTGCTGTTTTCTCAAGAGCACATTTCCGCTGACAGGACCTTCCACCCGTGCTTGAAAACGACCACTTTCACTCAGATAGACCATACTCACACCGTGTTCAACGCATAGTTCCATCAGTGCAGGCGACATGAGGACATCATGCCCCATACAAACAATGCTGTCCAGATTATGGATGGGGAGCCTGCCCAGCCGTTCTCCGTGCAGGCGAATATCCACAGTTTCACCGTCACGGTGTACCCAGGCTTCTGGTGTTGTCACATAGAGTGTATTGAGGAGTTTTTTCATATTATGGATCTACGATGTGAAAAAGGTTTTCATAATACTTTTCCGCATGGTCGGGGGCATAATCTTTAGGCCGGCATTGTTCATATAAGGAGCAGGCATTGCAGCGTTTGCGGTCATAGACTGGAGGTGGTGTTTTGCCGGAATCCAGCAATATCCTTGCTTGCCGGACCAGTTCCAGTGTCTTATCCCGCAGCTCCGAGTCAATGTAAACCCATTCCCTGGTTTTGGTGGAATCGTACCAAAGCGCAGCCCGGTCCATTCGCAACTCGTACATGGACTCCAGGCAAAGGACTTGGGCACAAAGCTGTATACGATCCCAGTCATCTGTTTTACTCCTGCCGCGTTTGTATTCCACGGGGCAGGGGATCCACCAGTTATGCTTATTAGGCAGCGTGGTGGCAATACGGACTCCCGTTTTGGGGTCAAGAGGATCCGTGATCCGGCGGAATTCCACCATATCCGCGATTCCCGTGATCCCCAAGCCGGGATGATTCAGACGAACAGTTCGGGCTTGAATCAGATCGCCCCGTTTTTCTGTTCCACCATTGTCCACACGGATGTGGAGAAGCTCTCCTTGTGCCGTCAGAAGATTATCTTCCCATACCCTTTCATTGTGGATCAAGGCACATTGTCTCGGACAAACCGCAATGTGCTGCAGCGCGGAGATCATCATATAGTCCGACTCCGCGTATTTTGTTTCAGGCATTCATTGTTTTAATCTTTATTTGTTGCAATCTGAACTTTTAATTATTTCCGGTTCCAAATCTGTAAGACTATTTTCCTTTATCTCATAATCATCAAATGATGTTGGGATTTTTTCTTTATTTTTTCTTTCTGCAGTTACAGAACGATGAACATCTGCAGTAGAGTATTGACCCGTTTTGCAATTATGCTCCCACCAATAGATTTTTTCGACCTCCATAGATCCTGCTGGCCGTGCAGAAGATTCATCATTAATGAAGAGGGTTTTTAAACATTGTTTGAAAGTTTCTGCATCTTCTTTAGTAAAACCTGTTTTTTCAGCAAGTTGAACGTTGATGGAACCTTTGATCTGATATAATCCATATCGTACAAAATGTTTCATTCCCATTGTGTCTGAAGACTTTTTTGAGTTCGTATTGTCTTCTCCATTTACACTTTTAGTAATTTGCATAGATGATATTTCAACAGAATCTATGCTGTTTGCAATATGTATGGAAACGGGACCTCTGATACCGATGGAAACACCGGTATTATCATCGTTGCCAAATGCAAAAACTTGTCCAAATGTTCTTACATCCAACCATTTTTTACATCCTTCTTTTGCTAATTCATCTTTTGAAATACCTTGTTTTAATCTCTCTTTTAACTCATTATCTAATTTCTTTTTTAGCTCTTTTTTTAATTTCTCATCTGTCGTTTTATTTAACTCTTCTTCTAATTTTTTATTAAACTCTTCTTTTAATTTTATGTTAAATTCTTCTTCTGTTTTATTTTTAAATGTCTCAAATCTCTTTTTTAAACTAGTTGCCCCATCTGTAGCTCTATCTTCAGATTGCACAAAGATTTCCTTACCTAAATCTTGCATACGGTTGCGAATTTTTCGTTTGATACAAACATCAGATATTTCACCATATCCGTCATAGTTTGTTCTTGGACGGTTTCCATTAAGCGGATCACCGTTGCAATTTGCATTTGTCACGGAAATAAAAAGCATGAAATCTATTTTATTTCTCAGATGGGTATTATTATCGTTGTTATTATTATTGGGCATTGTTTTGTTCCTCCGTATTATTTGTATTGTTTTTATTTGATTTATATAACTCTTTTTGTTGTAAGTAATAGCCAATTATATATGTTTCAGACAAAGGATTATCTTTATCTCCTAATTGATCTATGATTTCCATTATCTCGCCAATCAGTTTATCGTAAAACGTGCGTGATGGGGAAGATAATTGTGGATAATATGCACTTTTTAGTTGTGTCATAATATCTGCGGATACTTTTAATGGAGTCTTAATAAACGTGGATAAACGTCGTATGATGTTTGATTCACGTTTTTCATCAGCCTTATATGTATCTTTTTCGATCTTTTCCAATATAGCGACCAATCTACCATATTGGTAACTTCGATCTTTTCTATCTGATTCAAGTGACATTTCTATTGTCTCCTTATAATGATCATATTTATATTTTTTGATGACAGCACATGTTATGAATAACAACTTTTCTCTGTCATTGGATTCGTAAATCTGAAGGTTAGACGCTTTCTGGATAAGCGCTTGAAAAATATCAAATGGAAATAGTGCTTTATCGACTCTGCACATTAGGAGTCTTTGTATTTGTTGGCCTAAAACTTTATCATCTATTTCAACAGATGTTTTTTCGCCTTTACTTCTTAATGTTCCAAATGCATAAGATGCGATTTGTCTCAGTGTAGGCGATGAAATTCCTTGATAATGATACCAACAGCAAGTTTCGTCCCAATATTTTAATCTGTCAAGAAAATCGGATCCCATCAATTCATTGTAGTAGTTGATTGAAAGTCTTCCACTTTTTTTTGCTGGTGCATCAAAAACAGCAATTATTACCCATTCTCTAGCAGGCAATTCTTTTTTCCACCCAGCGATTGCATCTTTTAATTGTTCTTTGTAATCTGTCGGTGTTTTAGCTGGCTTATCGTTTTTAAATAAAATAGAATTTCTAGGTTTTGGAATGTTTTTACCATTTGGATTCCAGCAAAGGAATGTTCTACCACCATATACCACACCTTCGTTAGCAATTAACCATTTCAGAGCGTTATGAGCTTTTTGTGATGATTCATAGCTTACTGTGCAAGCTTGTTGATCATCTGTGAAACGACCTCGGTATGTATAATTTTTGTTGTCATTTGATGATATTAGCTTTGCGTTTCCAAAGTGAGAAACTATTCCTTTTATATGGGTTGTGCATAATAATTTTTTTTCTCCGCCAGAGATCATACAAAAATCATATTTTTTTTCTATCTGAGGAATATAATAATCCTGAAACGCTTTCATCAAATTTTTGTTTTTCCAACAATTCCCGCTTTCGCTACCAATTCCATTAACACACCAGCAAACGAGATCTTTCTCGTTTTTTATTAAATTGGCTTCTTCCAAATCATCGATAATAGTGCCAGAATTAACATAACTCAAAATAGGTTTCAGCATTGGATGAGAAAATTCCGATTCTTCCCAAGCAGAAAGTTGAGTAATATAAGATTGATGTTTTTTCTGATCATTTGGAGAAATATAAGCTATAGTCTCGCATAGAGGGTGAGCTCCAATACCGCTAGTTCTATTTGCCGATTCTATAGTAGCAGGGATAATAATTCTATCTTCATTTCTTATTGCCGCTTGAAACTCGCCATTTTGATTTATTGTAATTTGAATTTTTGCATTTGCAATGATATGACCAATAGGAGCTAAAGGTTCTTTCTGACCTTCTTTGTAGTCACCCGCATGGTCTTTTACCATGGCATCATAAGTTTCTACAGCTTTTTGAAAAAGTCCCATATTATTTATCCTCCTCAAATTCTTTCAGACCAATGAAATTTGTTTGATCTTCAAATAGCTTCATCTGCATACTGCGAATTGTTTTATGGTAAGGACAGCTTTCAGGTCTTGGAAATTCAATAATTCCTTTTTTCATAATGGGGTTCCAGAAATTAACTGTCATTTTTTCTTTAGTTTCTTTCGAATATGCTTCATCAGGATAAGTGATTCCATGATACATTAATCCGAATCCCAATTCAGCTAAGTCATCGTAATAGCCTTTTTCATTACCGAATTTACAGGGTTCTACATAACCTTGGCATTCCCGTGTTCCCAGAAATATGTCTCTACGGCCACCTTTTTCAATCATGCGTTTAGCTATGCTAAGATGTTTATTTTTATTACGATCTTCTTTCAGATCAGGACGATTCTCATTCCATTCAAAATGTGCTTGTACCTGATACTTGCAATCTTTTAGATATGTATAGTAAGAGAGGTTATTGCCTCCTTCGCTATACTTGATTGGACGGATTCCTTTGGTTTCGGTTTGAATCTGATTCATTACTCGAACTTTATCAATATACCAGATGATCGTTGGTTTCCAGTACACTGATGCAAGGATGCCTTTCAGGGCTTCATAAGTCGGAATTTGATAGCTGCACTTTTCTCCGCCTATACGTGTTATAGGATCGGAAAACAATGCATACATTCCGGTTACCTGAAATTCTACAATATTAGGGTGTTCCATAAATTTCCATTTTGTCTTGTTAAACCTGTGTTTTCGTCATAGCATTCTGGGCTTAAAATATTCACTTTTCCATCACATACTTTATAAATGACATCATCCCCCAGTTGTTCTAAGAAAACAGAGATTGTATAAGGTTTTGCTCTATTGAGAAGGGATCTCATGCGTTTAGGATCATATTCGATTCCTTCAGCTTGTAATTCATTGATTATCTCTTCTCCTTCTTCATAAGGGACAATGATACTTTGTTGTTCAGTATCAAAAACTTTAAAGGCTCTACCAGCTGTTTTAAAAGCCTGTCCTACATAGAGTGGTAACGCGTTATCGTCTCTGTAGCCATCGTTTTCAGATAATAATGAATAGATTGTTTGTCTAACATCATCAGAATAAAAATCCTGATAGTTTTGATTCATGCCATTATACAATCTTTCATAGTAATAATTGATAGATTCTGTAGAACTTATATCATTGTTGTATTGATCTGGGTGTTGAGCATATTCTGCCAATAACTCCTCTGTGGCATCTTTAGCCATTTGTATTTCTCTGAGGTATTCCAAATTTTCATCCGTACAATTAAGTATGTAAACGGGTGCAAGTTCTTTACTTTCCCCGTTTCGGTTGCATCTTCCGGCAGTTTGCACGATACTGTCAATCCCCGCGGACAAGCGGATCGCTTTCGCAAAAGAGATATCAACTCCTGCTTCAATGACTTGAGTTGAAACACAAATCACTTTCTCGTTCTTTTTCAGGCATTCTTTGATTTGTTCCAGTACCTTTTTTCTATGAGCCATGCACATAGACGCAGATAGATGAAAACGTTTGTAATTCTTTGCAGAAAGTTGACTGTATAGGTATTCTGATTCCTTTTTCTTGTTACAAACAATCAGCAGACTTGAGCAATCTTTGATTTGTTCTTCGAGAAATTCCGGAATTTGTTCAAGGGATAGGTTCTCAGCTCGTTCAATTTTGGTTCTGGCGAAAATATCCTTATATTTTTCCAGTTCCTTGGGTGTTATAATGTCTTGGGGTGTTTCCATCAATGGGTGGGTTGTTGCTTCAAGACATGGTTGTGTGGCCGAACAAAGTACAAAGGTGACATGACATATCTTTGCGAGAAAATTCAATGCCAGGTTAAAGAGTGTAAGCATTTTGTTAGGAACAGTTTGAACTTCATCAATAATCACAACACTATTACAAAGAGAATGAAACCTGCGGATAGATGATGTTTTCCCGGAGAACAGAGCGTTTAAAAACTGGACAAGTGTTGTCAGGATGATAGGGGCATTCCATGTTTCTGTATAATACTCATATTCATCTAATTCATCAATATCCATTGATTCAGTGATAATGTTTGAATGATGCTCTAAAATAATGCCGTCATTATTGATGGACTTGCGAATTTCCTGTGCGTTTTGGTCTAAGATGCTGAGAAGAGGAGTAATGCAAAAAATTCTGTCTTTTTTATGCGTCTTTGCATGAGCTAAAGCAAATCTCAATCCAGATAGTGTTTTACCGGCACCGGTAGGCAAATTCAGGCGATAGATACCCTCTGCTTTCTCAGCGTTTTGTTTACATAGATTGGATATTTCACTTCTGGCTTTGCAGATAGGAGTGCATGAATTGAAAGAATTAAGTCTATTTTCTAATGACTCAAGACTGTTTGACCATATTTCTTCTATATTACCAATTTCAGGATATTTAAGGTCTTCACTGAATTCGGCGGTATCTCGGCGATCGCTATCAATGAGGGCTGATTGGATCAATCTGACTAACAATCCAACATGAAAATAAATTTCATTGTTATACTCAGATAATGTTGCCAATTCTTCAAATTTGTTACAGATTTCTTTTTCTGCTTCAGAAAATAAATTGTTGAAATCTTCCTTTGAAATAGTTTGATCAAAAAAATGTTCTATGGCTTGTGTATCATATTCAGGCTGTGTTTCATATCTATGAGAAAAGCCACAGTTATGATTGGGATCAAAACAATCAAATTGACCATGATGACTTCCTACGGCACAGGCAAGGACTTCACATACCGTATTTCTGTTTTCATCAGCATCTTGTGCATGTTCGTTAAATAAACTGTGTTGATTCAAAAATAAACGAACAGCAGCAAATGTATGTATAACTTCTCCTCTTATAACATCTTCCCCATTAGCAGCTGCGTTGATATAATCAAGAAACTCTTGCGTGAATTTTCCACAGTCATGAGTGATTCCGCAAATATAACCTGTTTTCTCCAGTCCAAGAGGTTTTAACAAGGATGCTGTATATTCTCCCGTTTGCCTGCAGTGTTCCGTACAGGTTTGAACTCTATTCCCTTTAATATGAGCTATATATTCACACATTTTTCTTGTTCTGCTTTTAATTGCTTATCACATTGATAACCTCAAGCCGTACAATATAAAAACGCTGTTTTCTTGTCAAGAGGTAACACTCCAGACGCGAAAAATTTTATCCTAGGGGATAGGACATCTATAGGGGTATCCCTTAAAATTTTTTAAATTTTTTTGAATTGTCTCAGAATTGCCATTTAAGAATGAGAGTTTCTAATGATTTTTCAGAAATTTTCTTATCTTAAATGGGGAGTATAGGGGCAAAATTTCCTGCTATAGGGTGGGAATTGGGGCCCTTTTGATGTGAAAAAGGGTGTGTTTTGAGTGTGGAATTGATTGAAAAGAGGGGATAATAGGAATGGTTTGGGGGCATTTCTTGTGGAAATTTGCCTCTTCGGAGGGGCGGTTATTCAGAGAGTTACTCTGCGGACAAATAAAACAAAACAGTGTCTAAAAGCAGTTTTTGTTTTGGCATGTGAGGCATGTCGGGCTCCCGGTAAATAAAAAGTGTTTCTGATTTTGTTTCTGAATTTGTTTCTGATTTTTGACATAAAAACCCACTTTTTGACACATAATGACACGAGGCGGATTTTTTGTGAAAAATAGAGAAAATCTTTGTAAGTATTTGATAATCAGTAGAGGAATGAGCCAAAAAAAGACAACAAAATGGTCGGGGCGGAGAGATTCGAACTCTCGACCTTCTGAACCCCATTCAGACGCGCTAGCCAGGCTACGCTACGCCCCGACCAAGTCGGACAGCTCATGAAGAGCTGACGGAGTTGATAGTAGCGGGGTGCGGCGAAAAAAACAACTCTTTTCGTTGAGGTTTATTGAGTTTTTTTGAGGATGGTGTGGCGTGAATTTTTTTATTTCTTTATTTTCAATAGATTATGAAAATCATCCTTTTGCTGGTCAAGTCGTTTTTGAGGAAAGGATGCAGTGCGCGGCTTCCAGCAGGTGGTCGCAGATACAGGCTTTTTGGGAAAGTTCGGGATAGGTTTGCTCTTCGCGGCGGCCTTTGCCGGTGCGGACGAGGATGGAGGCTTTGAGTCCGGCGTTCCAGCCGGTTTGGAGGTCCACTTGTTTGTCGCCGATGAAGTAGGATCGGGCGAGGTCCAAGTCGAATTCGTCTCTGGCCTGGAAGATGAAGGCGGGCTGAGGCTTGCGTCCGATGGAGGGCTGGTCGGGAGCTTCGGGAGCGATGTAGTATTTGAGGATCTGAACGCCCCAGGGCTGAAGGATGTCGGAGAGTCGGTCGTTGACGGCGTGAACGTCTTCGATGGGAAAGTAGCCGCGGCCTACCCCGGACTGGTTGGTGATGACGATGAGCGCATAACCGGCCTGTTGGAGTCGCTGGAGTGCCTCTCCGGCATGAGGACAGAGGATAACTTTCTCCGGTTCATGCAGGTAATGCAGATCTTCGTTGATGGTACCATCACGATCCAGAAAAACGGCAGGTCTCATGTTTTTTATTCTTGTGGAAGGATTTCCAATATCTCTTCGGGGTTTGCGGTCGCGGTGCCGACTTTGGCGACAACGACTCCGGCGGCATGGTTGGCCAGGATGGCGGCTTCCTGCAGAGAGGCTCCGGTCGTGATGGCGGCGGTCAGAGCGGCAATAACGGTATCTCCCGCGCCGGAAACGTCAAAAACTTCTCTGGCAAAGGTGGGTATGTGGATCGGCGGCTGATCCTGACGACAGAGGAGCATTCCGTGTTCGCCGAGGGTAATAAGAATATTAGCCGGTGCGCAGTTCCGAAGAAGGATCTGTGCCACCTGGAGGAGTTTTGTGTCCTGAAGCGGAGGCTGCGCGGACGAGGCTGTGTCGGGGATCTGTGCCAGTTCAAAGGCTTCTTTGCGGTTGGGCGTGATCAAATTTACACCGCTGAGGTCCAGCAGGTGGGAGGGCTTGGGATCCATGCTCAGCCAGATCTTGTGTTGTGCGCACTGAGTTTTAATAAAGTCGAGAAATTCCTGATTGATAAGACCTTTGTTATAATCCGCGACAATGACGGCCCGGACTTGAGGTAGGACCCGAAGGATATTCGCTTTGGCTTGCTCCAAGGTCAAAGGATCCAGAGAGAGAGGGGCTTCCGCGTCGAGACGAAGGAGCTGCTGCCGTGAGGCCAGGATGCGGGTCTTGGTAGAAGTGGGATAGTCCAAAATCTCCTGTAAAATGTTGGTTTGGACTTTGTTTTGTTCCAGAAGACGTTTGACACAGGCTCCCATCTCGTCACGACCGACAGCACCGGCCAGAGTGACGGGAACACGGAGCTCTGCCAGGTTGCGGGCCACATTAGCGGCACCGCCGGGAACGGAGGTCTCTTTATTGATATGTACAATGGGGACAGGAGCTTCCGGGCTGATACGCTGAACATTGCCCCAGATGTAGCGGTCGAGGATGATGTCGCCAATGACCAGGATATGAGAGGAAGTCAGCGCGTTCAGGATCTCGGCGGCGCGTGCGCGGGAAAGAGGGCTGTTTGTCAAAGTCGTATTCATAGCGCGATCAAGTTTGTTTACGGTTCCCGATTCAGTGGTCGGGTTTCCCAAGAAGAATAACGGGATCGGAGAAGGTTTTCAAGCGGAGAGCGCTTTTATAGGGTTGTTTTTTGCGGTAAAGGAGGATAGACTAAGGACGGCCGCGCTGCTTTTCGGAGTAACGCAGAATTTTAAAGAGAATAGACATGACAGAGATACCTAAAGCGTATGAGCCCCAGAGTGTGGAGGCTAAGTGGTATGATTTTTGGAACAAAGAGGGATGTTTTACCGCGGACGCGGCATCCAGCAAGCCCGCTTTTTCGATGGTGATCCCGCCGCCGAATGTGACGGGCATCCTTCACTTGGGACACGTGCTGAACAATACGATCCAGGATATTCTGGCCCGCCGTGCCCGTATGCAGGGTTTTGAGGTTTTGTGGCTGCCGGGAACAGATCACGCGGGTATTGCCACTCAGGTGGTGGTCGAAAAGCGTCTGAAGAAAGAAGAACATCTGACGCGTCATGACCTGGGCCGCGAGAAGTTTGTGGAGCGCGTTTGGAAATGGAAAGAAAAGCACGGCGGCATCATCATCAATCAGCTGAAGAAGCTGGGCTGTTCCTGCGACTGGACACGCGAGCGCTTTACGATGGACGAGCGCTATTCCAAGAAAGTGGCCGAGGTTTTTGTGGATCTTTACAATAAAGGTCTTATTTATAAAGGCAAGCGGATGGTGAACTGGTGTCCGGTCTCGCTGACAGCGTTGTCTGATGAAGAGGTGATCATGAAGCCTCAGAACGGCAAGCTGTATTACTTCCAGGTGGAAGTGGCGGAAGAGCCCGGTACATTCCTGACGATCGCGACGACACGTCCGGAAACGATCCCCGGCGATACGGCGGTGGCGGTGAANNATGAGCGTTTCAGCCGTTTCATTGGCAAACATGTGATCCGTCCGATCCCGGTGGAGCTGCCGCGCGAGCAGAAGCTGATCCCGATCGTGGGAGATGAGGCTGTAGAATTTGAGTTCGGCACGGGCGTGCTGAAGGTGACCCCGGCGCACGACAAGGTGGACTTTGAGATTGGCAAGCGTCATCATCTGCCGTTCATCGAAGTGATCAACGCGGACGCGACGATGGGCGAGCTGGCCGGCAATGATCTGAAAGGTCTGGATCGTTCCGTGGCACGCAAGAAGAGCGTGGAAGTGCTGACCAGTCTGGGCGCGATGGTGAAGGAAGAGCCTTACCAGAACAATGTGGGCTACAGCGAACGCGCGGATGTGCCGATCGAGCCTCGTTTGTCCGAGCAGTGGTTTTTGCGTTATCCGAGCCAGAAACAGGCCCGCGATGTGGTCAACAGCGGCGAGCTGAAGTTTTATCCGTCCCGCTGGGCCAAAGTGTTTGAACATTGGATGGTCAATATCCAGGACTGGTGCATCAGCCGNNCAGCTCTGGTGGGGACACAGGATCCCGGTCTGGTACAAGGACGGCGAGATGCGCTGTCAGGTGACATCCCCCGGTGAAGGCTGGGAGCAGGATCACGATGTGCTGGATACCTGGTTCTCCAGTTGGCTGTGGCCGTTCGCCACGATGGACGAAGCGACCTTCAAGAAGTTTTATCCGACAACAGTGCTGGTGACCGCGCCGGAGATCCTCTTCTTCTGGGTGGCGCGCATGATCATGGCCGGTTTCGAGTTTATCGGTCAGAAACCGTTCAAGGATGTTTATCTGACGGGTATCGTCCGTGACAAGCTGGGCCGCAAGATGTCGAAGTCTTTGGGCAATTCACCCGATCCGCTGGATCTGATCGCGCGTTTCGGCGCGGACGCGGTCCGCATGGGTGTGATGCGCGCGGCACCGCTGGGACAAGATCTGCTGTTTGATGAGCAGCAGGTGGAACTGGGCCGCAATTTCTGCAACAAACTGTGGAACGCCTGCCGTTTCCGTCAGATGCAGGGCGGCGAAGTCGAAGGCGAGATAAACCCGGCACTGCTGACTGGTGATGACAAGTGGATCTTGTCGCGTCTGGATACGTGCATCCGCGAGGTCAACAAAGCTTTTGATGATTACAACTACGCGGAGGCCGTCCATGTATTGTACCGTTTCTTCTGGAATGAGTACTGCGACTGGTATGTAGAGGCCGCTAAGGCATCGTTGAACAGCGGTGACGAGAAACTGAAGGCCAACACTGTGGCCGTGATCGATTTTATCCTAAGCAATACGCTGAGGATATTCCATCCGCTTCTGCCGTTCATTACAGAGGAACTGTGGCAGGGAATGGGCTATAGCAAGGATATGCCGGAGAACCAGGGCGGCAAGACGATCATGAACGCGCCTTGGCCGAAACCGTTCGATAAGGATTTCTGTGATTATTACGGTCTGAATGAGCAGGTGCTGAAGTTTACGGAAGCCAAGTATGACCTGGTGGTGCAGGGACGCAATCTGCGCCGCGAAGGGAATATCCCGTCCAATAAGAAGGTGAAGTTCGTTCTCAAGCCGCTGGAGAAATTCGACACCCGCGATCTGAATGTCATCAAGACACTGCTGAACGCGGATCCGCTGGAAGTAGCCGAGGATTATGAACCGGCCAAAGGGACTCCGTCCGGACGCAACGCTTTGGGCGAGGTCTATCTGCCGATGGACGGACTGATCGATGTGGAAGCGGAACGCGTGAAGCTGAAGAAGCTTCTGGAAAAATGCGAGGTGGAGATCAAGCGGATCGAAGACCGTTTGAACAATCCGAACTTCTCGCAGAAGGCTCCGGCTGCGGTACTGGAAGAAAACCGGAAGCGCCTGACCGAATGGCAGCAGAAACAGAAACAGTCACAGGATGCGCTGGCCGCGTTAGGAGCATAGCTGATTTTGAATATTCAAGGGGATACATTTTGTATCCCTTTGGAGTTTATAAGATATTATAGATATGAAAAACCGTTTAGCAGTGTGCAGTTGGTCTTTGCAGGCCACAAACGCGAAAGAATTGGTGGAACGAATCCAAAAAGTGGGCGTTCATTATGTCCAGCTGGCGCTCTCGCCGCTGGTCAAGGATCCGGAAGCCTGGAAAGGACTGGCGGATATGTTCAAAAATGCGGGGATCCAGGTGATTTCCGGAATGGCGGAAACGATCGGCGAGGATTATACATCGCTGGAATCCATCCGCCGCACGGGCGGGATCGTTCCCGACGCAAACTGGGAAGCGAATTGGGTGCACTTCCAGAAAATCGTGGAAGTAGCGAAAGAATTCAACATCAAACTAGTGACATTCCATGCCGGATTTGTTCCGCATGAGCCGGAAGATCCCAGTTATAATAAACTGCGGGATCGGATGCTGCAGCTGAGTGAACTGTTTCGGGACAACGGTATGAATCTGGGACTGGAGACCGGTCAGGAAACAGCGCCGCATTTGAAGATGTTCCTGGATTCACTGAACTGTCCGAATGTCCGGGTGAATTATGATCCGGCCAACATATTGCTCTATGGTAACGGCGATCCCATCAAGGTGATCGATACCTTGTCCGGGTATATCGTGCAGTGTCACCTGAAAGATGCGACACGCACCAAGGTTCCCGGAACCTGGGGAACGGAAGTGGCCGTGGGAACAGGTGAAGTGGATTGGAAACAATTCTTCACTAAACTTAATCAAATCGGTTTCAACGGTGATTTTTCGCTGGAACGTGAGGCGGGAGATCAGCGCATCATTGATTTAAACGCAGGTCGTCAGCTGGCAGAGAAGCTGATGGCTGAGATCCAATAAAAACAAGAAAAGATTCAATAATATGGTAAAAGTTGGAATTATCGGTTTAGGGTTCATGGGAATGACCCATTTTCGCGCCTGGAAAAAGGTGGCGAATGCGAATGTAACGATGGTTTGCGAAGCCCGTCCTCTGCCGGAGGATGGTGACCTATCCAAACTGTTTGCCGGGAACCTGGGTTCCGGAGAAGGTCTGAAGATCGACTATAAACAAACAAAGGTCGTTCAGAAAGTGGAAGAGCTGCTGAGCAATCCGGAGATCGACCTGGTGGATATATGCTTGCCGACGATGGCGCACAAAGATGTGAGCATCGCCGCGCTGAAAGCGGGCAAGAATGTGATCTGCGAGAAGCCAATGGCTCGTACACTGGCTCAGACGCTGGAGATGAAAGCGGTCGCGGAAGAGAGTGGCAAAATACTGATGCCGGCTCAATGTGTGCGCTTCTTCCCGGAATGGAGCTATTTGAAACGGCTGATCGATGACGGTCGTTATGGAAAGGTAGTGGCGGCGCGTTTCCGTCGTGTGTCCGAGGCACCAGGCTGGGGTGTTTCCAGCTTCCTCAAGGGACAGGAATCCGGCGGTGCCCTGTATGATCTGCACGTGCATGATCTGGACTTTGTACTGTACTGCTTCGGGATGCCCAAGGCGGTCTTCGCGCGCGGCGCGACTTATGCCAGCGGCGCGGTGGATCATGTGATGGCCAACTACATTTATGAGAATGGCGCTGTGGTGACAGCGGAAGGCAGCTGGGCTATGGTGAAGGGATTCGGTTTCGCGGCCGGGTTCACAGTCAACTTTGAGAAAGCGACGCTGGAGATGGATACTACCCGCGGCGCGGACGCCCTGAAGCTGTATGAACCGGGACAGCCCGCGCTGGTGATCCGTCCGGAAGGTGATGATGGTTATGTGGGTGAACTGCGCCATGTCGCCGAAGCAGTGGACAAGGGAACCAAGCCGTCCATACTGACTCCGCAGGACGGAGTAAATTCTCTGCGTGTTTGCGAAGCCGAAGAGAAATCGGTGCAAACCGGCCAGATCATCACGATCTAGCTCCACTCGGTGAGCTGACGCTCTAAAAGAAGTCGTCAGATATGGATTGGCGAAAAATCCCGTTTTCAGGAAGAAAAGCACTCTTGGATTGTATCAAAGATACCGGAGCCGAAGTACTGGTTCAAAAAGGGTGCTTTTTCCTTCTTTTTCCCGGAGCCGATCAGAATGAAGTGAAGGAAGCCGTTTTGAAGGGATCCATGGACGAAGTCCAAAACCGGGGAAAAGTGATTCACACCTCTTCTCAAAGCTACAGGTTTATTCAAAGTCTGAAAGTAGAATCTGAAAACGGGAGTGTTTATTTTATCAAAAAAATCTATAGAAAATCACCACTGTACTGGCTCCATAATTTCTTTCGTTACGGGACTTCTATTCGTGGTGAGATTGTAGCCAAGCGTTTACAGGCGGCCGGGATCACAGTGCCTCAAATTATTCTGGTGGGAGAAAAACGGCGGGGTATCTTTCTGGAAAATGAGTATCTTTTGTTCCATTTTATCCCGGTCATGAAAACGGCGCACGATATTTTTATGGATGAAGACCGGGAGGAAACGCTGAATGGGATTTTTACTCGGATCGGAGAGCTGGCGGCACGGATGCATTTGGCAGATGTGGCGCACCGTGATTTCCATCTGGAAAACATCTATGTATGCGAAGAAGGATCTCAGGATAGAAGTCCGGCAGATTCTTACGGTCTTTGTGATTTTTTGGGTGCGAGGTTTTTTCCCAAAACGATACCGCAGAAATATGTATATAATGATATCCAGAGAATGATCGGGAATATCATAGAGAACTCGTATATCAAAAAAGTTTCCTCGGATCATTACATCCAAAGTTTCTATGGTACGTATGAGCGAGAAATAAAGAATCATCACATTTCAAAGATGGACTACAAGATAGATATTGATGAAATGATAAACAGACTGAAACTGAGTTTTGCCAGAGATTCAATACATAGTCAAAGGACATCGTGATATGGATTGGCGAAAGATACCGTTCCCTGAAAGAAAAGCGCTCCTGGAGTATATCCGGAATGCCGGTGCTGAAGTCTCGGCATCCAAGGGGTGTTTTCGTCTTTTTTTTGACGGAGCCGATGCGGAGAGGATCAAGGAAGCGGTGTTGGATTCGCGCCTGGATGATATCTTCGACAAAGGGGAAGTCCTGCGGCATTCTTCGCAAAGTTACCGGATCGTTACCAGTGTGAAAACCCGATTGGAAGGGATGTTGGGAGAGGTATTCATCAAGCGAGTCATGCGGAAAAACAGGGAGTATGGTGCTCATTATTTGTTTCGATTTGCCGGATCAATCCGGGGGGCGATCGCCGGAGAACGGATGCGTCGGGCAGGGATGGATATTCCTTCTGATCTCTTTATTGAGGAAAAACGTAAAGGGCCATTTCTAAAGTCGGAATATATGGTGACGAATTATCTTCCGAACTTGCGGACCCTGAATCAGGTGTTGAGTGAGGAAAGCGACCCGGAATCGAAATTGAACGGCATGATCCCGGTACTGGCAGAAATGATGGGGAAAATGCACTCGTCCGGAGTCACACACCGTGATTTCCACTTTGATAATATCTATCAGCGCACGGATGAGCAGGGGAATGAGTGCTTTGGACTTTGTGATTTTTTGGATGCCAAAGTATATAACGGAGAGATCCCGCTAAAATATATATATAATGAATTTTGGGAGATATTGAAAAGCATTTATGCCGTACTGAGCAGAAAGGGAATCTCGCCCGTTCTATGCTGTGAGCGGTTTTATGAAGAATATCACCGCTGGAGAAAAGTGCATGACTGTGCCCGGGAGGATTACCGCCGGATAATGGATGAGGTCATGAACAAACTGAAATCGAATTTTCAAGGGTAACGAATAACAAAATGAGAATATTGCTCAAAAGGATTTGGGGATTGATCAGCTGCTATAAAAGGCGGCTGGTGCTGGGCATCGTGTTTGGCGTACTGAGCGGATTAGTGGTGCCGCTATTGATGATCACGATCAAGCTCGCGGTCAGTGTCATTTTCCCCTCACAGTATGATGTGCCGATGTCAACACAGATCGAGATGGCGCCGCAGTTTGTGCAGGATCTGATCCAAAAGATCGCGGATTATCTGCCAAGGGGGGAAGGGGCTGTTCCCACAGCCGGACTGCTACTGATCATCGCCAGCATTCCCTGTGTGATGATCCTCAAGGGAGTTTGCACCTATATCAATGTGTACATGATCAAGTGGGTTGGAACGCGCGGTGTGATGAATTTGCGCAACCGGCTTTTTGAACATTTCATGTCGCACTCTATCCATTTTCACACCAAGGGCAACAGTGGTGAATTGATCTCCCGTGTTTTTAATGACACACAAAGCATCCAGAATTCGATCACACACGCTGTGCCGACGATCGTCAGGGATCCGATCACAGTCATTTCACTGGCGGCATATTTGCTGTATAATTATCCTACACTGACCGGAGTGACGTTGATCATATTTCCATTATGTGTGGTGCCGATCCGCATTTACGCGATCAAGATCCGCAAAGCGACAGTTAGTTTACAGAATATGCTGGCTTCGCTGGGCAAGATCATGCAGGAGGCGTTTAGCGGGATACGCATCATCAAATCCTATAATCTGGAAAATGTGGTGAATGAGAAATTCCGGAAAAATTCGCGTGAGCAGGTCAGCTTGAGAATGCGTCAAGTCAGAGCGGATGAAATGCCTAGTATCCTCATTGAGATACTGGGGGCGATCGGTGCGGCGCTGGTTTTGGTCTATATCAAACTGATGGGGAAAATAGAAATGTCGCCGGCGGATTTTCTGGCGTTCATCGGCAGCTTTTTCCTCATGTATCAGCCTATCAAATCGCTGAGCAAGATTTACTCGGAACTGGCTCAGGCAGCGGCGGCCAGTGACCGCATCTATGAGTTGCTGGAGGTCAAGACAGATGTGCCGGAGCCGGTACACCCGAAGAAATTATCCTCGCAGGATATGGAGATCGTTTTCGATCATGTCTCCTTTAGCTATGGTGACCGCATGGTTTTATCGGATATCAATCTGACCATCAAACCGGGACAGCGTATCGCGCTGGTGGGTGCGACGGGTTCCGGCAAGAGTACACTTCTGCATTTGATCCTGCGTTTTTATGATCCCACAACGGGACGTATTACGATCGGCGGAACAGATATCCGGGAGGTAACGACACACGATCTGCATGAGAAGATGGCGATCGTTACTCAGGATACTTTTTTGTTTGATGATACGATCCTCAATAACATTGCCTATGGAAAAGAAGGCGCGAGTTTTGAGGAGATCCAAAAGGTAGCTAAGCTGGCACTGGCGGAAGAATTTATTTTGCAGAAACCGGACGGCTACGAAACACATGTGGGTGAGCGTGGCGTGATGCTGAGCGGCGGCCAACGTCAGCGTTTGGCAATCGCGCGCGCCTTGCTGAGAGACGCGCCGATCCTGCTGCTGGACGAAGCAACCAGCGCACTGGATACAAAATCCGAACGTATCGTTCAGGCGGCATTGGAAGAGCTTTTGAAGGGACGCACCAGCGTCAGTATCGCTCACAGGCTTTCTACTATTTATGATTCGGATGTGATCCTGGTTTTGGATCGGGGACGGATCGTGGAATCGGGAACACATGAGGAACTGCTGAAGAATGGCGGTGTTTACAAACGGCTGTATGATCTTCAGTTCACACAATTAGATTAATAAAATTTTAAAACAGATTGGATTCATGGCGGGTTTAAAGTGGTACATAGATCGCTGGAAGGCGATGGACAAGGCGGAACGCAAGGAGCGTCTGCGTCAGCAGCTCCGCCNNAAAGATTGGTGGACGGTGCCGGATTTTCGACTGAACGCGGTCAGCCTGGAGCCGAAGCCGGATTCCTTTCCGCATCTGCCGCCATCGGAGCAGGCACCGGACGAACTCAAGAACGCGCTGCGCTTTGATTCCGACCGCATCCTGTCAGGTTCATGGACGGTTTTCAGGGAGATCACTTTGAAGGTAGATCACCATCCGCTGTGGCAAAAGGACTATCTGGCCGATGTGGATCTGAAGACGATCAGAAGTTCCACTCATCTGAACCACCGCAAACTGCCCGATGGGGCTGATGTCAAAATGATCTGGGAGATCAACCGTTGGACGCATTTGGCGCGGCTGGCGCAGGAGGCATACATCCTGAATGACCGCTGGACGATGAAAACGGCCATCCGACGCGTGTACCACTGGGCGAAACAGAATCCGCTGATGACCGGTTATAACTGGACCAGCGCGCTGGAAGGGGGACTGCGTCTGATCAATTACTGCTGGATCGACGCGCTGACCCGCGCCACGGCATCCAAGACGATCCTGGGCGATATCAGTGAGGAAGTGGATACTTCGCTGAGCAAGCTGGGACGGATGGTTTTACCTGCTCACGTCTGGTTCGTCTGGAGGTATAAGAGTTTTGGTTCATCCGCCAACAATCATCTGCTGGGCGAGCTGGCCGGGCTGATATGTGCCCTGTCACGCTGGCCTCAGCTGGAACGCTGGGCGGCTCCGCTTGATGAGATACAGACGCTATGGGAGGCGGAAGTACTGAAGCAATTCGCGCCCGATGGCGGCAACCGTGAGCAGGCTCTCAACTACCATCTTTTTTCTTTTGAACTCTGCTGGCAAAGTTATCTGGCCTTGAAACAGGGCGGCCGTATAGTTCGCCCGGAAGTCTATGAACGGCTGCAGCGCGCGGCGGACTTTTTTGTCATCACTCAAACCCGGCGCGAGCCCTGGGACTACGGAGATTCCGATGACGCGTTCGTGACACCGTTCTGGGAGCGTGAAAATCAAATCGCGCAGGAGTGGGTGCGCTGGATGGAATCTGCCGACAACACGACTCTGATCAAGTACTGGCTGGGGGATCCGCCGCCGATGTCAGAGAACGGCAAGCCTTCCTGTGAGGATCAGGGCAACGGCTGGCTCTATTTCCCGGACACCGGCATCGCTACCTGCTGGCAGGGCATTTGGATGGGGCGCTGGGATCTGTCTCCGCTGGGGTATCTGCGCACGGCGGCTCATGGCCATTTGGACGCGCTCCACTTTTCACTTTGGTATCGTGAGTTCGCGTTTCTGGTCGATCCCGGCACCGGCGCTTATTACGGAGACGCGGCGGCTCGTCGCTATCTGGCCAGCTGGGAAGCCCACAACGGTCCGCATCTGAAAGGCACATCCTATCCGGCGCGCAAAGGACCGTTTCTGTGGGGCGAGATCCATGAGAAACCCGTGTTCTGCAAAGAATCGGATCTCTGCATGGAGGGAACTTTGAAGCTGCCGAATGGAACGATGACACGCCGTATCATCATGATCCCCATAGAAAACACATGGAAGATCGAGGACGTTTTTGCGCCGGATGCGGACGGATCGGAAGTATCCGCACTGGAAACCTGCTGGCAGTTTGCCCCAGAGTGCCGGGTCGAGCGAGTCAGTGAACGTGTGTTCAAGGTTATCCGTTCCGAAGGCGCAGTGATCACTCTGACCGTGGGCGATGACTGGGAGGAGATAGACTGCTTTATACCGGAGAGCATCGCCGAATTTCATAAGGCGACAGACGATCTGCGTGGATTATGTGCGCCCTCATTTCGGACGTTGAGACGGGGACCGCGACTGGTCTTGACCGGCAAAGCGGTGCAGACGCATACACTTTACATTAAGGGCGAATAGATACAGAAATGCTTTCCGTTTCCAACATCAGCAAGTCGTATGGAGCGCGCGTATTATTTGACAATGTCAGTTTCAGCATCGTCAAAGGCGATCGGGCGGCGCTGGTCGGCGCGAATGGTGTGGGCAAATCCACCTTGTTCGATATCATTCTGGGATTGGAAGAATCGGACAGCGGCACCATCTCACTGAACCGGGGAACACGTCTCGGTTTTCTGCCTCAGGAAGCTGGCGAAGCTGATGATCGTACTGTGATGGAGATCGCCGTGGGCGTGACGGTGGAACATTCCAAACTGCGCCGTGTGCTGAGCGAATTGGAGCGTGCCGGTCAGACTGATTCGGAGGAATACCGTGCCGCCTGCGCCCGATATAAAGAACTGGGCGGTTATGAAATGGAACCCAAGGCCGCGAAGATATTGAAAGGGCTGGCCTTTCGGGAGAGCGATTTTTTCAAGCTGGTGAGCGCCCTCAGCGGCGGCTGGGTGATGCGTTCCCACATCGCGCGTCTGCTGGTGATGGAGCCGGATCTGCTCATTTTGGATGAACCGACAAATCACCTGGATCTGGAGACGCTGATCTGGTTTCAGAATTACTTGCGGAGCTATCCCGGCGCTGTTTTTGTGATTTCGCACGACCGTTCCTTTTTGAACGCGCTTCTGGGCAGTGAAGGGCGCGGCAGCATCATGGAGATACGCAACAGCCGTCTCCAGCGCTACCGGGGCAATTATGATGACTACTGCCGCCAACGTGCCGAACGGGAAGCTCAGCAGTGGGCCGCCTACCGCAATCAGCAGCAGCAGATCGCGACTTTGCAGCGTTTTGTGGATCGCTTCGGTGCCAAGGCCACCAAGGCATCCCAGGCGCAGAGCAAGCTCAAACAGATAGAGCGCATGGAACTGGTGGAAGCACCGGAAGGCGCGGAACAGCAGATGCACATCGAGTTTCCTCAGCCCGAACGCAGCGGCCAGAGCGTCATCACACTGCATGGTGTCCATCATGCCTATGGCGATCTGAAGGTTTACAGCGGCATTGATCTGGAGATCGAACGCGGGGAGCGGATCGTTTTTATTGGTCCCAATGGTGCAGGCAAATCTACCTTGCTCAAACTTCTGGCCGGTGTCCTGCCGGTACAGCAGGGAGAACGCCGTCTGGGGCTGAAGGTCAGCTGCGGTTACTATAGTCAGAACCGCATCGATATGCTCACGCCGTCGAATACCGTTCTGGAGGAGGCCATGAGCATCCCGGAGCCGCCGCTGGAACTGACGGTGCGCACGATCCTGGGCAGTTTTCTTTTCAAGGATGATGACGTTTTCAAAAAAGTTTCCGTCCTTTCCGGCGGTGAGAAATCCCGTCTTTCGCTGGTCAAACTGCTTTTGTCGCCGCCGAATTTGCTCCTGATGGATGAACCGACCATCCACCTGGATATCGCCAGCTGTGATGTCCTGATAGACGCGCTGGAGCAGTACCAGGGGACCCTTGTTTTTATCAGCCACGATGTCAATTTCATCCGCCGTTTGGCAAAGAAGGTGCTTCATATCCATGCCGGACATCTGACACCATACGCCGGCGGTTATGATTATTATCTCCAGAAAAATCAGAACCTCTCCGAGCGTGCCGGTTTGGTGGCCGGAGGAACACCTTTGAACGCCCGCCCGGAGGAGTCAGCCGGGAATGACGAACTTTCCCGGCGCGAGCAGAAGCGTCTGGCGACTCAGCAGAGGATCGCCCGCGCCAACCGCAAACGCGAGCTGACCATGAAGGTCAACCGCATCGAACGGGAGATCGCCCGGCTGGAGGAACAGCATGCGCAGATCGTCTCCCGGCTGGAAGATCCCGCCCTGTATGGTGACAGTGCCGCTGTGGTCAGTCTGAATAATGAGCTTCGGGATGTGCGGTCGCGGCTGGAAACGCTGAATCAGCAATGGGAAGAAGCCGCCACCGAGCTTTCCGATTTCGAGAATGAATGATTTGCCTGGCGCGGCGCATTATCCGCGCGAAAATATTCTTGAGTCGCCAAGCGGTTTGGAATAAAGTTTTAACGCATCTGCGATGTGGGATAATTTGTGAAAGATAGAGCAGTGAAGAAAAAAGATTTTTTTATGAAAACTCAAAAGCATTATTTGAATCGGATCCTGTGTGGGACCGTTTTGGCGGTATGTACTCTGCTGGCTGTTCAGACAGAGGCCGTGGACAAACTTTGGTATATTGAGCCGGTCCCGGTCCAGATCGAGAACGGCATCCCGGCGGAGGATACCGGCAACTGGGTCAAAGCGCTGCCGGTCGGCAATGGCCGTCTGGGCGGAATGGTTTTCGGCGGTGTCCCGATGGAAAGGATCCAGCTGAATGAGGACTCGATATGGACAGGCGGTGTCACGGACAATGACAACCCGGAAGCATTGGCGCATCAGGCGGAGATCCGTGCGCTGCTGCTGGAAGGCAAATACAAAGAAGCCAATGATCTGACTCAGCGATACATGGTCTGCAAAGGCGACGGCAGCGGTCATGGCGGCGGCAGTCGTGCCAAGTACGGCAGCTATCAGACATTGGGCGACCTGACTATCCAGTTCAATGGTCACGAAAAGTTTTCAAGCTACGAGCGCGAGCTGGTGCTGAATGAAGGTGTGGCGAATGTCACCTATACCGTAGGTGACATCCGGTACTTCCGCAAGGTCTTCTGCAGCTATCCCGATGATGTGATGGTCGTCCGGCTGGACTCGAACCACAGAAACGCCATCACCTGCGATGTCAAGCTCTCACGCAGAGAATGCGCGGCGGCCAAAGGCGTGTATAACAAACACTCTGATCAGCAAGGTGAGATCTACATGGAAGGTCAGCTGCGCAGCGGAAAAGACGTGAACGGATTGCAGTACATGGTGCGTCTGGGCGCGAAACTGGACGGCGGTTTCCTCGATGTGCAGGATGACACGATAAAGATCGTCAACGCCACCTCGGTAACATTGATCCTTTCCGCCGGGACCGATTATCTGAGGCCGAATACTTCTGTTCTGCTCAAGAGGAACGATTGGAAAAAAGTGGGGCAGCCCATGCAGGATGGCGAACCGGTCTATCTCGGCAATCCTTACAAGTTACAGACCGCGCGGAAATTGAAGTCTGCCCTCAACCGTCCCTATAAGACACTTTGGGAACGGCATGTGAATGATTTTTCCGCCCTGTATGACCGCTGCGGTCTGTATCTGGGCGAGGTACCTGGTTCAAAGGATCCCACAGACGTGCGTCTGAAAAACTTTGCCGAGGGGAAATACGATCCTTCTTTGATCGCTCTTTATTTCCAGTACGGCCGCTATCTGCT
>DBVN01000085.1:14134-25236 GCA_002308515.1 Verrucomicrobia bacterium UBA1263 | reverse complement strand
GCCGGCCAACCTGCAGGGCATCTGGGCCAATACATTCCAAACACCCTGGAACGGTGACTATCATCACAACATCAATGATCAGATGAATTACTGGCCCGCGGAGGTGACCGGACTTTCCGAGTGCCACATCCCGTTCCTGGCCTATATCGCCTCACTGCAGGTGCCGGGTTCACGCACAGCCCAGATCCATTATGGTGCCCGCGGATGGGTCACTCACACCCTGGGGAATCTCTGGGGTTATACCGCGCCGGGTGAGGGAGCGGGTTGGGGGTTGTTCCCATCGGCCAGCGGCTGGCTCTCTCAGCATCTTTGGGAGCATTACGCTTTCACCGGTGATCTCAAATATCTCAAGTGGGCATACCCGATCATGAAAGCCTCGGCTGAGTTTTACCTGGATTACCTGTTCGAGGATCCCAAGACTGGCTGTCTGGTTTCGGGTCCGTCCAACTCTCCGGAGAATTCCTTCATCACCGCTGACGGCGTGCGCGGCGGCATCTGCTACGCGCCAACCATGGATATGGAGATCATTTACGACCTGTTCACCAACTGCATCCAGGCCGCGGAAACATTGGGTCTGGACGCTGAATTTGTGGAGCGGCTCAGGCTCGCGCGCGGCCGTCTGGCTCCGCTCAGGATCGGCAAGCACGGCCAGCTTCAGGAATGGATCGAGGACTTTGACGAAGCGGAACCGGGTCACCGCCATGTTTCCCATCTCTTTGCTCTGCATCCGGGTCATCAGATCAGTGTGAACGAGACACCGGAACTGGCGGAAGCCGCCCGTGTGACATTGACCCGGCGTTTATCCAGCGGCGGNNGCCGCGCTTGGATCATCAATTTTTACGCCCGTCTGCATGACGGCGACACCGCCTTGGAACACATTCAGGCACTCTTGTCGCGATCCACACTGCCGAATCTGTTCGACACTCATCCGCCTTTCCAGATCGACGGCAACTTTGGCGCCTGTGCCGGCATTGCCGAAATGCTTCTCCAAAGCCAGGACGGCCGATTAGAATTGCTCCCGGCTCTGCCCGCAAAGTGGAACGAAGGCAAAGTGGACGGATTGCGCGGCCGCGGCGGATTCCGGGTCGATATGGAGTGGAGTGAGGGCAAACTGCTGGAAGCTCAGATCACTTCTCTCAACGGTAACGACTGCGTGATCCAGACACAGGAACCGGCCGCGGTTTACCATAACGGCCGTCCGATGGAGGGACCGATTTACGAAGGGAACCGGATCACTTTCCACACCAAAGCGGGCGAAACCTATCACCTGCGCAGCAAATAAAGAGATACAGTTTAACGATGAAAGCTCGATCATTGGAAAAAATCGTGGCCCATTGCCAGGCTCTGCTGAAGGTGGAGGAGTTTGAGGACTGGGCCGAAGCCATGAACGGCCTGCAGGTGCAGAACTCCGGCAAGGTCACACGGATCGCCGCCGCGGTCGATATCAGTCCGCGCACCGTTAAAATGGCCTGTGATGCCGGGGCGGATCTGCTGATGATCCATCACGGATTTTTCTGGGGCGGTATGCGTCCCTGGACGGGCAAGCGCTATGAGATCCTGCGGATGCTGGTGGAAAATGACATCGCCGTTTACAGCGCGCATCTGCCCCTGGACGCTCATCCGACTTTAGGCAACAATGCGCTCCTTTGCAAAAAACTGGGTCTGAAAAAAGTAAAACCTTTCATGATGATGAAAGGCCAGACGATCGGCTTCAAAGGCGAACTGCGCATAGACCGTCAGCGTCTGAAAACTCTGTTTGAAAAGATACTAGGCGCGGAGTGCAGACTGTTGGCCTGCGGTCCGGAGAAGTGCCTGAGGATCGGTGTCGTTTCCGGCGGAGCCGGCGAGGAGACCGCGGACGCTTTCAATGAAGGCGTGGACACCTACATTACGGGCGAGGGACCTCACTGGACCTGGACGACCGCGCAGGAGCTGGGGATCAATGTTCTCTATGGCGGCCATTATAAGACCGAGCAGTTCGGCATCCAGGCTCTCGCGGAGAACGTCTCCAAAAAGTTCGGGATCCCCTGGAGCTTCCTGGACGATCCTTCAGGATTGTAAGACTCTGTCCAAGCGGAAATACTGAACATGGAAACTTGAAGGAATAGAATTGAAAAAGCTGGAAAAAATAATTGAATCCTTGATCAAAGCTGTTTGCATTTTTTTATTATCGTTGATCGTATTCGGTTTAATTGGGATTGTATGTTTAAATGTGTACAATGATCTGACATGGGAATCCAGAAATCATCCCCGCCATGAGTTTATTGGGCGCCGAGGACAGCTTAAGATAGCGTATCTTGGTTTTCGTTATGGTTATGCTAACGACTTGGAGGAAAATGATTCTACTGATTCTGAGCTGAATAAATTTAAAAACCTTTTTGAAATAAAAAAGCTATTGCTGGAACCAGAAGACAATGAAAAATTAAGAGAAAAATCTAAATATCTTTATTTGAACCCGGACATTAATTTGTGGAGAAAACTATACAGAACCACAGGAGAATTTGATGGTGACAATGAAATAGCTTTTATTTTATGTGATCCAGAAGGGATTTATAAAGGTAAATTTTCGATGATTAGTTTTTCAGGAGGTCCATCTTCAGTTGAGTCTGTCCCGGTAGAATGGCTGGAACCTAACGCGGAGGCGCAGAAAGAATGGGAAGCCTACGAGCGGAGTCTATCCGAAGCGGGCGCGAAATAGATTTTGGGAGTGTGTACAAAAAGAGCCGGACGCGCATCCGGCTCTTTTGCTTTTCTGGTCGAAGGGTTATTTCTGACCGGAGTTTTTAACGAACTGCGTGATCATGATGGTGACATCATCAAACTGCTCGGCATCGCCCGTGAATTCAAAGACGGCATCACGAACGGTGATCAGCATCAGCTGAGGATTGTCTATCTTGGGATCGGAGATCGTCTGGATCAATTTCTCTTCACCCAGCATTTTCATATCAGCGTTGGTCGCTTCGGTCACGCCGTCCGTGTAGCAGATGACCATATCGCCCGGCTGAAGCTGCGTTGTTTCCTCAATGTATTTCTTGTTGGGCAGGATCCCGATAGGCGGACCGTGGCGTTCCCGCAGGGCAGTCACGGTGCCGTCGGCATGACGGATGAGCGGAGGATTATGTCCCGCGCAGGTGTAATGCAGTTCGCCTGTTTGGACATTCAGGATGCCGGCCCAGTAGGTCACGAACAGATTCGTCTCATGATTGGAGGCCAGGATCTGGTTCAGCTGCGTGACCATCACGGAGGGTGAAGTCTGTCCCATGCCGATATTGCGCTGGAGCGTTTGTGTCACGGCCATGAACAGCGCGGCTGGGACACCTTTGCCGGAGACATCGCCGATAATGATCGCCAGGTGATCTTTGTCCACGGGGAAAGCGTCATAAAGATCGCCGCCCACGCCGTGAGCCGGGATCAGGTCCGCCGCTCCAATGATATTGTCATAGTGGTCGAACGGCGGCAGGATATGCGGCAGCAGGTCTTTCTGGATAGACTTGGCCGTGTTCAATTCACCTTCCGTGCGTTCACGCATGGTGATGGATTTCTCCAGCTTATTGATATAATCCTTCAGCGCGGTCTGCATCTTTCCGAAGGAGGCTGTTACCTGAGATATCTCATCCTCGCTGTCGTATTCAGGCAGGGCAACATCGAAATTTCCTTCACCGACCGATTCCGCCGCTTTGGCCAATTTGACCAGCGGTTGATTGATGCGGTGACAGATTATGAAAATGATGCAGGCCAGCAGCGCGATAATTCCCAGGAGGAGCAGGGTGGCTTTGATAAAGAAGGGGAACAAAGTGGTTTTACGCCAGTCGGTGGGCACCGCCACGGCGACGACCCAGTTGTTCATGCAGGTTTGATAAAACACATCGCAGGGTTTTCCGTTCAGGATGCGCGTGTGTTTGAAGACCTGCTTCCCGTTGCCGGAAGGCATATCAGTCTCGTTGTTGCGTCCAAAAATAGTACGAGCGGCCTCAAAATCTTCCGGATCGATCCCATTTTCCGTTTCACAGAGCGAGAAGAACGTTTCGTTCATGATATGCTCCGGCTCCGTTGAGGCAATGATCAGTCCGAAGGGATTCATCAGACAGGTCGTGCATTTCTGATTGCCTATGGGCAGTTTCAATTCTTTCAGATAATTAACGAACGAGCTGACCTCATAATCCAGCACCAGAACCCCGCCCAGATCCCGTTTCCCGTCTATGATCTGGTAGAACGGGACACTGTATGAGCAAAGAAGTTTTCCATCGAACGCGGCAAAGGGATCTATCCAGCAGTTCGTATTTTTTATAGTCGGCAGCAGAAACCAGTTCTGGTACCGCTGATAGTCTATAGTTTCATTGTGCCATTCCGTGAAGAAGAAATTCTCGCCTTCCAAAAGGTGGACATACATATTGTAATTAGGGTCACCACTCTGCATACCGGGCATGTACGCGACAGCGACCCCCATGATTTCTTTGCAGTATTGATGGACGCTGGTCAGACGGTTTTTGGTGTAGGTCTGCATCTCGTCTATCCTTCGGGGAGTCGTTTCCAGACCGTCCGCGATCAGATGCCCCAGACCCTGTGTCTGCAAAAAGACCTTATCCAGGTGATCTGCCGTTTCCATAGCTACGCCAAGCGCGCTTTTGTCCAGGTATCGTCCCAGCTGGTTGTTGATCACATACAGCATCAGAGCCGATATCGCAAGCAGGATGACTACCAGCGGAACACATATCCAAAGACTGAACTTTAAAGCGATTGATTTTTTTATCTGCATGGATTTGTAGGAGAGTATCAGTTATTTATCTTGCGGGGCAAAGTCCTCGAACAGGACATCGTTCTCATTCAGTCCCATGATGTTCATCCCTTCCTGGAAAGTTTCTTTTTTCAACAGGGCGTCATTCCCCTCGATGGGAGTCATTCTCCGGAAATTTTCCAGCATCTCTTTCTGGAGCGCGTAGCCGAAGCTGCATTCTCTGTAGATCTGACGGTTGTTGGAGGAATTGTGCAGGCTGGTTATTTCATCGCATTTGCGCTTGATGACCTGAAGCGCTTTTTCCGGATTTTTGAAAGCCGCGTCCCATCCTTTCAGGGTGGCTCTGCGCAGGGCGATGACATCCTTTTTATTATTTTCCCATGTTTCCCGGCGGCAGTAGATACCCTCCATGACCAGATTGGGGAATGCCTCTTTCATCGGGAATACGGTCAGCTCCTCCGGCTTATACCCGCAAAAGAGGATCTGGTGATATTCGCTGAAGGACATGACCGAGACAACATCGACTCCTCCGTTCAGGAACAGAGTGATATTATCCAGAATGGGGTAGATATGATAATCATCTACCTCATTTCTTTTCAGGAATTCCTTAAAGGAATACTGGAGCTGAGGCGCGAACCAAAGTCCGACATTTCGCCCTTTTATGTCCTTGACGGTTTGGATACCGCTGGATTTTTTGGCTACCAGCAGTTCTTCGGTGTGGCGCTGGAACTGGGCGACATTGACGATGTCATTGCCCTTTGCCTTGAATTCCAAAGCGTACAGGAACCATTCCATGACAAAATCAACATCCTCGGCCATCAACGTGTCGAACATTTCCTCATTGCGGGGAGGGTAACTGATTTCCAGCGCCAGTCCTTCCTGCGCGTAGAATCCTTCTTCTTCTGCCATAAAGAACCCGGCGAACTGTGCCGAAGGCACCCAGCAGACCCGCAGTTTGTAAATACCCTGTTGAGCCGCGCAGACCCAGCACAAACTCAGCGCGAGGCTCAGGATCAAAAAAGATTTCAGCTTCATTTTCTTATCTTTGAATAGTAATAAAATCGGTGAACCCCGTCATTTCCAGCAGCATCATGATGCTGGGCTGGACGTGGGTCAGGACCATCGTGCCGTTTTGTTCCGCCATCTTGCGGTAACAGGTCAGGAACACACGCAGTCCCGCGCTGGAAGCGTACACCATATTGGCAAGATCCAGCTCCAGATGAGTGATGCCCTCCAGTTTACTCATGATCTCTTCACCGGTGGCATCCGCGGTGTTCACATCCAGGCGCTCCGGCATGAAACAAACCAGTTTTCCTTCGCCTTTATCTTCGATTTTCATATACGTTGTTAATTCTTTATTAGCTAACCCGATAAATGGAACCGATTTCCATCAGATAAAACCCAGCCGGATTATAGGAAATATCACTGCTGTTTTCAAACTTATTGTCATCCCCGGAGGCGAAAAAACGTTTCCGGCGAAAAAAGACTTCCCTTCACACGCAGGGGTTGTAAAATTTCTCCCGTATGAAGAAACTATTCTTATCGCTTAGTTTGGTCAGCGCTATGGCGTTGACATCGTTGAATACACAGGCCGATGACGCTCCGCTGCGGGGCGAGGGCCGCTGTTTCAAGGGACACGTCGGTCTCCAGATGTACAGCCTGCGCAACTATTTCAGCAAAGATTTCGACGGCACGATGGATTTCGTCAAGGACTTGGGCATCAAGTATATCGAAGTCCATTCCACCTACGGCAAGAGTGCCGAGGAATATGTGAAGATCGTCAAAGATCTCGGCTTTGTGCCGATCGGCAAACACTTTGACTACAACCGCATCAAAAACGATCCTGCCGGCGTGGCCAAGGAAGCCCAGTCCCTGGGGTTGAAATACGCCGGTGTGGCATGGATCCCGCATGACGGCATCTTCAACGCCGAGCAGGCGACCGCCGCCGCCGAAGTCTTCAACAATGCCGGCAAAGTCATGGCCGAGTACGGCATCAAATTCTACTACCACAACCACGGCTATGAATTCCAGCCCTGGATGAACGGCCAGAAGATCATGGACTTGCTCATGCAGAAGACCGATCCCAACTATGTCTCCTTCGAGATGGACGTCATGTGGACCCTCTTCCCCGGAGAAGACCCGGCTGTCTGGCTGGCTAAGTATCCCAACCGCTGGGAGTTGATGCACCTGAAAGACCTGAAGAAAGGGGTCGAGGGCAATCACAACGGCGGCACCGATACCAAGAACGACGTGGTGCTGGGCACCGGTCAGGTCAACTTCCCCAGAGTCCTCAAGGCCGCTCAGGAAGCCGGTGTACTCTACTACTTCATCGAGGATGAAAGCCCCACTCCGAAAGAGCAGCTGCCCCAGAGCCTCGATTACTTGGAGCGTGTTCGCTTCTAATCGGCTCTGTCCGAAAGGATAAAGTTTCAAAAGATCTGTCCTCTGCCCGGAGGATGGATCTTTTTTGTTTTCGGGACCCTGTCGCGGAAAACACGCTTGACAAGCTCTCTTTTCTCCTTGAGAATGAACAAGGTTTGTGTTGCATTAAAACAAATGTTTGGGTGAAAGAAAAATAGGGGAATGAAATAAGATTATGAGTAGTTTAATGTTGTTTGTTTTTTTATCCGCCTTGATTTTCGGGTGTGTAAGAGCATTTTTCTATTTTAAGAAGAATCAGCATCGGCTAAAGAATAAGGAGACGTTGATGAATAAGGAGACGTTGATCATCCTCATATTTTTAGTCTTTGCTATGATATCTGTTATCATAGTGGTAAGAGTGGTGTTAGCCTACTTATTTTTAATCGCGTATATATGGATATTTGCGGTATTAGTCGCGGACATATTCCGTTACCTCAGGAGAAATCCATTGATCAGAAAATGGCGGATTCTTTTTTATTTTCTGGCAATAGCGGGGATTGGGATCGGTTATTGTGTGAGTACTGAAATGGATCTGGTATATACCTTCAGCAAAAATTTGAAAGTGGGTGGTTTTCCGTTTCCGTTAGTTATTTTTGAGTATGAAGCCGGCGAGGGAATAAATGCCGATTTTCCTATGCCGACAGATGTACAGCTTCTTGGGATTGTTATCAATATCTTATTCTTCATTAGTATATTAGAGTTTCCATTACTTATGGCATCATCTTTGAAAAAACGGCTTCGCATTAACCGTGGTAAGGAGTCTGCTCAGGATCAGGAAGAAGCAGAATAAGTTCCAATAGTTCTTGAAATAATCTGAAAAATTTTTATCCTAAACCCAGCATCGAGGTGAATGCGACATGACAACGGTAAAAACGATTATAAGCCCCAAAATGATACAATGGGCGAGAGAAAGACTCGGCTTGGATCGTGATGCGTTCTCTAAAAAAATGGGCGTTTTACCAACTAAAGTGCTGGAGTGGGAAAATGGAAGTTCTCCAATAACGATGACTCAAGCCAAAAAATTGTCTAAAGTATCTTTGCTTCCTCTTGGCCTTTTTTTCCTACAGGATATCCCCAAGTTAGATATAAAACTGCCAAACTTTAGAACGGTTGGAGGAATCAGCATTTCCGACGCAAGTCCTGAACTGGAAGCCACTATTCTTTCCATGCAAAGTAAGCAGGGATGGTTTAGGGAATATTTAGAAGAAAACAAAGAAGACAAACTTGGTTTTGTAGGTTCTGTAGCAACAGATATCCCCATTAAAAACGCTGTCGAAATCATCAAAAAAACTTTAAAAATTGATAAGAAACTGTTTGATGATCCTAAGAGTTGGGAAGACCTTTTTAATGAATTGATCGATCTTACTGAGGATTCCGGGATATTATTTGTTAGAAATGGAATTGTAGGAAATAATACACGAAGACCTCTTGACGTTGAAGAATTCAGAGGGTTTGTGCTTATTGATGAGTATGCGCCTTTGATTTTTATAAATGGAGCGGACAGCAAAAACGCACAGCTTTTTACCTTTGTGCATGAGTTGGTTCATGTGTTTGTCGGAGAAAGTGGTCTCGTGCATGAGGGTATGATGGATAGAAGCTCCAATCCGGTTGAAAGATACTGCAATCAAGTTGCCGCGGAATTTTTGGCGCCGGAAGATGTTATTCGGGAAAGCTATAATAAAAAGCTTTCTGTGGAAGATAATCTCATTGATTTATGCAGGTTGTTAAAAATAAGTTCTTTCGTTGTGATTTACAGATTGAAAGAACTAAAGATGATTTCTCCAAAAGAGGCTGATCGTTTAATTGGGATCGAAAAAAAAGCCATAAGCCAAAAAAAAGCTAAAATTACTGGTGGAGGGAACTTTTTTGAATCCTTGAAATACAGAGTAGGAAAAACATTTGCCCAAAGTGTGATAAGTGAAGCTCTTTCCAACAGGATTAGTTACAGAGATGCTTTTAAGTTGTTGGAAGTGAAAAATTTTGAAGCCATGCAAAAACTGGCGAAAACAATAGGGATGCCCGTATGAAATATCTAATGGATGCTAACATCTTTATTGGATCCAAAAACACATTTTATAAATTTAATGTTTGTCCTGGATTTTGGGAATGGCTTTCAAAAACAACAGTTGTTGCTTCTATAGATTCAGTGAAATATGAACTCTTTGATGGAAAAGATGATTTATCAGAATGGGTAAAAAATCATTTGTCTGATTCATTTTTCATCGAACAGGATATTGATATTCAGAAATCTTATCAGGAAGTAGTGACGTATGTCCAAGGGTTAGAACAATATGAGCAACCAGCGAAGAATGATTTTTTCAATGTCGCGGATGGATGGCTCATAGCGGCTGCTCGTGTTTTAGCTTGTGATATTATTACTCACGAAACATTCGATCCACATATAAAAAGAAAAATCAAAATTCCCAATATCGCAAGTCATTATCATATAAATTGTTTAAGGATTTATGATGTATTGGAAAAAGAAAATGTGAAATTTGTGCTTCACACTGATACATAAAGACTTATTTTGATTTTTCATTAGCGGAGTTTATGAACCTGTTTTGCTGCTGGATTTCAATTTCTTTCCTGTAGAATCCCGGGTTGCTGTGCGCGGCTTTTCATGTTAAAGTGAGGGGAGCCGGCCGGGTTGAACGCCGTGGGGCGCGTCGCGCCTGTTATCACCCCATCCGTTTTGGGGATTGGTCATGGAGGTTGCATCGCCGGTTGGCGGAAGGATTAGATTATGGCTGAAGAAAATTCAGTCGCACGTAAAACACTGGAAGATCGCAATCGTGCGAGCGATCTGGAACGGGTACGTCACTCCTGCGCTCACGTTATGGCCGCGGCCGTTATGCGGATATGGCCCAATGCGCAGCTGGATATCGGCCCCTCAACGAACGAAGGATTCTATTACGATTTTGATCTCCCCGATCATCGCTTTACGCCGGAGGACTTTCCGCGGATCGAGGAGGAGATGAGGAAAATCATCAAGGAGAATCAGGTATTCCAAAAAGAAATACGAACTCGCGAGGAAGTCAAAGCCTTGCTGGAGGCAAAGGGACAAAAGTTTAAACTGGAGCGCCTGAACGATATCCCCGAAGGGGAACCGATCTCCACTTTCACCAATGGTGAATTCATGGATCTCTGCGCCGGTCCTCATGTGATGCGCACGGGCAACATCAAGGCTTTCAAGCTCCTGCGTGTGGCGGCGGCCTATTACCGCGGCAAGGAGACCAATCCTCAGCTGCAGCGTCTGTACGGGACCGCATTCATGAAAAAGACGGAGCTGGAAGAATGGCTCCAGATGATGGAAGAGGCCAAGCGCCGTGACCACCGCAAGATCGGTAAGGAGATGCGGCTGTTTGCTTTTGATGAGGATGTGGGACCGGGTATGCCGCTGTGGCTGCCCAAAGGCGGCATCCTGATCGCTGAGATCGAGAAGCTGGCCATGGAAACGGAATTCGCCGCCGGTTACGAGCGGGTCAAGACTCCGCACCTGGCGCGCGAGAATATGTACAAGACCAGCGGTCACCTGCCGTATTACGCTGACAGCATGTTCCCGCCCATCGAGATGAAAGAAACGATGGCCGACGGTACCGAAAAGGTGGAACGCTACTACCTGAAGGCGATGAACTGTCCGCATCATCATAAGATATTTGCTTCTTATCCGCGCAGTTACAGAGAACTGCCCCTGCGCCTGGCCGAGTATGGCTGNNTACCGTTATGAGCAGAGCGGCGAGCTTTTCGGTCTGATGCGTGTGCGCTCCCTGCAGATGAACGACGCGCACATCTACTGCACTCCGGAGCAGTTCGCCGACGAGTTCCGGGCGGTCAACGACATGTATCTGAAGTACTTCAAGATCTTCGGCATCGAGAAGTTCCAAATGCGTTTCAGCACACACGACCCCGAACGTCTGGGTCAGAAGTACGTGAACGAGCCCGAACT
>DBVN01000085.1:0-14040 GCA_002308515.1 Verrucomicrobia bacterium UBA1263 | reverse complement strand
ACCCTGGCGACCAATCAGGTGGACTTTGCCGTGCCGGGCCGCTTTGGTCTGGTCTATCGCACCCGCGACAACACGGAAGCCACTCCGCTCTGTATCCACCGGGCTCCGCTGGGTACCCATGAACGGTTTATCGGTTTCCTGATTGAGCACTACGCCGGCAACTTCCCGCTGTGNNTCATCACCGAGCACTTCGCCGGCGCGTTCCCGCTGTGGCTGGCTCCGGAACAGGTCAGGATCCTGCCCATCGGCAGTGAACAGATGGATTTCTGCGAGGCTCTGCGCAAACGGATGCACGATGACGGCATCCGCGTGACACTGGATTGCTCCGGCGACAAGATCGGCGGCAAGATCCGCAACGCCGAGACTGACAAAGTCCACACCATGTTCGTGGTGGGACACAAAGAGCAGGAAGCCAACTCGGTGGCGCTGCGTGTCCACGGCAAAGGTGACCAGGGTGTCAAACCCGTGGAAGAAGTGCTGGTCGATCTGAAACAGAAGATCGCCACTCGCGCCGCGGACTAGAAAAGCCGTCTCCCTCGCGGAGATGAATGATATTTCTCAGGCCCTTTCCGCTTTGGCGGAGAGGGCTTTTTATTTCTGCTCAAAGAACTTATTTACAAAAAAATCTTTTGGGAAAAGAGAAGATTTTTCTTGCATCCGGACTTTTTTTCCCCCATGATGCGTGTGGAGCTGGCGCATCCGCCCTTTGCCGGCTCCCTGCCTGCCCAGCTTCCAAAGGCAGATAAACGATTGATGTCAACATTGTGACTCGCCTGGTATTATTCGATATTGATGGAACGCTTATACACACCCAAAACGCGGGTGTGAGAGCTTTTTTTAGCGCGCTGCGTTCTGAATTTGGTGTCGCAAATCCCTCCGAAAACATTTCTTTTGCCGGCAGAACGGATAAATCTCTGGTGCGTGAATTCTTCAACGCTCACGGCATCGAGCCCAGCGATAAGAACTTCAGCCGTTTTTTTGAGAACTACGTCTTCTGGCTGGATTATATGCTGCGCCGCTCTCAGGGTGAGATCGCTCCGGGCGCGGATCATTTCATCCACAGCCTCCGCTGCCACAAAACACCGCCCAGGATCGGTCTGCTGACCGGCAATATCCGCCTGGGCGCTGAGATCAAACTGCGCCATTACTACCTCTGGGAATACTTTGAGATGGGGGTCTTCGGTGATGAGGATGAAGACCGCAACCACTTAGCGGTCATTGCCTTACAGCGTGGTCGTGAACTGCTGGGCCAGGATCTCAAGCCCGAAGAGATCGTTGTCGTGGGTGATACCGTGCTGGATGTAGCCTGTGCCAAGTCGATCGGTGCCCGCTGTCTGGCGGTCTGCACCGGCGGTTCCACTCAGGAAGAACTGGCCGCGGCGAAACCGGACTGGCTGGCCCTGAACCTGAGCAAGATCCAGGCGCACACTATCCTGTGTTAATAACATAATCTATTTATATAGAACGATTTGTAGAGACGCGAGATTCTCGCATCTCCGGGATACCCAAAACAAAGAAGACTCTGGACTAGCTCCATCCCAATAAGCACATCAACTTTATTCATCGGAACTTGGAAGGAAAAAGGGTGAAAACTTTGAAAGAGGAGGTCCAACCGGTGGACGTTGGCTATCTTTAATGACCCTGACATTACCCGAAGGCCACAATTCTATCAATAGGCAATCTTCTGTTATGAAGGTAACATAATCATTAGCGGAAGTCGGTGTAGTGGCAAATAATGTTGTTACATTCGTCCCTCTGATTTTGAATACCAGATTGCTGGCAACATACATAGGATAATGATTTTCACCGATTGAAAAACCTCCTCTAGTTTTAAGCCATTTTTCTAAATCTTCACCGCGAGGACTGCCGGCTTCTTTCCATGCTTGCACGTCATAGTACATAAACATATATTTTGCCCTTTTTTTACCCTCATCGATCCCATTTCCCACTATGTACAAAAGAGTCCACAAAATTAGAAATACCGAAAGTAATATGATCAATGTTTTAAAAATAATTCTTTTTGTTTTCAAAGTTCTACTTTCCACTATTTGAGTACTAAACGGTTTTTTAGCTTCTATTTCTCCATAATTCCTTTTACATCAGCAAGCTAATATGTACTACCACACTCCACCTTGTTTCTCATAATAATCAATATAAATACCGAGAGCCACCACCAATCCTATAAAATAAAAACACCCTACATACAAACATGTTAGGAAGGAGAAACGAACCTTTTTACTAATAGGGACGTAATCAAGCTTTGGATTGAGTTTTACCTGATCAAAGAATAACTTTCTAAGCGATTGAAAAATAAAGAAAACCAGCATACCAAAAGCAGCAATTAGCCAAAAACAAACTGATCCGCTAAAAAAGCCGTCATAAAATGATCCGTCATCAAAGCCGTAATACAACATAAATTCAGGATATGATAATCCAAACAACACCCACAAGAATCCGAATTGCACTCCAAAACCCAACTCCTTCATTCTAAATACAATGTACCAAATGAAAAACGCGATTATCAAAGGAGGTGTCAAAATAATAAACCATTTAATATATCGCCAGTAATAATAAGGAAAATCATAACAATGCCTATCTAAATACTCGTAACAAAATATAAGACTCACCGGTATGATCACTGCCCAGGCTATAGCAAGCCAAACTGTTTGCTTTTTGCACCACAGATACGTTCTTTGGAGCCTTGGGCATGCTGTATTATAAGTCAATAGCAACAAGGGAAAAACTATCAACAGACATTTTATTAGCAGACTATTACCTTCCATGAACCTATCCATTTTGTATATCCCTCAAACGAGGGTCATCTTAAACGCGTAAAAAGAGAAACGTCAAGTGATTTTTCATTTCTTGTTAAGGATGAGGACGCCTTCCTCGCCGATGGAGGGATCCTTTTCCAGGGAAAGATGTTCCCGGTACTGCAGGCGGAT
Organism: Verrucomicrobia bacterium UBA1263; assembly: GCA_002308515.1. Lineage (GTDB taxonomy): Bacteria > Verrucomicrobiota > Verrucomicrobiia > Limisphaerales > UBA1412 > UBA1412. The sequence goes on along the minus strand of DBVN01000085.1, from coordinate 11,095 downwards.
GGCGCGCAGGGTACGTGTCCAGTGGAGGGTCTTTTTCTGTTCGCCGTGGGGCAGGTCGGAGTGTTTCCGGGACTGCAGAGCCAGACTTTCGTCCAGGATGAAGTCCGCTCCCGTAGCTGTGGTGAACGCTTGGAACTCACCCGGCTGGGCTCCCAGCAGCCCGGCGCAGAGTTTCAGTGAGGTCAGCGAGAAGATCTGCAAGTGGCGCGGCACTTCCAGTCCCCGCCAGCATTCATGGGTCAGCCCGTGTCCCAGACTTTCGCTGTTGGGGGTCACGATCACCAGTGTGCCGCCGGGACGGAGGATCCTCAGGCATTCCCGTAAAACACCCAGCGGATCGGGCAGATGTTCGATCACATGGCGGAGAGTGACCGCGTCAAAGGTATGCGCGGGATAGTGACGGCTGAAAAGATCGCTCTGGTGGACGTTCAGCCTGTAAGTCTCGCGGGCGCGTTTCAGCGCGTTGGCGTCAAAATCCAGTCCTTCTGTTTTCCAGCCCTTCCCGGCCATAAAGTGCAGATACAGCCCGTCGCCGCAGCCCACATCCAGCAGCTTGCCGGGGAACAGGTTGTCCAGATAGAGCCAGCGCATCCGTTTTCGGGCCTGAGCCAGCCCGACCGTCCATTCCGGTACGCGGGATAAAAAGGTATAAACCGTTTTGATAAACTTGCGCGCCAGACTTTCGCCGGTGTCGCCGTGGGTGTAATAGCTTTGATACGCTTTGCCGATGTCTTCCGGAGTGGGTGCCGGGTTCAGCCAGAGCAGACCGCAGTTCCTGGCCGGGCATTTATAGAGATCCCATTCACCGGGCGCTCCGAACAGATGATCTTTCAACCGGCTGTAGAACATTTCTCCCCGTTCGCCGCAGAGAGGGCAGAACGGCTTGGCTTCTGTCTGGATGGCTGTGGACTGTTTTTTCACAAAGAGGGTGTAGTGTCAGAGGAACAAAGGTGACAGGTGACCGTATGCCCCGGAGTGATCTCCACGGGAGCCGGAGCCTCACGGCGGCAGCGTTCGGTGGCAAAGGAACACCGGGGATGGAAGCGGCAGCCGGCGGGCGGATCCACCGGGGACGGGATCTCGCCGGAAAGGAATATCTTTTTAGCGCCGGAATTTTTCTCCAGAGACGGGACCGCGTCCAGCAGCGCTTTTGTATAGGGATGGAGCGGCCGGGAGTGGATGTCTTCGGTGGTGCCTTGTTCCACGATCTGCCCCAGGTACATGACGGCGATCCGGTGGCAGATATGCTGGACGACTGCCAGATCATGAGAAATAAACAGATAGGAGATGCCCTGCTCCTCCTGGATATCCATCAGCAGATTGATGACCTGCGCCTGGATGGAAACGTCCAGGGCGCTGACCGGTTCATCGCAGACGATCATGCGGGGATTCAGGCTGAGAGCGCGGGCGATGCCGATGCGCTGGCGCGGGCCGCCGGANNCGCTGGCCGCCGCTGAATTCATGGGGATAGCGTTTGGCCAGTTCGGGATCCAGCCCCACCGCACGGAGCAGCCCGGCGATCTTTTCGGAACGTTCTTTCCGGCCGGAGCAAAGATGATGGATCTTCAGCGGTTCACTCAGGATCTGCTCGATGGTCATCAGCGGATCCAGTGAGCTGTAGGGATCCTGAAAAACGATTTGGATATGACGGCGGTGTTCTTTCAGCGCTTCGCTTTTGAAGGTGGAAATATCCCGGCCTTCAAAAAGGATCGTTCCGCGGGTAACGGGAGTCAGCCCCAGGATCGCCCGGCCCAGAGTCGTTTTCCCGCAGCCGCTTTCGCCTACCAGTCCCAGAGTTTCACCGGAGTGGAGCCGGAAGGAGACACCATCCACCGCGTGAACGAACTTTCTGTGACCAGCCGGATAATAGACCGCCAGATCCTGAACAGAGAGCGCGGCCGCCGCGGCGGTGTTGTTTGACTCCTGCCGCGACGGTTTCAAATCATTTAGATCGTTACGCTCTTTGTCGGACATATTATTTAATTGTTTCTCCGTTGTTTGAGTGAGATTCTGGCTTTTTTCGAGGTGATTCAGCTTTACGCTCCAAGAGATCGGTACACAGTTTTTTTATCCAACGAGCCTTAGCTTCACTTTCATATTGTCTTTCACTAATTTCTTTTACAACAGCATCTATTTGAGGATCATATTCTTTAAAATAATCCTGAATGTAAGATGTCCATTTGATGATCTCAACAAGAACCTCTTCATTCTTTTCATCTTTCAGACATTCCAGCATTGGCTGGATAGCACTTTTAGCATCTTGACAATAAATTGCTATTCCTGAAGCAACTCGAACCCGAACAAACGCATTAGGACTTTTTAAATAAGGGATCAACTTTTCCGTAATGGCTTCACCCAGTTTTGGATCAACAACTATTTTATCCCGAATATTCAAAGTAACACCTAAATTTGATAACTCACATGCTGCCACACTGCGAATATCCGAACTATTATTAGTACTTAGAATATCCAATAGATAACGTGTTGCCGGTTCTCCTAGAGTTGAGATACCAGAAAGCGCGCATCCATAATTTTTATTAGTATAGAGACAACTTTCAAATTCAGGAAGCAGCATAGAAGTTAAATTAGTCCCAAGAATAGAAAAGGCTGTAGTTAATTGTCTGTATTTTGCACACTTTTTCTCCCATGCTTCCCGATTTTTTTCACGATTTGGATCATATATGAAAGAATCCAAATCATATGTAAATGAATTCAATTCCTTTATAAGAAAAGGAAAAGAATTGGTTCCCATTTCTTTTAATTCTTTTCTCGCAAGCTGGTAATTCTCCATTGCATGGTTTCCTTCTTTACCATTGTAAGACCCATCCTGGTTGAAATCTTTCATTAAATCCAATTTCTCCAGCAATTCTGCTACATGATCTTTTTTGGGACTGCATCCTGCTTGCGAAAATACTTGGAACAATAATGTTCCAGCTATTAATAGCAAACTGAGGTTTTTAATATTTATAGTCATAGTATATTATTGTTCCAAGTATTATTTAGTTACCAAAAAATAAACTAAGAGTTATTTCTTGATGGCGATCGCCTTCCAGATGAGAGCCGGATTGTTGGTGATGATGGCATCCACGCCCATATCCAGCAGCTCCTGTGCTTTCTGCATGTTGTCAATGGTATAGACAAAGACTTTCAGACCCTTTTCGTGGGCGTATTTGATGCCTTCCACGGTAACTCTGGAATCCCAGGCGGCACCTTTGACGTTGAGCTTGAGCATGGAGTCCACCCATTCTTTATCGAGAGCCAACTTCTCTTTGGGAACTTTTACGCCGTCACGGGTGCCGATCGGCCCCAGAGCCACGGTGATCTGTTCCGGCAGGACCTTCTGCATATCGGCCAGGAAGTTCCAGTTGAAGGACTGAACGACCAGGTCATTGACGCAGTCGAGCTTCTTGAGAACGGCGGCGCATTGTTCCGCGCTGCCGGTCTTATGTTCGGCCAGCGTCATACCACCGTCGGCCTGGATCGCGGTCAGGGCTTCTTCCAGAGTGGGAAGAGGAGTTCCTTTATAGATGGGCGCTTTCCATTTGCCGGCATCCAGCTGGCGCAGCTGCTCAGAGGTCAGATTGCCCAGAGCGGTGTTTTCGATGTCGAATTTCTCCTTCACATCTGTGGTGCGGTTCAGGTTGCCGTCATGCAGACAAAAGAGGACTCCGTCCTTGCTGGTGTAGAAATCTAGTTCCACCATATCCGCGGCGGCCCACTTGCCCCACATGAAGGAGGGGATGGTGTTTTCCGGCGCGTACATGGAGAAACCGCGGTGGGCTACCACGATCGGGCGGTCGGCTTTCATCAGTTCCACGGCACGGCCATCGGCGGCCTGAGAGTCTGACGCGGTGAAAAACAGTGCCGCGGCAAAAGCGGCTATGGATAACAATTTGATCGTATTCTTTTTCATTTTGAATTTATTTAATGATTTTAGTGTAAAAATTTTCAGACTTCGGCGCGGCTCCATTTTCCGATGAAGGCGGCGAGTTCTTCCGCTGTCGCGCTGCGGGCTTCTCTGACAAAGAATCCCGAACAGGCACAGCCCAGTAAAAGTCTTTCCCGTTGTGAAAGTTTCAGTAATGTTCCAGCGCAGAAACCGGCATTGAAGCGGTCACCGGCGCCGGTACTCTTCCTGGGCTTGGGACAGTAGGGACCGGCCACGGCATAGGAACCGGAGGCATCGGCCATGGAGGCGATCTTCACGCAATGGATGGAGACCGCGCTGATATTCAGTTTAGCGCGGATGGCCGCGGCCTGATCGGCGATGCTTTGTTCGGTCTCTTGTCCGGCGGGCAATCCCAGCACCCGGCTGACGACGTTGGCTTCCACGCCGTTCAGTCCCAGGATGGTTTCCACGTTGCTCTCGAACTTGCTGACGACCTTCAGCATGTCGGCGATGTCAGCGTCCGCGCGGCTGGAGGGATCCACCAGATCCAGATAGAGCGGGATCCGTTTGGGCAGTTTGCTGAAAACCTGCGTGTTCAGCTTGTCCCAGCAGGCCGTCATGTGCGGATACAGGCTCCAGTCGGTCATGGCCAGGAGTCCCGCCTTTTCGCAGCACTGCTGATAGAAGCCGTCCGCCAGCATGGAATCCAGATATTCGGGAGTGAAATCAGCCAGCTGGGAGACCGCGCTGAGCATATACTTGCCGTCGGCGAACTCAAAGGCCAGAGTGCGTCCCGGAGTAGCGCCCCAGGAATGGCAGCTGGCGCACTTCTTGACCAGTCCGGCGAAAGCGGAGTGGATCGGCTCGCCCAGTGTGGCGAACGCGTGCAGGGGGATCCCCAGCGTGGCGACACCGTCACCGAGGTTGACTGTGCATCCGCCGGCATCCATGCGGTGGACAACGATCTCGCGCAGACTGCTTTTGCCGGCCGCGGCGGAGACCAGCTCGCCGAAACGGGCGATAGTCCCCACGGGAGCCCATTCTTTCAGGCTGGAGCGTTCTTCCACCACGGAGATGATCTCATCCACGAAACCGTCGAATCCGGCCACGATGGGCAGGCTTTTCAGTTCCGCGGAACGTTTACCAAAAGTTTCTGATAATTGAGCTAATTCATTCATAGCGATTTATTAAAGGGGAAGTTGATTATTCTCTTCGGGGTTTTTGGGTGTTTCCGGCTGAGGCGTTTCGTTCAGGATGCTTTCAAAGGATTCCTGACGGAAGAGATCGGATGTATCCGCTTCGGCAGGAGCTTGTTCCTGCTGTTCATCAGAAGGTTCGGCCGGTTCCGGCGGCAGAGGTTCCTGCGGTATTTCCGGGGCTTGTTCGGTGACAGGCGCGGCTTCTTCGGGAGCCGGTTCTTCCACGGGAGCGGAGCTGCTGGAAGAGAAGGTGTTTTCCATGTTGCTCTGAGTCATCACGGGAGCATCTGACGGCATTTTTGCCTCGCCCTGGGTAAATTCAATGTTTTCTGCCAGAACCATCGCTTTGCGAATCAGTTGTCCCTGGTAGTTGAAGCCCGGAGCGAGCACCCGGCTGATCTTGGTGCTGGGATCCGGGGTCGGTGTATTAGGAGGCAGGACATGTTTTTCCGGGTCATAAGTATCGGTCGGAGCCGGCAGGAACGGCTGGAGTCCCGCCCGCGCGGCGAATTCCAGACAGGCTCCGCGGAAATGACGCATCTGTTCCGCGATCTCTGGTTTGCCGGACTGGATGCCCGCGTTGCTGAGGGCCAGCACATGATCCATGATGCCGATGCCGGTATGGATCCAGTCGTCCTCGGCGCGGCGGAGCTTGTCTATCTGCATTTGCAGGGAGCTTTTCTCATAGCTGACCGCCTTGGATATGCGCTCCGCAAAGTCCTGAGAATGAGCCACGATCTTATTTTCTGCCTCGGAAGCGGCTCTGGCGGAGGCTTCGGTCATTTTCTGGACGTTGGCCAGCGAGGCAATGGCACTGTTCATGCCGGCGGAGAAGGTGTTCATCTGCTGGATGCACTCGCCCACGCTGCGGAGACCGTCCAGCTGGGAGAGCGCGGCATTGTTTTTGTTTTCCTGGAACCAGGGCAGGATCGCTATCCAGGCACCGCAGCCCAAAATAATGGCCAGTGCCCAGCAGGCTGAACCGCCCAGAGGGTGTTTCGCGAACGCGAGAATACAAATAGCGGCCAGGATCAGTACCGCGTCGGCCACATAGAAGGGCATCTTGTTGACCGAAGAGGTTGTCGAAGCCGTTGACGGAGTCGTCTTCTGAAATTCATTCATCGCCTGATGCTACCCTTTATGAGGGAAATTGTGAAGTTTTTTATAACGGAAAAGATTTTCGGGGAAGTGTCTTGATTTCGTAATGAGAGTTTTTTAGCCTGTGTGGCGGCGCGAAGTGTGCTGTCAGAAAATAGATTTGTTATGATGCGAGTATTTCTGGGTTTGGTGATCTTTGCCGGGATCTGTTTGTTGTATCTCAAAGAGCCGGTTTGGGTTTTGGTTTATGCCGCGGTGGTCAACGTGTGGACGTTCCTTGTTTTTGCGTTGGATAAGCTTTCCGCCGTAAAAGGCTGGTGGAGAACGCCGGAGAACACACTCCACTTTTACGCGGCTCTGGGTGCCAGCCCGGCTGTCCTGCTGGGTGAGGTCATCATTGGTCACAAGCGGAGCAAATCTTCCTTTAACCGAGTGTTTTACACAGTCGTCATCCTCCAGATACTGATTATCGGCGGGCTGGTTTATTGGAAGATGAAAAATCCGTAACCCGTTCTGAAACAATAACAAGAAACCCCGTGATCCTTTTTGGTGAAGGCTCACGGGGTTTGTTTTAGTTTTTGACTAGGAGGTGGTTACAGCCAGTACCGCGATCCCCGGTGAAGAGGTGATGACGATATTGGAGTAGTGTTCCACGGTGATGTCGGTGATCTTGCTGGTGACGGCCTGTTCATAGACACGGTAGAGGGAGCCGTCCTGGCAGGGAGTCACGAAGCGCTTGATGTTGCTGGGATCTTCCGTGGAGAGATGGCTGTCGGCGCTGAAGAGCAGGACCTGATTCTCCGCGAAACCGGCCTTGGTAGAGGCGGTGGACTGACGGCGCTGGGTGCAGACGCGGATCTCATCCACTCCTACCAGACCGGCCAGCATCTGCGGGGTCATGGTGGCAGAGGCGAAACCGCCCGCGGTGGACTGGGCACGCAGGGAAAGACAGCGCGCCGCCCAGGAAGAATCGCCAAAGAAGACGCGGTTGGGTTTGACACCGGAGCTGTTGGCCGCACCCAGCAGAGCAGTGATCAGATCCATGTCGGGATCCTCGCCGCTGGCTCCGCTCCAGGTGACGGAAGTGACTGTGGCGGAGTCATAGAGCAAGGTGATGGCCCGTTTGAGCTCGGCACGCAGCAGACGGCGCAGCAGTTTAGCCACGGTCAGCTGCCGCCAGTTGAGGATGCCGCTGACCTGATCCAGATCCACTCTCATGGTCAGGCCTTTGTTGTAGGTTTTGTTCAGGACGATCTCGCCGCTGGGTTCGACCCTGCGGAAGTCAGCGCCAATGGCACGGATGTCTTCTTTCTCTTCCAGGAATTCGTCATTGTTATCGGCTTTGCGGTATTCAAAGCGTCTGGGCACCAGGACGGACGGAGCCACAAAGTCCAGGTCGGCCTGAAGAACGCCGTCATCGCTCCAGCCGACCGCGTAGGCGGTCAGGGGTTCGCTGAGGTAGGCTTCGTCGAAGCGGGAGGTATTGGCCAGAGCGATCCGGCCGGGCTGTAATTCTTGATAGTTTTCGATATTCATATTCATTCTGTTGATAGGGGTTAGACAGGTTGTTCGACAACGAGTTTACGGGGAACACAGGTGATGATCTCGATCTCGTCCCCGCTGGCAGCGGCGGCGGTCAGACTGACACCGACCTGGTAATAGGTCCCGGCCGCGCTGGGCAGGGATTGGACACGGCCCGAAGCCGCGGTATAGACGGCCTCACCGGCGTAAACGGCTCCGGCGGCGACCGCGCGGATGGTTCCCGGTATCGCGCCGAGCAGTTCCACGGCGACAGTTTCACCGGCCGCGGAGGCTTCATCGGTGATGATGCCCAGCGGCATGGCCGAGGCCAGAGCGCAGGGTTTGATCTGGGTGGTGTCGGTGTGCAGCTGACCCAGCAGCCAGCGCTGGCTGATGCTGCCAGTGCTGTACTTGGTGATCGCGTAGCCGTGACGCGCGTTTTCATTGGCCAGACGGATCCTGTTCCGGCGGCGGAAGAATCCGCTCAGGCGGGACAGCAGTCCGGCGCGGGTATCTATTGGTTGGGTATCCTTCAGGGTACCGGTTTGGTGAGCTTCGTGTGAAGGCTCGGTATTTTCATGGCTCATCTTTGGCCCGGTGAGCGCGGGCGTTTCGTGTAAAAACATGGCAGCGATGATACAGAAGACGTTTCCGGCTCAAAACACTCTGTGGCAATTATGGCAATTTTAGGAACTAGGGATGGTATTAAAAGAACTATGGATGAACACGCATAAAGGTAGATAAATTGTTAAAAATCAATATGTTCAGTAGATACGCGCGACCCGCGCGTCTTTGCGTCTTTGAGATTCTCGCGTCTCCATTATAAAGTTCTGAAAGGACGGCCAGATTACAGGCAGGGATGAAGCGAAGCGAAATCCCTGCTTGACATCAAACACCTGTTTAAGTCCCGAAGGCGACGACAGAGCCGAAAAACTACTACCTTCATAATAAAAATATCTGTGCATATCTTTTTAATTCGCTCTGTCGTCCCGTCGGGACTTTGATTGGAGGGGGAACCGTTACCGAGGGTTACGCTTCGCTCACCCCCGGCTATTATCCTATCACCCCTACGGGGTTTCAGAATGAATCCCTCCGGGATTTTACGATTGCAGAGCCATGCACAGCATGGCTCCATTTTATTAACCCGGAACGGGATTCATTGTAAAACCCTCGATGGGGTAACAGAGCCGTTTTTTAATGTTTTACATTCAACCGAAACGGTTTATACCACAACAACAGCGCTCCGCTGATAAAGAGCCACGTCGCGATAAAACTCAAAATAAATCCCTCGGTTTGTGGCGATAATCCTAATGCTTTTCCCATATTGCCAATACAGGGGCATGTAGCCGCGAATCCACCCAGTTTGCTGGTGACACGATAAATGATAAATCCGGTACCAAGAAGAAAAATGCAGATAAAGGTCAGGCGTTCCCATGGTTTGATCAAAATCAGCCATACAGTGAATAGTTCACACAGCATGATTACCCATAATATATAAATATTTTTTACGCCCAAGAGTTTATCCGTATTTTGAAGATATTCATCATTTGCTAAAAGTGCCATCACTTTTAATAATGCAGTTAGGAGCAGGAAAAATCCTGAGGAATAAAGAATTATTCTTTTCACTTTTCAAGTATTCTCAATATATAAAATTTCAATATAAGCAATTATAAGATTTAAAAATCTCTAAAGTATCACCTATAGTAGATATAGGTTTACCCGAAAAATAACATTAAAAATAAGCCTGTCAATAGTTATTATTAGTACTATTAATTTTTTTAAATTTTAAAAAGTAATTTTGTTTTAATATGTTATGCTGTTTAAAAAACTATGACTTGAATGAAATGTTTTATCCAAAATTTGTTAAAACAATATAACATGTTGATTTTGTTTGTAATGAGAATAAAATTAAATTTGATAAAAATTTGTTGACTTTTCTGTTGTTTTTTCTAACATGGGGATAATCTCTTTTGGAGATTTTAGGCCTAATATTAAATTAGAAAGAATAATAGGAAATATCTTATGAATAAGAAAATATTATTATTGTTTTCGGTATTGTGTGTACTTCAATGTAATGGCTATTGTTTAACAAAAGAAGAAAAATTAGAGCTTTTGCAAGAGGAACATGCTGGTCATGATTTCACACATCAATACGATTGGTCTGATACTCCTGAGCCTGTTGCAGAAGCTATAACTGTGAATAACTTTTTCCATTTGGCTAATACATCATGTAATGATTCTGCAACATTAAATGTAACAGAAACCCACGAGGCAACAGCTTGTTGGAGTATTTCTGGTACTTTAGAAGCAGCTGCAAAGGCTGCATTGAAAGCGGCACTCATAGCTAAAGCTGAAATAGGGACTAGAGTTAGCGGAACAGGAACTACAGGTGAAACGGTTGGTTATACTTTGACAGTTAATGTTTCAACAAATGTTTCTCCAAAAACAATAAAACATTGTAAAACATCATTAGTAACAACGACTGCAACTGGAACATATAAAAAATCAGATTTGCATTTTATTTGTGATACTTGTCCTTGTACAGTTGATTACAATTATAGAGAAGCAACAGGAAGTGCTTCAGGAATGGAAATATTTATTACATTAACAGATGAGGCGATAGATTCCGATTCATGTGGCAGTTCGATTATTCAGTAATAAAATTAATATGAAAAAAAGACAGAAAATTTTAATTACGGCAATTTGTTTTCTTTTTGCTCTAGGAGTGCTTTTTTCTCAAACAATAGTCTATTCGGCAGATACACAAACATCTCAGGAAGAACTTTTACAAAAACAGGTAGAAGAGAAGTATTCCAAAGAGTGGTTTCTCAAGAAGTCTGTAGATTGGGCTAGTGAAACGAATAGAATAGATAAAATCAAGTGTGCTATTGAAATGGAAGAACTGGCGAAGGATTGCCCGGATCCGAAAATAAAAGGCAAATTGCTTTATACGGCAGCCAGTTTTTATAGTCCCTCAATAGAATCAAAAGGAGATTTTGAAAAAACGGTTAGTTTATTTGAAAAGTCTTTAGAGCTAAATGCATCGAATGATGATTCTTTTGATGATGAACTGGGCACTCTGAGACAATTAGCTCAAATTTATGCAAGGATTCCGGATTATTTATCAGAAGAAGAATTGACAGAAAGAAGAAAAAAGGCTTCTGAATACTATGAAAAACTGGATAAAAAATTGAGAGAGGATACCACACATTGGAATGAGAAACAAAAATTGACATATTATAAGAATTTTTATCCCAAGTGGATTGAAATAAAGACATATTTAAATGATAAAAAAGGTGCTATAGAGCTTTGTGATAGAGGATTGGAAATAATGCCTGTGGGACAAAGAAGCTCTGTTTTAGTAAAGAAAGCACGTCTCTTGCAGGAA
>DBVN01000084.1:5099-5228 GCA_002308515.1 Verrucomicrobia bacterium UBA1263 | reverse complement strand
CGCTTCGCTCACCCCCGGCTATTATCTGTGACCCGTTCCGGGTCAATAGAATGGATCCCTTCGGGATCGGGTGTCAATGAAACGCGGAGACGCGCGGGTCGCGCGGCTCTACACGATGTGTCCCAGGGT
>DBVN01000084.1:4564-5023 GCA_002308515.1 Verrucomicrobia bacterium UBA1263 | reverse complement strand
GACTTCGATCAGCAGAGCGTCCGCGCGGGCTGCTCGTCCTTACAATTTTCAGGAGCAGTGAGAGGAGGCGAGTTTTTTGTTAAAGGCGACAGCGTCGGAGTAGCGGATCCCGGTGCCGCCAAAGATGTCCAGAGCGGAGCCGATAGTGAGGTCCAGTTTGCCGCGGCCGATCTCTTCAACCCGGCGGAGATCTTCCAGCGATCTGGCACCGCCGGCGTAAGTGGTGGGGATCGTTACATTCTCTCCCAGAAGGCGAACCAGGTCGGGATCTATGCCCTGGCAGAGACCTTCGATGTCGGCCGCGTGGATAAGGAATTCATCGCAGTATTGGCTTAGCCGGTCCAGAGTGTCACGGTTGATTTCCAGAGAAGTCCATTTCTGCCAGCGGTCTGTGACTACATAGTAGCGGTCTTCCCGACGGCGACAGCTCAGATCCAGTACCAGCCGCGATCTGCCCAC
>DBVN01000084.1:4256-4457 GCA_002308515.1 Verrucomicrobia bacterium UBA1263 | reverse complement strand
CCCGCCGATATGGAAGCCGCCGGGAAAGGCCGACAGAGCTTCTCTGGCCGCGTCGTCGTTGCCCGGTCCCAGTTTGATGATGTGTCCCCCGGAGAGCTGATCCCGCCGGTAAAGTTCCGCGAACCATGCCGGAGGCCGGCTGGCGACAAAGTTGGTCCTCAGCACGGAACCGTCATCGGTGAGAGTGCCGCCGACGATTTG
>DBVN01000084.1:0-4140 GCA_002308515.1 Verrucomicrobia bacterium UBA1263 | reverse complement strand
TGGAGACCGCGGCTCTCCTTGCGCGCAAGGGCGGATTCGATGATGAGCCAGGCGACACGGGCAATGTTGCGCAGTTCCAGGATCTCTTTAGTGACGGTGAAATCCCAGTAGTATTCCCGGATCTCCTCGATGATGTTTTCGATACGGGTCTTGGCGCGCTGCAGACGGCGAGTGGTTCGCACGATGCCGACGTAATCCCACATGAGACGTCGGATCTCATCCCAGTTGTGGTTGAGCACGACCAGTTCGTCCGCGTTCTGGGCATTGCCGGACTGCCATGCCGGGATCTGGAAATTTGTCAGCTCGACCGATTCATTGGCCGTGTAGTCCGCGACCCTCTGAGCCAGGACGACCGCTTCCAGCAGGGAATTGCTGGCCAGACGGTTGGCTCCGTGCAGACCGGTGCAGGCGACCTCGCCGATGGCATACAGACCGGGGATCGAAGTGCGTCCGTTGATATCGGTTTTGACACCGCCGCACTGGTAGTGCGCCGCCGGAACGACCGGGATGGGTTCCTTGGTCATATCCACACCGCGGTCATAGCAGTGCTGGTAAATGTTGGGGAAACGCTCCATCAGGAAACGGGCGGATTTGTGAGTGATGTCCAGGCAGACATGATCCGTGCCGTTTTTCTTCATTTCTTTATCAATGGCGCGCGCCACGATATCCCTGGGTGCCAGAGAAAGACGGGGATCGTAGTTCTGCATGAACTCGGTGCCGTCCAGATTCTTGAGGACAGCACCTTCGCCGCGGACGGCCTCGCTGATGAGGAAAGAGCCGCCCTTGGGATCATAAAAACAGGTGGGATGGAACTGGATGAATTCCATGTTGGAAATGGTTGCGCCCGCGCGCCACGCCATCGCCAGACCATCGCCGGTCGCGATATAGGGATTGGTCGTGTAAAGATAGACCTTGCCGCAGCCGCCAGTGGCCAGAATGACGTGTTTTCCCTCGAAAGTCGTGACCTTGTGGGTATTCGCGTCCAGAGCGTAAACGCCGACACAGCGTTTCTTGTCCGCCGTCAGGATCAGGTCAATGGCGAAATGATGCTCGAAAAACTGGATATTCTTCTCCCGCGAAGCCGCGTTCAACAGGGTAGTTTCGACCTCATGGCCGGTGATGTCGCCAGCATGAAGGATGCGGCGCTTGGAGTGACCGCCTTCGCGCCCCAGATCCAGCTCACGGGAACCATCTGTTCCGGGGATCGTCCGCTGGGTGAAAGGTGTTCCATAAGAGATCAGATCCGCGATGCGGCTGGGACCTTCGGTCACGATGGTGCGCACGACGCTTTCATCGCACAGACCGGCACCGGCGATCAGAGTATCCCGGATGTGCATCTCGAAGCTATCCTCTTTGGAAGTCACGGCCGCGATGCCGCCTTGGGCCTGATTGGTGTTGGAATCGGCGCGCGCTTTTTTGGTGATGATCGCGACCCGGCCGTTCCTGGCGGCTTTCAGCGCGAAAAATAAACCGGCAACACCACTGCCTAAAACCAGATAATCAAATTTATGATCGGACATGTTGAACTGAAAATGAAAAGTTACAGAGTCGCGTTATCAATCAGGCGGGTCTTGCCAACAAAAACAGCTAAAGCGATTTGAACACCATGTTGGACTTTAGCTACGGGAGCCAGGGTCTCCGGATCGAAAAACTCGATGTAATCCACTTGGGCACTTGGATTTTTCTCAATAAAGGCTTTCAGATCCGCTTTCAGGCTCTGCGCGTCTTGTGATGCCTGTGAGACATTTTGCCGTGCTAGGGCGATCGCCTGGGACAGACAAAGAGCCTGAGTCCGTTCATCCGGAGAAAGATAGCGGTTGCGGGAACTCAGAGCCAGACCATCGGCTTCGCGCACGATGGGCGCGGTGATGATCTCCACGGGGATATTCAGATCGCGAACCATCCGCTTGATGATGGCGGCCTGCTGGAAATCCTTGGCGCCAAAGACCGCGTAATCCGGTAACGTGATGTTGAAGAGCTTATTAACAACAGTGGTCACGCCGCGGAAATGAGTCGGACGAGTGACTCCTTCCATCGATTGGGACAGAAATCCCTCGCAGACATAGGTGCTTTCACGCAGAGCAGGCGCGTTTTCCTCGCTCTTATAGGGATACATCACCTGATCAGAAGGGGAAAAGACCACGTCAGCGCCCGTTTCTTCGCAGAGCCTGAGATCGTTCTGGAGATCTCTGGGATACTTTGAAAAATCCTCATTAGGAGCAAATTGGATCGGATTTACATAAACGCTGACAACTACCTTCCCGGAGGAAGAGACAGCTTGACGCGCGTGTTTGATAAGACTGAGGTGCCCCGCATGAAGGGCTCCCATCGTAGGAACAAGGGCAACACGGATCCCGGAGCGTTTCCATTCCTTGGCCAGCTCCTGCATTTCCCTGATAGTTTCAATGTGTTTCATGATAACATGTGTAAAAGGCCCGTGGAGGTAAGGGGATAGTCGATTATCCCACGGCCTGGCATGGAACAAATGGTACGCGAGAAGGGGGTCGAACCCTTAACCTCTAGCTCCGGAGGCTAGCGCTCTATCCAATTGAGCTACTCGCGCTACCCAACGACGTATACTTTATAACATTAACGGCAATTTTGCAACTATTTTTTTGTTTATATAAAAATTATTCCCCTGTTTTTTATGTTTAACTATTTGATTATAAAATTGATGTTAAATATAAAAATTTTTTCATTTAAATCGTAAATTTTTGCGCATTCTGAGCTTTTTTTTTGCACTTTTTTCGTTTTTTTACTCCCTATGTTGAAAAAATATCCCTGCTTTTTGTGGTTTTAAAAATGGCGTGGCAAGGTTTTTGGCAAGGTTTTTTGTTGCCTTTTATTTTTTATTTTTTAGAATTCACACCGTGAATGTACGGGTTCGCAGACTAAGAAATGGCGCCGTTTGGCAGGGTTGGTTTTTCTTAAATAATGTTTGCTATTGGGAAAAACTTACCCCAGTGGAGGGCCGATTGCCCGACCTCATTATGCCCCAGGGCGACGAGTTGTTTCAAGCCTCAAAAGCCAAGGCTTTGAAGCTGCTCGAAGAACGAAAAAAGATGATCGAAAATATGGCCTCCAAAGACGAGTATAATAAACTCCAGGCCCAAGTCGCTATCGGCCTCTTAAAAAAGAAATACGGTGTCAGTTTGGAAGGTTGCTCCTTGAGCTCTTTGGAAGGAAAAGTCGAAACGCTCATCAAAAATAAATGTGGCCCAGAACATCTTAAAAATGTTTTGACAATCGTGCGACAGTTCGTTCAGTACGTTAGCTCTGCTAAAACTTTGGAGGCCGTTACCGAAAAACAAATCCAATCTTACCTCGATGCTGTGGATGCAAGACATCCCGCAAACCGCACTTATAACGAGCATATTCGGCAGTTAAAGCGCATTTTTCGCGAATTTTGTAGCTTTGGCTCTGTGAAAGATTTTGTGGCCAAATTAAGCAAACGTGTTGAAAATGATGCCCAGCCCAGAGAGATTTTTACCTCGGAAGAAATCGAACAAATCCTCGATCTTTCAAAAGAAGTCGACCCTTTGATTTATTCTATGGCCGTGATAGCTTCCTGTACCGGATTGCGCCTAAAGGATATTTGCTTACTCAAATGGGAAAGTGTTAATTTCAGACGGAATTTGATTACCTTGACAACCCATAAAACCGGTGGTGATGTTATACTAGGGATGTGGCCCCTTCTCCAAGAGGAGTTGAATCGCCTGCAAGGACTTGCAAAAAAGAAAGATATCTATGTTTTGCCAGATGCTGCTAAAATTTACATGACTAATGCCGATCATTTGATAGATCGCTTGCGCAAAATTCTTTATGCACTGCGGTACGGGAAAAATGAGATTATGTTGCCAGCGCGCCAAAAACGAATTCATTCAGCTTCTCTAAGAGGATGGCATAGTTTCCGCGGCTCTTTTGTCGTGGCAGCCTTACGATCCGGTGTCAGCATGGAGGTACTCCAAAAGGTGCTGGGCGCTAAAACAGTCGAGGTTCTCTACCGTCACTATATCCACATCGACGACCAGTTCATGCAAAATTCGTTTACCAACAAAGCACCGGATTTTGCGAAGAAAAGGAGCATGTGAAAATGGTATTTCCATAGAATAATCTGTCGTGTAGAGATCAAAAGTGAAC
>DBVN01000115.1:21703-22523 GCA_002308515.1 Verrucomicrobia bacterium UBA1263 | reverse complement strand
GAGAAGATTCTCACGTTTCTCTTTCCCTGTATATGATTCAACAGGCAACTTGGCAATGATGCTGTCTTTCAATACAGTAAAGCCATCGGCATCATAAAAGCCTTTTGCATGATAGAAACCTGTTTGATCACCATCACGCCTTTTTGTATAAAATAGGTGTTTTTTCTCAGGCTCCTCAATTTTCTTAGCCTCCTCAAATATATTGCAGCCAGCAAAAGAAGTAAGGAATTTCACATCGTTAAAGAATTTATCCATAATTTTCTTTCTGCGTTCAAGAACCACAGGTGCTTTAGGTTTCTGCTGATTTTCATCTGTTACGAAAGTATTTGTAGTTTTTAAACCTTTGATTGCCAGATACTCCAAATATTCTACATCCGTCGTTGTCATCGGTTCACCCTGAGAGATAAACAACAATACTTTTCTCCAAAAATCTTTCTTCTTGTTATGGTCTCTCACCCGTACTTGGAAATTTCCCGTTTCCCCAATGTAAACTTTTGTCTTTGTAGTATTCTCATCTTCACCCAACAAGATATACAATGCAGGAGTCTGCAACTCTGGCTCTTTCAGAATCGAGAGATTAGAACGAGGAATCACATACATTTTGCAAATCATCTTATCTTCGATGATTACATACTGAGTTCCTTTTGGATCTCCATCTATTAAATGCGTCGTTATTGTTTTTTCTTCCATAATACTTTATTTGCACTAACATCTTAAAAATGTGAAAAATATGTTGTTCTCCACAGCTTACACTCATAAGTTCAACGTATAAAAACAACAAAAAATAACACACAGTTCTTATACAACTTTTAATCAGCTT
>DBVN01000115.1:9441-21663 GCA_002308515.1 Verrucomicrobia bacterium UBA1263 | reverse complement strand
TTGTGGGTATCCATCCAGATGGTGACGGGGCCGTCATTGGTCAGGGAGACCTGCATGTCCGCGCCAAACTCCCCTGTGGGAACAGGTTTGCCTGTCAGTTCTTCCAGTTTGCGGACGAACGTTTCGTAGAGCGGGATGGCCACCGCGGGCAGCGCGGCTCCGGTATAGCCGGGACGATTCCCCTTTTTGGTGCTGGCAAACAGGGTGAACTGGCTCACGACCAGGATCTGTCCGTCCACATCACTCAGTGCCAGGTTCATGAGTCCCTTTTCGTCGCTGAAGATCCGCATCCGGGCGACTTTGCCGGCCAGCCAGTCCACATCCTCCGGGCTATCATTGGGGGCTACGCATACCAAAACCAGCAAGCCTCTGCCGATCTGACCTTTTACCCGGCCGGCTATGCTCACACTGGCTTGTGAAACTCTTTGAATAACTGCACGCATTTTCTAAATTTGCTCAAAAATAAAAATTTCCTCCCGACTATCGGCACAAAACCACCAAAATCGGAAGGAAATTTCTAAACAATGATTTACATCCAGTTCTGAAGCTGTTCTTTCAGAATACCCAGAACAATGATCAACACAGCCATAATAGAGCCGCCCGCGATCACACCCGAAGCGATCGGGATGTTGAATTCTTCGGTGAAAGATTTCTTAGTCCGTTTGCCAACCTCCACGATCAGCGCGCCTGCCGCGAACAGCAGACCATAATACCAATGGAACGTCCAAGACAATCCCAGAGCCGTCGGTGCCGGCAAGAACTTCTTGGTCTTGGGCCAGAAATACATGATCAGGGTCAAAATGACACCCACTGCCAGACCGATCCCGATGGACCACAACTGGATGGCATGCATCTGATGCAGACCGCCGCTCATCGCCTCGGCCACAGCCTTCCAGGTCTGACCGCCAGGAGCCGGGAATTGCGAACCGCCCAGCTCAACCTTCGTCACCATCAGCTGGAAGCCCAGCACGGAGAAGACCGTTCCGGAGAAAATGCCCAGAAACTGCGCCAGGAACTGCTTCCGGGGATTCGCGCCCAGCAGATAACCGCTCTTGATATCCGTAAGCAAGTCCGCCGAGGCCAGAGCCGCGCCGGCCGCGATATTCGCGCTAGCCAGGTTCAGATCCACCGCGCCGGGTCCCGGAGGCGTGATCGCGCCGTAAGTCAGCTGCACGACCTTGCCCATCGCGCCTGTGGGTGTGATATCCGTCTCACCCGTGACACGCGAGGCCACCAGTGCCAGGAAGAAAGTCATCACCACCGCCAGAGCGGAAGCCCACCAGGCCATTCCGAAAGTGTAGTGCGCCAGGATCGCCAGCGCCGTGAATCCAACGACCTGACCAATCACGAACCAGGACATCGGCGCTTCCAGCTTGTCAATGATGCTCTCTTCCTTCTTTTTGCGAGAGAAAAGCGTTCCCAGCGAAGAAAATGAGTTCAAAATACTGCGCCACTGCAGGAGGAATGAAAGGATACCGGCCGAAACCATACAGGCCGCGCCGCCCCACAGCGACCACTGGACCAGCTCCCTGTAACCGGCCATCTCCGAAACCAGCCCTTTCGACTGAACATACGGGATAAAGATACACCAGCAAAGCGTTCCGCCAAAGAGCATACTCAGGGAAACACGAGTTCCGGTGATGGCACCCGCCGCCAGGAAGATCGGATCCCAGGAAAGCTCCACCGTGCGGTGCTGCCACACGCTGTTAAAAAGCCAGCCATTGACCTTGTCCACCAGCTTTTCCAGATTCCACATCCCTTCCTTGATCAAGTCCATACCGCTGACCAGGAACTGGCTGACAGCCGCCACGACCGCACCCGCTAACAGCGCGATACCGGCACGGATGCCCTTCTCACCACCGGAAGAGTGCAGGATCTGCAAGGTCTCTGCCGCCGCGGTACCCGTCGGGAACGGCAGCTGCTCCACATTGATCATCTGGCGCTTCATCGGAATAGCCATCGTCACGCCCAGCACCGCCATGAAGAAGACCCAGCACAGCAGCAACCCCGTGTTCATCGTCTCACCGTGGATCATCACCAACGCGGCAAACGCCGAAACCAGAGTACTGCCAGTCGAATACCCGGAGGAACTGGCCGCCGACTGCATACAGTTGTTTTCCAGAATGGTCATCGGCTCTTTGGTCAGCCCCATCTTCTGGAAGGCCGTCCACAAGGTATAAGAAAGGATACAGGCCGTCAGCGTCACACCGAAGCCCCAGCCCGCTTTCAATCCGATATAAAGATTTGTGATAGAAAGGATACTGCCTAAAACCGCGCCCGTCACGACAGCCCGGACGGTCAACTGTTTCATGGAGTCTCCACGATAAACTTGTTCGTACCACTGTCGCTCGATTTCCTCAGGAGTACCAACAAACTTCTGTTTAGGGATACGATACTCTTTCATGTATCAGCGGTTATCATATCCAGCTTAGCGGCATGGAGCAATAAAAAAGAGAGCATCTCTGCTCCCTTCTTTTGAAAAAACACATCTTTTACTCTCTTCTAATAAAAGAGTTATGGATTCTGAGACGATGATCCGGCCGCGGGTGCGGTCTCCGAAGTCTCTTTCTCCTCCGGAGCGGGTTCCATCCGTTTATAAGCATCCGCGGACAATCCCAGACGCACTCTCAGCGCGTCCGCCAGCAGCGGTTCGTTCTCGTCCGCCAGTTGCAGGAACTGCCTGAGGGCTTCCTCGCGCATACTCTGGAACGGCGGCAGACCAATACGCTCCTGAACGGATTTGTCATCATTGACGGCAGCATCGAATTTCTTCCAAACCTTCACCGCCATAGCGGCATAACCGGTGGCCTCCTCCTCCTGATCCAAAGCCAGCGAGTAGAAGGAACTCTCCAGCAGACCTTCCAGGATGCCGCGCACACGATCCGGAGAATTGTCGCCAACATCCTCCGCGACACGTTCCACCACAAACTCATCCAGAGCGATCTTATCCGGTGTGGAAGTCGGATCCCCTGTCAGAAGAGCCTGATCGGGATAAAGTTCTGCAAACTCTTTGAAATACTTGGCAGCCTCGCTGATGCGGTTATAGCTGTAGAGGAAATAAATCGCGTCTTTCAGGAAATTCTTGTGTGCCTTGAGGATATGATCCCGGTATTCCGGATCCTGCTCGGCAAATTCACGATAAGCCTTGTCCGTATTGGGGATCGCGTCCAGATTGCAGCGCACCTCATACGTCTTGCTGAAACGGTTCTCCACCAGACGACCCCGGTGGAAGGAAAGCAGCATCGGCTGATAAATAGCTCGTCTTAAAGTCATCAGATCCGCCTTGGGATCACATTTTTCCAGTCCCACAGAAGCCCAGTAGATAGCGTGAGATTCAGGCAGTCTCCATTCCAGAGGCCCAAACTTGTCATCCACCTTCTTCATCATGACCGGATCGAGCTTGTACTCCTCCTTCATCCGGCGGACTGTTTCTTTCTGCTCGTCCGTGGTCGGATTCAGGATAGCGTCCCAGTCCACTTTCTTGCCTAGGAGTTCTTCCATTTCCTTGGCCCAAAAAGTTTTGTAATAGGCATGGCAGTCATCCAGATAGTATCCGATCTTGTGCTGGAAGAGCCAGGCCAGCTCCCGATACATATCCGGGCTCTTGGGATTATAGATCAACCCCTCATCCCGCAGCATCTTAATGCCGGCATAGACCCAGTGCCAGCGCTGAGACGGGTCACTGAACTTGATGGAAATATTGTAGGCCAGATTCCACGCCTGCCAGTCCCAGACGGCGGCAAAGGTCGGCTCCAGCTTGGTGATCCAATCAGCCAGCTGGATAGTCTCGAAATAGCGATCCTGATCGCCCAAATCGGTCATGCGCGTCCACAACACGTTGACGATCAATCCTCTGAAACCGCCCAGCGCCACGGTCGTAAAGGCCAGCATCGGAGGTGCGTTATCCAGCACGGCCAGACGGGTGAGTCCCATCTCGGACCGCTCACGGTTGATGGTTTTCTGTAAAAAATGACATGTGGACAGCGCCGCTATCACGATAGCGGCTGTCACAACTTTGACCAGCTTAGAACTCATACTAGCCCTGGCCTCCTTTCACTAACGCCAGCTCCCTTCGGGTAAAACAATACATCCCCAGCGCGGCAAAAAGTCCGCCCATCACCACAACGACCTGCAGCACAGCCCGGAACATCATTCCCCAAGTCACTGTTCTGCCGGAACTCAGCAGTTCCACCGGCGAGAACCCGCGCACGATATCCGTCACGTTCTTCAAGCCTTTGAAAATCACGACCGATACCCGATCCAATGCCGTCTGTTTCTCGATCTTGCCTGTTTCGTGATCCACACCGGTCACGCCGCCTTCCTCGATCACCTGCGTCATTGTCCCGGTAGAAAGTCCCAAAATCAGAATGAACGCCGCGAAGAACGCCGCCACCGGGAAGGAAAGGAAACTGGAAGCCGAAAGTCCGACAGCCGCCAGCAGTCCCAACCAGCAGAAGAGGATCGAAAGTCCCTTCACATAGTTGATAAAGAAACCGCCCTGACGATAGAGTATCTCCAGCCCGTCGTTCATATCGAAAAAGAAGGTATCATTCTGATCATTGATGAAGCGCACCTGCACAAATCCTTTTTCATCTATCAGATTAGGAGGCACTTCTATCTCCTGTGAGACGTTGGGTGTCATCATGATCACAGTGCGCCACGACTGCGGTGAATTCATAGGACCCACCTCCCACATCATCGGGAAGGAACGGGTATCCTCAAAGGTCGAGGTATGGCTCATGGCAATAAACTTGGTTTTCAGGTACAGAGGCTTGTCCTTCAATTTGTAGGCCGCCATTCCCAGCGGGATGTTCCAAACACGCATGTGACCTTCGGGAACAAGCTGGTACTGATATTTCAACATTTCGCGTATCTGTTTCTTCAGCTGAACCTTATCCACTTCACCCTGTGTGGAGCCTTCCGCCATTTTCTGCTGGAAGATATTCTCGACATCCTGTGTCAGATCCACCGGAGCCTCTTTCGCGGAACCTCTGGCCACAAAAATCTCATTTTGAAGGACATGTTTCTGGTTTTCATTCAGTTTGGCGGAACGGTACTGGAGCAATCCCAGGATCACTCCTCCCGCGATAGCCAGCAACAGAGCGTTGATCGTCATCACGCCCAGCCACTTGCCAAACCAGATCTTCCAGCGGGAAACGGGCTTGACCACCAGCATCTGGATGCGGCAGTCCTCGATATCCTTTGCCAGCAGACTGCACGAAAGCCACAAGGTGGAAAGCGCCAAAGTGGTCACCGTCAGCCCCAGCGAGTAAGTCAGCAGGATCTGAACGAATCCGCGGGCCGTCCCATCATCCTTGAGCAGAAGCGGCAGAGCCGATACCGCTAAAACCAGAAACACCGCCAGCAGCGCCACGATCTTGAATCGAAAGGCCGACTTGACTGTGAGTTTCGCTATGGCATAAATCTGCTTCATTTATTTCTCCTTCTTGCCCAGCAGACCGGAAAGCTTTTCGTTGGCTTTGCTCATATCTTTCTTGTTCTCAACAGTCGGCGTGGCTGGTTTCTGAGCCGGAGCGGTCGGTTCCGTCTTATTCAGCAGCGTTTGCAGACGTTTGGAAATCTCTTCTTTTGTTTCCTTTTGGACAGGAGCCGGTTCCTCAGATTTCTCGACTGGCTTGGAGCTGCTCAGTCTTTCCAGAATGCGGTCTTTCTTGGCAGGCTCGCCGCTGCCACCGCGCAGATACTCCGCCACATTGCCGCCGGAGGTCGCGCCCGAAGTCTCTTTCGCGCTGGAGCGAGCCTTACGCACCACATCCAGGAAGTAGCTTTCCAAATTCTGTGTAGGTGAATCCACCAAAACATCTTCCGCTCCTTTATTCAGATCCGCGCGAATGATGCTCAATACCTTTTCCAAAGTCTCACGTCCAAGAACAGGAGTCGTGATGCGCAGACGATCCGGCGTGGAAAGCAGTTCTTTCAAAGTGCCAATAGCCTGGATCTTACCGCCGTAGTAGATCACTACACGGTCGCAAACATCCTCCACATCAGCCAGTAAGTGACTGCTCAGAATGACGGTCTTGCCACGGCGCGCCAGCTCGATGATCAGATCCTTGACCTCACGGCAGCCGATGGGATNNTGACCCTGTTCCTTGAAGAAACGCAGCTGATCGAAAAGCTTATCCGTTTCCTGCGGTGTCAGAACCGAAGTCGGTTCATCCAGAATGATCAAATCGGGATCGTTGATCAGCGCCTGAGCCAAACCGATGCGGCGCTGCATACCTTTGGAAAACTCACCCACTGTTCTGCGGCGAACCTTATCCAGTCCAACCATTTCCAGAAGTTGTTCCGCGCGCTGTCTGCGCTCGCCAGAGGTCAAATCAAACAAACTGCCGAAAAAGTCCAGCGTCTCCGCGCTGTCCAGATAGCGGTACAGGTAAGATTCCTCCGGAAGATAACCGATCCGCCGCTTGGTAGCGACATGACGGGTCGAGTGGCCAAAGACTTCGATATGACCGCGTGTCGGATTCAGCAGTCCCAGCAGCAGCTTGACCGTAGTGGACTTGCCCGATCCGTTAGGTCCCAGAAGCCCAAAGACTTCCCCTCTTTTTACCTCAAAGCTGACATTGTTGACAGCATGAGCCTTGGGCCGTCCCCAGAAATCCTTAAAGACCTTCACCAGTCCCTGCACTGAGACAACCGTTTCCGCTGCCGTATTTGATTCAACTTTTGTTTCGTCCACTATCGCCGCCGAACTCATACCCCGGAGCATACCCCAAACCGCCTCCGGTTTCAATTCAATTCATCCGTACAATATGATTTCACTTTTTTCTTTCACAATATTTGTGTCCAGAGGATAATAAAGGCGGTTTATGGATGGAGTAGAAATAGCCAAGTGTTTAGACTGTGTTCGCAAGACCGCGGAAGAAGCCGGAAGTTTGATTTACGCGAACTGGCGTCTGCCCAAAACAGTGAACGAACTGAAACAGCACGACATCAAGCTGAAGCTGGATGTGGAAACACAGCAGCTTATTACCCGTCGTCTGCTGGATGCTTATCCCGATTTCGCTCTGTTTGGCGAGGAAGGTCAAACCGGCGATGCCAAAGCCGCTTACCGCTGGGTGGTCGATCCGATAGACGGGACGGTCAATTTCGCTTTTGATATCCCCCATGCCTGTGTTTCGATCGCGCTGCAGGAACGCACCGATTCCGGCAGCTATCAAACCATCCTCGGCGCGATCTATGATCCTTTCTGCCGAGAGATGTGGACCGCGACCACTCACGATCCGGCCCGGCTCAATGGTGAGGAGATCCATGTCAGTGGTCGCTCAAGTCTTAGTGAAACCGTTGTCTCCGTCGGTTTTGCAAAATTGCAGGCCAATCTGAATCTTTCCATGAACGCGATGATGAAGCTGACCTCACACGTGCGCAAGATCCGCATCATGGGTTCCGCCGCGCTGGATCTGGCTTATGTGGCCAGCGGCCGTCTGGATATGTATCTGGAAGCCGGTGTGCGCCTGTGGGATATCGCCGCGGGCGGATTCATCCTGGAGCGCGCCGGAGGCAGTTTCCACCGCATCCTGATCCCCAACGGCGAGCCGGAAACCTACAAACTCATCGCGAGCAACGGTTTGTTCCTGGATGAGCTGAAAGATTATCTGGGTACATCCTTCGAGTAGAAAACACTTTCCATGAGCAGAGACTACGTTTTACACACCTCGCAGAAGTCTTCTTCGTGTCATCTGGTGGACTATGCCTCTGAACTCAATGAACAGCAATACGCCGCCGTGACCTCCGGCGATGGGGATTCTCTGGTCATCGCGGGCGCCGGTGCCGGCAAGACCCGGACCCTGATCTACCGGGTCGCATGGCTGCTGGAAGAAGGCGTTCCGCCGGAAGCGATCCTTCTGCTGACCTTTACCAACAAAGCCGCACGGGAAATGATGGACCGCGTCCGTCAGCTGACCGGCGGCGACTGGAGCCGGCTTTGGGGAGGAACTTTTCACTCTATCGGACGGCGCATCCTGATCCCTTACGCGGAACGGCTTGGATTCAAAAGCAACTTTCTCATTCTGGATCGTCCCGATTCCAAAGAACTTCTCTCGGCCTGCATCAAAGACGCTAAGATCGAAACCAAAGGCAAACAATTCCCCAAGCCGGATGTTCTGCTGGAAATGTTCAGCGCCGCGCTGAATCTCTCTGTGTCTCTGGAAGAACTGATCGAAGACCGTTATTCCACTTTCTGCGAAAAGGCCGATCAGATCCTCCAGGTCTATGACAGCTATACTCAGCGGAAACTGGAGCAGAACAAGATGGATTTTGACGATCTGCTGACTCTGCCCGTAAGACTTTTCAAAGAAAATCCCGAAGTCCTTGAATTTTACCAAAACCGCTTCCGCTACATTCTGGTGGATGAATATCAGGACACCAACCAGCTGCAAAACGAATTTGTGGAAATGCTCTCAGCCCAAAACGGCAATCTGATGGTCGTGGGCGATGACGCTCAGAGCATCTATTCCTGGCGCGGTGCCTGTTTCAAAAACATCCTGGAATTCACGGAACGTCATCCTCAGGCCAAGAAATACCTGATCGAGAAAAACTACCGCAGTACCAGCCCTATTCTGGAAACGGCAAACGCCAGTATCGCCAACAACATCCACCAATTTCCCAAAACCTTGCAGGCCGTCCGCACTTCGGACACGATGCCGGCGCTGGTTTCCTGCTCCAATGGCTACACTCAGGCCGAATTCATCGCCCAGCGTGTCACAGAACTGCACGCCGCGGGAACCCCGCTTCATAAAATGGCGGTTCTCTACCGCGCCCATCATCACGCCATGGAACTGCAAATGGAACTGCGCAAGTGCAGCATCCCCTTTATCATCACCAGCGGCATCCGCTTTTTCGAGCAGGCGCACATCAAGGACATCACCTCGTTTCTGCGGATCGCCTACAGTCCAGCGGATGAGGTCGCGTTCAAGCGGCTGGTTCTGAAACTGCCGGCTGTGGGACCTGCCGCCGCGGATAAGCTCTGGAAACTCTTTGCCGGTTCAGAATGGCCGGAAAGCCTGACTGCCGGTTTTGAACGCTGCGCGCCAAAAGTCCCGACTAAAGCCAAAGAAGGCTGGGAAGAATTTTTCAAGACTATGAAGTCCATCGATCCGGTGGAACACAGTCTTTCTGTCGCGGAAATGATCCGCAGATGTCTGGAGGGCTGCGCGGAAAACTGGATGCGCGCCGAATACGACAACGCGGATATCCGCTTGGACGATGTCGGACAGCTCTCCGTTTACAGCGAAAAGTTTGAATCGCTGGCCGATTTCCTCAGCGATATGGCGCTCCAGACCAATATGGACGGAGAGACCGCCAACCTGACCAACACGGAACAGGAGGACGCTTTGAACCTCTCCACCATCCACCAGGCGAAAGGTTTGGAATATGATGTGGTTTTTGTCATCATGCTGTGCGAGGGGATGTTCCCCAGTTACCGCTCGATCGAGAACCCGGACTCACTGGAGGAAGAACGCCGTCTTTTCTATGTGGCGCTGACCCGCGCGAAAGACGAACTCTATCTGGTTTGGCCCAAATTGCGGACCGCCATGGGACAGTTTGAAAGACAACTGCCTTCGCGCTTTATCAAAGAGATACAGTCCGAAAATCTGCTGGAAGAATGGAATCTCATCCCGCCGCATGAACGGATCCCCTCGGATGAAGACGAGGATGATGAGGATGATTTCTCTGAGGATGAAAACTATTCTCAGGAAGAAGACTCTCCTTTTTGATCATTTTTAAATAATACTAAAAACAGATATGGCACATTCAAAATATAATACGACCCCTGTTGTGACGGATAAAATGCCGCCGGGTGTCCCCTACATCATCGGCAACGAAGCCGCGGAACGCTTCTGCTTCTACGGGATGCGAGGCATCCTGGTCGTTTTCATGACCAAGTACCTTCTGGATTCTGAAGGCAATCTGGACTGCATGACCGAGGAAGTGGCCAAGGGCTGGTATCACTTCTTCATGGCGCTGATCTATTTCACGCCGTTCCTGGGAGCGATTCTTTCCGATATTTTCTGGGGGAAATATAAAACCATTCTGAATCTTTCTTTGGTTTACACGGTCGGCTGTGCCGCGCTGGCACTGGATCAGACCCGTCTGGGGCTTTTTCTGGGACTGACCCTGATCGCGATCGGCTCCGGCGGCATCAAGCCGTGCGTCTCGGCCAATGTGGGCGACCAGTTCGGCAGCAAGAACGCACATCTGCTTTCCAAGGTGTTCGGCTGGTTCTATTTTTCCATCAACGCCGGTTCTCTTCTTTCCATGGCGATCACGCCTATCCTGCTGCAAAAGTTCGGGTTGCACTGGGGTCCCAGAGTCGCTTTTGGTGTGCCGGGTGTCTTCATGCTGGCGGCCACTATCATCTTCTGGCTGGGACGGTTCAAGTTCGTTCATATCCCGCCCAACGGGATCGCCTCCTTCCGTGAAACTTTCTCTATCGCGAACCTGAAGATCATCCGCAATCTGCTTTGGATTTTCCTGCCGATCCCTATTTTCTGGTCTCTGTTCGATCAATCCTCCTCGGCCTGGATCTTCCAGGCATCACGCATGGATCTGCACTTTCTGGGAATGGAACTGCTGCCCGCGCAGACTCATATCTTCAATCCGCTGCTGGTGCTGATCTTCATCCCCATTTTCAACTACGGTCTCTACCCGGCACTGAATAAGCTCTTCCGTCTGACTCCGCTGCGCAAGATCGGCATCGGTATGTTCATCACGGCGGTCTCCTTCCTGATGGCCGCGCTCATTGAACACTGGATCGTGGATCTGAAAGAAACACCAAGCATCTGGTGGCAAGTCCTGTCTTACGGTTTCCTGACGACTTCAGAGGTCATGGTCTCGATCACCTGTCTGGAGTTCTCTTACACTCAGGCACCCAAGAAGTTGAAATCCCTGATCATGGCTACTTACTACCTGAGCGTGACCGCCGGCAACCTCTTTACTTCGCTGGTGAATTTCTATATCAACGATCCTGTTACGGGGCAGAATAAACTCGGTCCTGTGGAATACTATATCTTCTTCGCGGCCGCGATGGTCTGCGCCAATATCCTTTTTGTCGTCATCGCTGCCCGATACAAAGAAACTCCGCAGAACGAAGCTCTTAACGCTTAGATTTATTTCAGCGAACGGGTGCTGACGGCCAATGATCTTTAGATTATGCACGAATTCATCCAACAAATATTAGGATTCCTGGGAATCGTTCTGACTTACCTTCAACACGGTCTGGATCTGTTGGAGCAGACCCTCAGCCATTCCTCTCCGCTGGAACACTTTGGAGCGATCACAGCCGCCATTACCGGTGTACTGGCGGCACGGTCCAAAAAGATCGATGTCTTCGGGATCCTGGTGCTGGGCTTTGTCACGGCTGTTGGCGGCGGCTCCATCCGTGATCTCTGTCTGGATACCCGTATGTGGTGGATAGACGCGCCGTCCTTCACCATCGCCATCCTGATCACCTGCCTGATCACGTTCTTTCTGGCCCGGCTGACACGGCTCCAGCACCGCAAACTGCTGGATGTGGCGGATGCTTTTGCCATGGCGCTCTTTACGGCTCTGGGTACCTGGAAGGCTTTAAAGTTTGGAACGGACTACGTCAACTCGATCATGATGGGTGTCATCACCGGTGTGGCCGGGGGCATCATTCGAGATGTTCTGCTGGGCACCATTCCCAACGTACTGAGACCGGGCATTTATCTTTATGCCACGGCTTCGGTCTGCGGTTCAGTGATTTTTGTCTGCTTTGACGCTTTTGATATTCCCTATAAATGGACGGTGAGCATTTGTGTCATTCTGGCGCTCCGACTTTCCGCCATCCATTGGAAACTCTCTCTGCCGGAGTACCATGACACGGATGAAATCTCGCCGCAAAATCCCTCCTGATACCGTATTCTCAAAGAAAAATCACAGAAAACAGCTCCATTCCATTGACGAAGCTGTTTTTTTTGCTATTGTAAAGACAGCTACTGTGCTGGGGGCGTACTGGTTTCGATCCGGGCAACGCATCGGCGGTGGCATGCCGAGGATGGTACGTTGGCCTCGTTAATCATCGGACCGAAACAATAAATGCTAACGAAGAATTAGCTCTCGCGGCATAGTTCCGCGACGTCTCACCTCTGACACCTGCTGCGGGGTTGAGGCGTCAATAGCAGGTGTAGGAATGGGCTGGAGCGGGCGCGGCCTTGACTGAAAACAGATTGCTGCCGGCTG
>DBVN01000115.1:0-9377 GCA_002308515.1 Verrucomicrobia bacterium UBA1263 | reverse complement strand
GGACGCGGGTTCAACTCCCGCCGCCTCCACCAGATTTAATAAACCTCTATACCACAATCATTTCTTATTCATTGAGAAAGAACAAATTAAGATTTGAGGAGGAAATCATGCCATTTGAAAGAAATCCGAGAGACACAACCAGAGCCGCCGCGTTTGAACTTTGGATGAAAGCTCCAAATCCAATGGTGACTTTCTTCAAAACGATGGATGTAACGAATCTGATCAGGATCAGCAAAAAGAAGCATTTGAAATTCAATATGCTTCTCGACTACTGCATCGGAAAAGCTGCCGCAGAGGTGAAAGAATTCTATCTTCTTCCGGTTGACGGCAAGCTGATACAGTTTGACAGAATCGCGGTGAACACTATTGTTAAAAACAAAAACGGTGAAATAAGCTCCTGCGATATCCAGTATTCAGACGACCTGAATACGTTCAATCAGGATTATTTAGAATATACCTCGCAAGTTGCTGACAGTTGTCAGGATCGGGATCTTTCCGACAGCTGTATGGTCATTGGCACATCAGCAATCGTTGAAACGGAAATAGATGGCGCAGTCGGTATGAACAGCGGCATTTTCAACAATCCTTTTTTGATCTGGGGCAAATACAAAAAGAAGCTTTTCCAGTATCATTTGCAGATTTCTTTTCAGTTTCATCATACGCAAATGGACGGAGCACACGCAGGACGATTCCTTGCAAATCTGCAAGATGAGATAAAGGCTCTAAAAATATGATCGAAACAGACCGCTTAAGGATACATACTATGTCACAGGATGAAATGGAGTGCTTTATTGAAGAGCAAACCAATGAAATCCTCATCAGAGCTTATAAAGAAATGCTGCAGGGATGTCTTGAACATCCAAAACAGTGGGTATGGTATGCAATCTGGATGATCGAACTGAAAGACGGTACCCCTGTCGGAAATCTCTCTTTTAAGGGATATCATTCGGATGGATCTGTTGAAATCGGCTATGGCATTATGGAAGAATACCGGGAACATGGTTATGCAACAGAAGCTGTTGAATCGGTTGTAAAGTGGGCTTTGAAACAGCCCGGTGTGACCTGTGTGGAGGCAGAAACCGAACCTGATAACAAAGCTTCTCAACGAGTTCTTAAAAAATGCGGATTTGTCCCATCCGCGATCATGGGTAAAGAAGGTCCTCGATTTGTAAAAGGAGAATGATCTATCACATCAAAGAGAGCTACCTGGCCGGGACTGTTCTGTAATTATTTTTCTTCCTTTTTCTTATCAGGAATATCTTCCACCTGGACTTTTTCCGCGGAAAGGGTAAATTTCATTTTCTTATTTTCTCCCTGATACTGCAATTTACCTCCGCCATCGCAAATATACATTTCAGAATCATTGGCACCCTTCGTTATTAATTCATTCTCAAAATCAAGCTGTAACTTACCTGACCGCAGTATCCTCATCTCCGCCAGAACTTTTCCATCTGCCATAATAAGAACCCTCTTATTTTCCACATCTTTCTTTTGTAAATCAAAAGATGCCACAACACCTTCAACTGCCATAACACATACGAACACAATCGCCGCGGCGCGAATCAATTTTTTTATTTTCATAAATTTAATAACTCCCACAACTAAGAGGTAATGTTGAACATCTTGCAATTACAGAACTTACAGTGCCATCCTAAGGAGAACTGCCACTACAATAATTCTATTTTCTTTTTTCACAATAATACTTTCAAGTTGTTTAATAAAAGATAAATATACTTTAATTCTTCTTTCTCGCGATTATTGCAAAACAAATGAAACAAATCAATAGAGAGAGAACAATAAATATCCCTCTTAATGGTTGATTGGGATATTTTAAATTTTCTGCCTCATTTGCCGCTATAATATATTCTTCATTTTTTAAAATATCCTCTCTATTCATAAGATGTCCATTTGTAGTCACATAATTAAATTTTTCTAATGGTTCAACATAGGACGATCTTCTTTCTGTTACATAAGTAACCTCTGGTATTTGAAATTTCCAGCTTATGTCTTTATTTTCCTCAAAAGAAGTACTTACCCCTTCATAAACAACTTTTCCACCAATCTCGTTTTCAGGAAAATAATTAGTCACATAAAACCTTTTAGGAATATCCATATTTGCAATATTGGTCCATTCAACAACATTATACACCGTATTTGTAAAGGCTTTAGCTTTTTGCAAAAATGGTATATCAACTCCTTTAGCACTACCCTCATTAACTTCTTCTATAACCTTTACAGGAAACAATGAATCTTTAGAAGAAAGCTCATAACTCACATCTGAAAGTCCACCATTTTTACGATAAGTATGACCATTTCGGCCTAATGGAAAAAGGGGTGTCATCTGAACAGATGTGTTCGTAATCGTCAAACAATAATTTAAGCAATATGCTATCCATACTGGTGTAATGCCATAACCATATTCTGGAACCCTCCCTTCATTGATCGTAATACTGGCATCATTTATTGGCTTTTGAACTTCTTTCAATGTCTGCTTTTCATATTTTCCATCTACGATGTCAACAGCTTCCTTTATCACTCGATTTGTATGGTAATTAACAAGCATATAACTACTACTTTCATCCAAGAATCCATACTCAATTTCACGAATTGTTGGGTGTCCAACCAAAGGAATAGTAATTTTTGCCCTGTCCTTGCTTAAAATTGTAATGAAATTGTTTGTTTTGGTCCCAATTTTATCTCCACTCTTGTCAAAATAACTCTCATATATATTTCCCTGAATCTCAATGCAATCAGAGTTCGAGAAATCTCCTTTCGTATTTGCAATAAACAAGACAAAAGTAATGAATATGCATCCTATAAAAAACTTTTTAAAAATGATATTCAAATTCTTTTGTAAAATTGTTATCAGTTTTTCACAACTTATCATAAAACATTTAAAATTATATCTGATTCATTAACAGATGATTATTATAGCAATAAAAATCTTTATTTGCTTTTTAATACTTCTTGTAAAACCACACTCATTTTTATTACTATCAACACAACACGACCATAAAACATCTTAATAAGTAAAGAGTCAAGCCTTTTTAAAAGTAAATCACGCTGTCGTCTTGTCACAAAAAAGCGCACCAACCTCATTTCGGCAAAGCAAAATGCGAGACAGGAATTTAGATTGTTTTTTTCGCGGATTCCTCTTAGATTATTCCCTGCCGGGCGAATTCCGGAAAAGAAGTCATGCAATTTATCAATCTTCAAGCTCAATATCAGCTTATCAGCGAGTCTGTTAAGAAACGGATCGAAAATGTTCTCAACCATGGTCAGTACATTCTGGGGCCGGAGGTCACGGAATTGGAAACCAAACTGGCGGCTTACGCGGGGACACGTTTTTGTGTTTCCACGGGTTCCGGGACGGTTTCACTGGAAATGGCTCTGCGCGCGCTGGATATCGGGCCCGGAGATGAAGTGATCACAGTCCCCTATTCCTTCTTTGCTACGGCGGAAGTCGTTGCCATCGTAGGGGCAAAACCTGTTTTTGTGGACATCCGTCCGGATACGTTCTGCATCAATGAGGCGCTCATTGAACAGGCAATCACACCACGCACCAAGGCGATCATCCCGGTCAGCCTTTACGGTCAGATGCCGGACATGGAAAAGATCAATGCCATCGCCGCCAAACACGGTCTGGCCGTGATCGAGGACGGAGCCCAAAGCTTTGGCGCTGAACAGCGGACAGCCAGCGGCAAACAGCTCCACAGCTGCGGAGCCTCCCTGATCGGCAGCACTAGTTTCTATCCGGCCAAGCCCCTGGGCGGCTACGGCGAAGGCGGCGCGCTCTTTACCAATGACGAGGCGCTGTACAAAAAGTTCATCATGCTGCGCAATCACGGCAGTCCCAAACGGGATGAACATCTGATGCTGGGCATGAACGCGCGTCTGGACAGCATCCAGGCCGCCATCCTGCTGGCCAAGATGGAAGTTTTTGAAGACGAAATACAAAAACGCAACGAGGTGGCCGACCGCTACGGCAATGATCTGATGAACGTCTGCGTCACACCCTATGTCTCCCCCGGCAATCTGCATGTGTACGCGCAGTACACCCTGCGCTTTGAAGACCGCGGCAAAGTCCAAACCGCGCTGGCGGCACAGGGTATCCCCTCCGTGACACACTACTCGCGCTGCATCCATGAACAGCCCGTCTTCGCGAACCTGGGATACGCGCCCGAAGATTTCCCGGAAGCCCTGAAAGCCTCCCGGCAGGTCCTGTGTCTGCCGATGTCGCCCTATCTGTCCTGTGAAGATCAGGAAAAAATCATCCGCGCGATCCAACAGATATAGTCCTTATGAGCAGCGACTACGGCATCCCTGTCCATCCTTTAGTCAGAAGATTCGGCTATTTCGTTGAAGGGCTTTTCCTTCTGCTGGTTCTCTTTGGACCCTGGGCGCTGGGGACTACAGAACCCTGGTCAATCTATACCCTCAGCATCGGTTCCGGTGTTTTCTTTCTCTCGGCCGCTCTGCTGGCTCTGATGGATAAGGTTTTTACGGCCCGCTACTTCGACCGCAGGCACTACCACATAAGGAAATTGTGGGGCTGGGCCGACTGGATCTTTCTGGCACTGGGGCTGATCTGTCTGGTCTATGTTTTCATCCAGTGGGTCAACGCCCAATCGGATTACATTCCCGGAGAATACCTTTTCACAGATTATCCCTACAATGAGAATCTGCCCAGCAGCATGGATAAGTGGTACACCGGCTTTAACTTGATACAATATCTGTGCTTGTTCTGCGCGTGTTTCGGGGCACGGTTCCTCTTCATGACCGGACGCTCCGCCGAACAGGATGCCGTTCTGCCGGCACGGATGGTGCGCTTTCTCTGGGTGGCACTTACCAGTGCTTTCATCATGGTCATCGTGGGCTCGCTCATGCGTCTGGACAAGACGACCACGCTCCTCTGGATCGCGGAACGCACTACCTGGGCCGGGGTCAATAACTCCTTTGGTCCTTACGGTTACCGCTCCACCGCGGCACAGTATATGAACCTGCTCTGGCCGCTGGGGATCGCTTTCTGGTGGACGATGCGTTCCCGCTATGAAAGGCGGGGTCTGCCCTTCATCCGCACCTGCGCCAATAAATATCTGATACTCGCCATCATGGGGTTGTTCGTTTTCGGCGGTGTCTGGATCGCCATCAGCCGCGGCGGTGTCTGGATCGGTTCGGCTATAGCGATACTGATGATCCTGCTGATCGCTTTTGATGCCCTGCGCGGGAAAAAGTCTTCCCTCATCTTTGTGGGGCTCGGCATCGTGCTGATCGCCGGTGCCATCTTCATGAGTCTGGAAGTCACCGGCAAAGATGCCCTGCGCCTGAAAGATACCGAAAGCGAAGCGCGTCTGAGACAGTATGAGGCGACCTGGCCCATCTACCACGATTATCCCACCTACGGCATCGGCGCGGGAGCCTACTACTCCATGTATGAAATGTATGTGGGCGAATCCATTCCCACCAAGAGCCACTATCCTTCCGCACATAGCGACTGGCTTCAGCTATTGGTCGAGTTCGGCAATGTCGGCGCGACTCTGGTGGTATCGCTGCTGCTGTGGGGACTGCTGCTGCCCTGGATCACCCGGCGCGGGAATTTCTTTTTGAGGACGAGTTTTATCTTCGCGTTCATGACAGCGCTGATTCATGCCATTGTGGATCTGCCTTTCTATGTACTGTCTGTGTCGTGGCTGTTCGTTGTGCTGCTGGCGGCTTACCAAAGTCTGCCCCGTCCGGCATTACCGCCGGCTGAACACTCACACCACCATCACCATCATCATCACTCCGAATAGGAGGAGGCTTCTATCTCACGCAAAGCCTCCTGGATTCTGCGCTGATCGGAGCGGGATTTCGCACTCTTGGCGATCTTCTTCCAGCGTTCCAGGAAGCCTTTTTCCATTCTCAGAGCGGGATATTCCTCATACAAAGTGGAAAAGCGGCTGTTGGCCAGGTCGTATTTTTTCATCTGCGCGCACAGTTCCGCCTCTTTCATCAGGAGAAAACAACGTCTGACGGCTGACCCCGCGTCCAGTTTCTTCAGCATCTGCTGGCAGACTTTCAGAGCATCCTCCCATTTTTTCTCTTTTTCGTAACAGGACAGGAGCCAGCACCCCTCCGCGTAATCTCCCTGACGCGCTTTGAATTCATCTTCCATTGAGGAGACGGCGATCTCCGGCTGTTCCCCTTTGATCAAAGCCCGGTTGGCGGCCATGACCTCGGCCCAGCCCGACTGATCCGCGTTCTGGCTGACCGTCTCCATATAGCGGTCAATGAACGTCAGCTTGAACGGCCGATAGAGCGGATCGCCGATCACGGTCGTCTGCCAGGAAAGGCTGGGCAGCGCGTGATAGACCGCTTCGCCAAAGGAAGCTCCCCTCAGGAACCAATCCGCGAAGGCTTCCACATTGAGCGTACAGCCCAGAAACGGTTCATCCACATAACCGACTGTGCAGGTCGCGCCTCTATCCAGCAAAGGCCCGACCCAGTGATTGGATGTCGTGAAAAGATTCTGCGCGCTGAAAGAATGCAGATGATACGCGAACGCGCCCGGCATGAATTCCACCAGACCGTTCCTGAACGGCCCGCTGACATTGTAATCATACCAGCCCGCGTAAAAGGCCAGAGCATCCTGAGGCATATCCCCGGAAACGGTTTCGGAACGGATATCCACCTTGGTTTCAAATCCGTACAGACGGCAGACTTCCGCCGCGCCTCTCAGCCAGAGATCACCCTGCAAATAACCGCTGTTCGTCAGTCCGCGAACATCGAACAGACATTTTCCCCACAAACCTTCCTTTTCCGCCCGCAGGGCTTTATCCACCAGACCGTTCGCGATCCTGTCGCTGGGGCCGTCCAGACGCGCGGTCATCAGCACCCCGGTTCGGGGGCCGATGATATAGGGATTGGACAATCCGGCGGCAAAACACCGCAGCTGTCCCTCATAACCGCGAGGCGAATTAAGAAGCCGCAAAGGCAGACTGGCCAGCTCGCTGTCCACAGCCGCGCCGGTTTTATCCCTGCTGTTCTGCTCTTCCCCTTTTTGATTCAATATGACAAACGGGATCCCCCGGCAAAGGACCAGGTAACGGATAGCGTTCGTGCTGACGGTATTGGAGCCTGTCAGCAGAANNTCCCGGAAAGCGCATTGCGGATCGGTTCCTCTATCCGCTGTTCATAATCCGCGCGCTCGATCCCGGCTGTAAACGGCAGAGTCAGTTCGATCAAATGATCTTCGGGAATGTTTCGCGACTGGATATAGTGCCGGGCGATCTCCAGCGAGGCCGGATGGAGCTTGTTATACACGACCGCGACGCGCGCCGCTTCCTCCTCCGGTGTGGGAGGCTGGAGAATGACTGTCTTCTGCGCGGAGTCCGCGTTTTCGCCCGGCGGCGGTGTCTGATCCTCAGCCGCCAGCAGCGGACAAAGCCCGCAAATCATCCACAAATAAACCCAAAATGATCTCATACTCTACAAATAAACGGTGCAATGAAATACCACAGCACCGTTTCGAGTTTTTATTAAATCGTTTTTCTTAAACCTCGCCGCAGCGGATCTCCGGATCCGGGAGCTGCGGATTCATCTCGTTCATCCGGTAGCCGAAGCCGGGACCGCGGATGCTGGAAATATCCATCATGCCGAAACGGCGGCCATAGATACCGGAATGGATCCTGGCCTCTGTGCCGGAGGCATCCGGATAGAACTGCATGGAAGTGGCTTTCCNNGCTTCCACACCCATCAGCGTCTTGAAATTCGCGGCCAGCAGCAGATGCGGGATCATCGCGATCATCGGGTTGCTCAAGTCGCCGACCATGATCGGCATCCCGTGCGCCAGTGTCCAGCAGACACTGAGGATGGCTGTCGTCTGGGAACGGACGGTCTTGACGGTCACACCGGTCCAGCCCAGCTGACGGGCTCTGCGGATAGCGCGCCAGTCATGCGCGCCCTCATCCAGGAAGAGCGGTTTTCTCCAGGAAACACTGTGGACATCCACCGGATTATTCTCTAAATCAGGACTGAACGGCTGTTCAATGTGGAGCAGCATCCCGAAAATGCGCGGATGATAGTCGCGCAGACGATCCAGGATCGCGTTCACATATTCCGGGCCGCGGGCTTTGCCGATGAAATCGGTGCACAGCCAGTTGGCTCCCTGCTCGATAGCGACACGTCCCACCTGAACGATGCGGTCATAATCCCAGGCGCTGTCATCGCCGCGCAGTTTGATTTTCAGGCACTTCAAACCATCATTCCGGATCCAGTCGCCCAGCACGGTGGGATAACAGTCGCGGATGGTCGTTTCATCAATGTCGCCAAAATCCAGCAGATCGGCCCCGCCGACCTGGTGCCACGCTCTGAGCCGCTCTTTGCGGTTAGGCCGCATAAACTGAGACGGATAAACGCCCTTGAAGGAAACGCCGGAATTTTCCGCCGGTTCCATAAAGAAGGAAAGATCGTGTCTCAGGTTATCTCCGCTGTACAATTCATAAATAGGACGCTGCAGCAGAATACCGTAAGCGTCATGCAGAGCGATATCAAAAGCCGCGTTGCAAAGTAAAGCCGCTTCCCAGGGAACCCTTTCTTTGCCGGCGCGCTTTGTTTCGTTGAAAATCTCGATGATGCCGGGAAGTTCTTTCTCCTGGAATTCCCAGCCGATCTCCAGAGGATGTCCCACTCCGATGAACTGGGACCACTCTTTCGCGATACTTCGGCTCAGATCTATCAGTGTATCAACACGTTCCCGCGCCGATAAGACACTTGGCCAGCACCACGATACGTTCAAAGGCACTTCTCCCCAACCTTCCGCCTTGGTTCCGTTAGTATCTACCACGCACAATTTTACACGGGCGCAGGTGACGGAGGTCAGGGTTTCCCTGCCTAGTTTGAGCGGGATACGAGTTTCCACCGGCAACAGGTACAGCGCCGCGCCAACCACTCGTATGCTTCTGTAATCTTTAAGCATAATATTCTCGTTTTGTTTGTGTTACGAGTTCAACTAAATCCGTTTGGGTTTCAGCTTTTGCCGGCGATGGCACCGTGTTTATCTCACTGGCTGCTTTTTTCACTCTCAGGGAGCTTCATCGCGCGCAATTCAGCCAAAACTGATATGCCAAAACCCTACCCCCAGACGGCCCCGGAGACAAGCTTAAAATGGCGAATCAGGCAAAAAAAAGCCCCGGCAACTCTGCCGGAGGGTATTATTGCAAAATCACATGAGGTATGAGGAATTCCAATGATGGTTTTGTTGAACTTCTGCCTGATTACATTCCTCCAAGAAAACACGAAGAAACCTTCACACTGGAATTCCTTTTTAATAATTTATTATTAGAATTTTTTATAATTAAAATTATTTTTTATAATATTTTGTTGACACTCTTTTCTCA
>DBVN01000101.1 GCA_002308515.1 Verrucomicrobia bacterium UBA1263 | reverse complement strand
AGCGACCCGCTCGTCTCGGAGACGCGAGAGTCTTGTGTCTCTACACAACATATTGATTTTAAATATGTTTTGACAAAATTGAAATCCTAATGGCGATTTTGGGATAATAAAAAGAGAGCCGCAACTTCTTGCGGCTCTGTCTAACTATAATACGCTACACTACTTATATAAGTTATTTATAAATAACTTTGGTTAGTCGGGAGAACGCGCCCGACGGAATGACATACGTAAGAATAAGTATGAATTGTTCATAGGTCTTTCATTTAGCTTACGACATAATGTCGTATTGCTGGAGAAAAATATACGACAACATGTCGTATATGTCAACACTTTCACGCAATTTTTTTTCATTTTTTTTATTTTAACACCTTTGACGCGTTATTTTTTATTAAACAATGATTTATCTGTGTCCATCCGCGGCTTTGTAAAAAATACTCATCCCAACGGAAAACGGAGTTTCATATTTTATTCACTCTAATAATGTTATTAAAAAACTCTAATGTTGTTTTTTACAAAATCCGCAAACAGTATTTGACAACAAACCTTTTAACAGTCATAATAACACCTGTTTTTATCAGTATGCGCTGATAAACATGATATGATTACACGGACTGTAATCAGGATCTAATGAGCTATATTTGCGACATATGTAAGACTCTCGCGGAGTCTGGAGCCGTTCCTCCCTTTCAACCGGCAGGAAATGCGAATATCCGTCAGCTGACACCAGAGATCCATTTTGTAGTACCTCTGGCCGGCGAGATCGGTCATTCTTCGCAATCAAAGACATCCACTCCTCTCTATGGCGCGAAAAAAGGCTCTTATTGTCTGCTGGTGGATGATGTCCCGATGAACCTCATGGTTCTGGAGGCCACGATGAAAAGGATGGGATTCAAAACGATACGCGCCAATTCCGGCAAGGAAGCCCTGAAGATCCTGGAAACCGAACCGATCGATATCGTGCTCACAGACCTCTGGATGCCCGAAATGTCCGGTGTCGAACTGACCGATCATATCCGCCAGACTTCCTCCAAAAAAGATATCCCCGTCATCGCGGTTACAGCGGATACCTACTGTCAGGAGAGACTGAAATTAGACTTCTTCAACGACGTCATTTTCAAACCGATCTCCATTCATAAATTAAACGAGGTCTTCATTGTAGAAGATTAACCTCTGTCCCTTTCGATAAAAAAAGAGCCGTCTTTCACGAACGGCTCTTTTTGTTTTCTCACTTGGAGAAGCTAATCACTCTATCTATTTATTTCCGGGAACGATGCCGAAAATAATCCAGGCAATCAGGTTGATTCCCGGAATAAAGCATAATATGATCAGCCAGATAGGCCAGCCGATATCGTTCAGACGGCGTGCTGTCAAAGCCAGTCCCGGCAGGAATACCAGGAACAGTCCAAGGATAAAGCTAACAACCCTGCCCGCACCGGACATATCCAGTCCAATGAGGCTGCACACCAATCCAATGATAATGCTCAGGATGATATATCCCACAAAGCACATCCAGTATTCCAGACGGGAAGCGGTCCCGCTGTAGTTGAAGGGTTGTTTGATTGCGCTGATATAAGCAGTAATAGGATTCATATTATGAATAATTTTTAATTTTGTTTTTGATCGATTGTTAAATTTTTATAAATAAGTTTTATTTGCTGTTCTGACCAGGTACACAGCCAAAAACGATCACGATGATCGTATTGACTCCCGGAACCAAGTATAACAAGGCTAGCCAGGGAGACAAACCAATATCATTCAGTCGGCGTACTGTCACCCCCACAAACGGAAGCATCATGCATAAAAGATCGAACAGAAGAAATAAAAATCCATAAACAGATAGTACACAAGCAATTATTGCATTATTTTCATTTAATCCTTCCTCACCGAGGAAATACATCACACCAAAGAAAATAATAAAACCTCCCAACATAAAAATAAGACCAATGATCCATGTAGCTATGAGAAACATCCAGTATTCCAGACGGGAAGTGGTCCCTCTGTAGTTAAAGCACTGTTTGATTGCACTGATATAAGCAGTTACAGGATTCATATTGATTAGATGATTTTATTATTATCAGGTTCTTACAGATAAATAAGTTCTATCTGCCGCTCCGGCCCGGAGTGCAGGCAAATACAAAAAAGGCGATCAGGTTCACAGGTATCACCAAATACAAAAGGATCAGCCAGGGACTCCACCCAATATCACGGATCCGGCGCACCGTCAGCGCGATATAAGGCAATGTGAAGAGAAAGAACATCATCAGGTAGCACAAAATCCCCACCACGATATCCGCGACTTTCCCTCCGCCAGTGAGTATGTACAAGTTCAGCCATACAAAACCCAGAGCCAGACCGCATATAACAGCGCTTAACAAAAACATCCACACCTCTTTGCGTGAGGATGTCCCCGTATAGTCAAAATAATGATCGGTGATCGCGTCCAGCCAGTATTTGAATGGGTTGTTTGAAGTCTGATCCATACTTGATAACTTGCTCGTTGATATATTCTGTTTGAGCCAAAAACCACAGGGGGAATCTTGTTCCCCCCGTGATCTTCAAATCAGATGATTACTTGTTGTCTTTTGTGATCATCGGCCAGTCATCCGTGCGGAAAGGCACCGCCGGCAGACCCACTCCGTTATAGAGGTTGCACACCGGGTTGATGTCCCAGGCATAGCGGACCGCCACCGGATTCGGTACATCCGGAGAATAGACCAGGATGGTTCCGTCCTGGATCGTGGCTGTGGCCCAGACGAATTTCTTGTCCTCGCCCGCGATGGCAAAACCGGTCAGCTTGCCGTCATTGCCCTTGGCGACCAGACCGCCGCAGGTGTAGTCGAAGTCCAGACGGATGCTGCCGTCGGTGATCTTCATGGATTTATACACCGGGCCGGAATACGGAGTTTCCGGACGGCCGTAGGTATTGGCCAGAGCCCAGTAGGCCAGACGACGGCCCACATCGGCTTTGTTCTTCGGGTGGATGTCGCCCGCGTCGCCAATGTCAATGGTCACCGCCAGACCGCAGTTGGGTACGGTCTTGGCTACATAAGCCTGAGACTCACGAATTTCCGCCCAGTCGTTCTCACGCGGTTCGGGATTCGTGGCCTGGAAAGCGGCCAGCTGCACGATGATGAACGGGAACTCACCGACCTTGAAGCTCTTGCGCCAGTCTTTGATCATGGCCGAGAGCAGCGCGCGGTATTGGAACGCGCGGTTCGCGTTGGAGCAGCCCTGATACCAGATCGCGCCCATGATCCTGTAAGGCAGGATCGGGCAGATCATTCCGTTATAGAGAGCGCCGCAGACATGCGGATTGCCGGGGTTGGCCTTGATGGCCGCTTCCGCGCCGGCGATGCGTTCATCGAAATCTTTGAGAGGTTTCAGACCTTCCGGGCTGGTCCAGGCTTCCGCCAGAGTGCCGCCCCAGGAGCTGTGGATCAGACCAATGGGAACATTGAGGGTCGTATGCAGCTCGCGGCCGAAATAGAAAGCCGCCGCGGAATATCCGCCCCAGTCACCCATGGAGGAGAGACTCTGCGGTGTGCAGTGAGCCCAGTACATCTTGGCCGTGTATTGCGGCTGGTACTGCACGCTCTTGGGCACGGAAAGCAGACGGAGGTTCGGGAAATTAGCGGAATCAATATCCTTCTGTGCATTGCAGTTCTTGATGCCCATCTCCATATTGGACTGGCCGGAGCAGAGCCAGACATCACCCACCAGGATATCCTTGGCCTCAACGACTTGAGTCAGGTTGTTGGCGGTACCGCTGACCTTCATGGTGCGGGATTCTGTGGAGTAACCCATCGGGGCTAAGGTCGCCGTCCACTTGCCGTCTTTGCCGGCTTTGGCTTTGACTGTCTGTCCCGCGAATTCAACGGTCACCTCGGAATCGGGAGCGGCCCATCCCCATACAGGGACATCCGCGTCACGCTGCAGCACAGCGTGATCCGAGAACAGAGGGTGTAAAAAAGGCATGGGTGCTTGGACCCGGGTTTGAGCCTGCAGACTCAGGGCGCTGGCGCCGATGACTGCCGCTGCCGTTATTGCTTGAATCGTTCCAATCTTCATAGATATTACAACACCCCAATTCTAGCGAAGTCCGCTCTTGATTCAAGCGAAAACTGCAAAAATAAACCCAAACCCTCATTGGTTTTGGAATAAAAAAGCCCGATCCGCGGGATCGGGCTCGGAAAAGGGACAGTCCCTATTGCTGCTGGCCGTGCTTGAGGATGCCGCAGCAGTGTTTGAATTTCTTGCCGCTGCCGCAGGGACACGGGTCATTGCGCCCCACACGGGGATGTCTGCGGATGGGCTGCGGTTTGGCCGCGGGCTGTTGCTGACCACCGGCGGAGCCTCCTTCGATCGCTGCCTCCTCACCGCCTGAGGTATGGATGGAACGGGACTTGGAGAGGTTCTGCAGGAACTGCTGGAAGGCCATCAGGCTGGACGCGCTGCGGAAGATGTTGTGGCAGATCTGCGTCTTGATGTCCATCATCAGTTTGTCAAAGGTCTTGTAGGCTTCGGCCTTGTACTCCAGCAGAGGATCCCGCTGACCGTAGGCGCGCAGGGAGATAGCGTTGCGCAGATGGTCCATGTGATAGAGGTGTTCCTGCCAGAGACGGTCAATGGCGCTCAGGATGGTGTAGCGTTCCACACTGCGGAGAGCGTCCGGGTTCTCAAAGCTGGCCTTGAGCATGTAAGCGTCACGGATGGCATCCACCAGATGCGCCGCCACGGCAAACTGCTGGGCGCTCAGTTCCCCGTAAAGGGAATCTTTGACAGGCTTTTCGGTACCCGCGCGGGCGACTTCGAGGATATTCTCCGGAGTCTGGGAAAGCGGGAAATGCAGGTTGACCCAGTCCAGCAGGGCTTTCATGTTCCAGAGATCGGCATCCTGATCGGGATCGGAGCATTCCTGAACTTTCAGGATAAGAACTTCTTCCATCACGTCCAGCAGGCGATCCTGCACGTCATCAGAGTGGATGATCTCATTGCGGAAACCGTAAACGATCTCGCGCTGTTTGTTCATCACATCGTCATATTCCAGAGTGCGTTTGCGGATCTGGTAGTGGTGCTGTTCCACACGTTTCTGAGCCGTCTGGATGGAGCGGTTCAGCAGCGGATGGTTCAATTCCTGACCCTCTTCCAGACCGACCTTTTCCATGACTTTGATGATGCGGTCGGAGCCGAACAGACGCATGACATCGTCTTCCAGTGAAATGAAGAAGTGAGAGGAACCCGGATCACCCTGACGGGCGCAGCGGCCGCGCAACTGGCGGTCGATACGGCGTGATTCATGGCGCTCCGTGCCAATGACATGGAGACCGCCCAGCTCGGCAACGCCTTCACCCAGTTTGATATCGGTGCCGCGGCCTGCCATGTTGGTGGCGATGGTGACGGCGCCGCGCTGACCGGCACGGGCCACGATCTCGGCTTCCTGCTGGTGGTGCTTGGCGTTCAAAACGCTGTGAGGGATATTGACTTTGCGGAGCAGATGAGAAAGGAACTCACTGCTTTCCACAGAACGGGTACCCACCAGGATCGGACGGCCGATACGGTGCAGTTCAACGATCTCGTTGA
Source organism: Verrucomicrobia bacterium UBA1263 (assembly GCA_002308515.1). Lineage (GTDB taxonomy): Bacteria > Verrucomicrobiota > Verrucomicrobiia > Limisphaerales > UBA1412 > UBA1412. Next base: position 147 of record DBVN01000101.1, on the reverse strand, counting down.
CCACGGCGTTGTACTTCTCGCGCTGAGTCTTATAGACGGAGTCGTTGGCATCTTTGCGAGCCACGGTCCGGTTGGTCGGGATGACCAGGACTTTCAGCTTGTAAATATCAAAGAATTCGTTGGCTTCCGTTTCGGCGGTACCGGTCA
>DBVN01000050.1 GCA_002308515.1 Verrucomicrobia bacterium UBA1263 | reverse complement strand
CTTACTGTCGTGCTAAGACCGCCGCCGCCGATCAGGCCTCCGATGAGTGCGCCCAGGATCAGGCTGTATGCCGGTTGTACTTTCTTGATGATCAGGACAATTGCTATGGCAAGACCGATCAATGCGCCTAATGTAGTGAATTGTGCTTCCATGTTTTTCTCCTTTCTGGGTCAGACCGCATTTCATATAGATAAGAGCGGATCAGAACAAATCATATTTGTTAACTAACGTCTGTTTAGAACTGCACCTGTATCTTCATTCCGGCGCGAACCATGCGGAACATCCTGACGGCTCCCTTGTAGTAGAGATCTTCTGCTTTGTCCAGCGCCTCGGACAGCGGCATCGGACCATCAACCGTCGTCATGATGGAGTCGATCCCGTGCTCATAAATCTGTTCATACCCTTTGCCAAGGCCACCACACAGAGCTGTTACCGGGATCCCGTGTTTCATTGAGCGGTCCCCAACACCCTGCATTACTTTGCCAAAACAGCTCTGCCAGTCCGTTCTTCCCTCTCCCGTGACGACCAGATCCACCTGATCCAGAAGGCTGTCGAAATCGATCAGGTCCAGAACGGTTTCGATACCGGATTTCATCTCCGCATTCAAGAATATCTTAAGTGCAGCGCCAAGTCCTCCGGCAGCACCGGTTCCCGGTGTGTCATCGGGGTTTACACCGAACTCTTTTATGATCACGTCGCGGTAATTGCACATACCTTTTTCCAGGTGGTCCAGGATCTCAGGCGTGCCGCCTTTTTGTTTGCCGAACGTATAGGTCGCACCGTCCTTACCGCACAGCGGGTTTGTGACGTCGCACATAACGGTGAAGTGCGCAGCTTTTGCTTTCTCATTCAATCCGCTGACATCGATATGGGCAACCTTTTCCAGTTCGCTCCCTTTTCCTTCCAGAAGGTTCCCCTCCGAATCAAGAAAGCGGATGCCAAGCGCGCTTGCAAAGCCCATTCCACCGTCGTTGGTCGCGGAACCTCCGATCGCGATGGAGATATCCGTGTATCCGGCTTCCAGTGCGGCCTTTACCAGCTCACCTGTACCGTAAGTCGTCGTGTTGAGGGGATTCCGGAGGTTTTCCGGAACCATCGGAAGACCGGACGCCTGCGCCATCTCCAGGACGGCTTCCGTATTGCTGAGCCTGCCGTAGTAAGCGCTCACGGTCTCCATCAGAGGTCCGTGTACCTGCGCATACACCTTTTTACCCTTTCTGGCGAGGATCACGGCATCCGTTGTCCCCTCGCCGCCGTCAGCGACCGGTACACCGATCGTCTCACAGGGGCCAAAGACTTCATGCGCTGCTTTCGTGAGAAGTTCAACAGTCTGCTCACTGGTGACAGTTCCTTTGAAAGAATCTGATGCAAATAATAGTTTCATGATTACCCTCCTTTTGTTTTCTTGCACCAATACTGCCGAATCTGTTTAAGGAGTCTGCCGAATGTTTTTTCTCTTTTTCCCGGCTTTTTCCTTTGTTGAGTTTATGTTAATACCGTTTTTGGATTTCAAACAGATTTGCAGGTAATAAAAAAAGACATGCGAATTGTTATTAGATAACAAAACGCATGTTCTTAAAAGCTTCTTTATTTCTGCATCACATACGGGTAGATCCACGGGAATGTGACAGCTATTTATCAAAAGCCAAATACATATACAGGTATTCCATAAATGCGCGGTCCATGGAACTATTGATCGGATCAGTGCCCAGAAGGTCCTTCATCTTATTAAACCGGTAAATCAGGGTATTTTTATGGATATACAGCTTTTTCGCAGCCTCCGAGAGGTTGTAGTTGGTTTCTTCGAGCGCCTTCATCATTTCTGTATACTGTTCACACGTGCTTGGCCCCATCATCTGTTTATAGACAACGAAAATCTGCTGGAGTTCCTTTTCCTGAATAAGAGATCGGAAATACTCCTTGACGTAATCCATAAAATACTCGATCTCGTCCGGATCCTGGACATGGGACTCCAGCCATTTACAGTGCCTGAACGCGTAATAGTATCTGGTGAAATTGTTTTGAAATGATCCGACGAAGAAAATCGCTTCCGTGCCATATCCACGCAGCCATTTCCTGATGCTTTCCAAGTATTCCCTGATCTCTTCCCTGTAAGTGGTAAAGCCGTGTTTCCCGCCCGTTTTCACTGTTTTGAACACAAGAATGTGCGTGTCGTCCATTACAAAGCTGAAATCCTGAAGCCAGTGCCCTTTACCGCGGCGCAAGGCCTCCAGGGCAGCTGACGGATCCGGTACGGAACCTGATCCATCGGCATTGCCGGAAGGCTTTTGTCTATTTCTCAATCGGCACAGGATCGGCACCCGCACGAGCGACTCGTCGTACTCAAGCTGTCTTGCGACCGTCCGGATCTCTTTTGAATCCGCAAATTCCTGCTGTGTCAACAGAGTAAGGAAATGTTCTTTTTTGCTTTTTCTCAGGCGGATGGATTCCTGCTGCTTCTCATATCGGAGCATGGCTTCCATTGCCATTCTGGTGATCATGGCGACATCACGGATGCGCTCGGGATCGCCGGTCACGCCAACGACCCCTTCCTTTCGTCCCTCATGCATGATCGCCATATTGATGCCGGGCTTGACGCCGGGGAACTCCTTTTCATCATGAATCACGATGGTGTCCTGCGGTCCGTGGATAATGCGTTCTGCTACCGCGTGGTACGTTCCTACTCTCTTCGAATCGCGGCTGGCGATGATGATGCCGGATTCATCCATAATATTAATATTGTATTCTGTATGTTGGGTGATCTGCTCGATCAGTTTGGCGGCCAATTCCCGTTCGATCATGTTCGTGGTCTCCTGCGTTTGTTTAAGATCTGCAGCGAAATATCATCATTATTCGATGATTCTTGATGGCTGGTAAATAGCTGTCCCTTAATCCTCTATTTGGATTACTATCATCAAATCGTCCAATTACAATACCTACCAGTGAAACCGATTGTGGCAAAAAGTGGCAAATCGAGGACGTCATTCGTAGTAAAATCGTAGTAGAAATCGGGGTGTTTTACTATCGGTTGCCTTGTGTGACTTTTGGCGGCCTGGAGTGATGGGGTTAGAAACTGGTCGACATACTGGAAGATGTCGCTCTCTTTTCCTCGTGAAACAGCCCGACAAACTTCGACACCGTAAAGGCTGAAGCCGGACATCAAATGAGCCGCCACTTAACCGGTAGTATTTTGATGATAACCCGGTATTGCGTTTTCCTTTGAACGCGCTATCGTAGATAGTAGTAGAACAGTAGTTAAGTGTTGACCCGCCTTGATTCTCTCAAAAGTCACAGGTATTGCATAATGAAGAAAAACATGGATCAAAACAGATCGTCCATCGTCACGACACTGACAAAAAAGCCGCTGTATTCATTTTTCGTCAGCCCATAGGTCGTTATGAGGGTCGGGTAGATAGAAATCTTGGGCGAAAGGTACTTCGCAAGAAGCAGCTGTCTGTTTCTCAGGATTCGGTCATAAGCCTTATCTACTGTAAACTCACCACTGTAAAATTTGATTTCACAAGCATTTACGACATGGTCATCCCTCTCGATCAACAGGTCGATCTGCATTCCATGGGGGTCATCGCCGCGTTTGGACCATGCAGAATGTGTTGTGCGGACTCCGCTGATTCCAAGAGCCTGTTTAATTTGATCAATATGATTAAAGCAGACATGCTCAAACGCAAACCCTCTCCAGCTGTTCAAGGCTGCCATGTTTTGATTGTGCATCCAGAAATGCGGGTCCGGTTTCCGTTTATCATGAAGAAAATGCAGATAAAAGAGGCAGAAGGGATCGACCAGCTTATAATGTTCCTCTGTTTTCTTCATTCCAAAAGGAACATAACGAATCACAAAACCGCTCCCGACCAGGGCATTCAGGCTGGAAGAAATGATACTGCCGGAAGACAGATGAAGTTTTTCGCAGATTTCTTTCCGGGTGTAGCCGGCATTCCTGGAAAACAGCAGTTCGACAATAGATTTCATCATAGAAGGATTGCTGAAAATGGACGAAAACAGCCTGTCATACTCATTTTCAAGAACAGCCCCTGGAGAGAAAAACAATAGATCAATATTCTGTGCGAGACTTAATCCTCTCTCAAAATAATCCAGATAATATGGAATGCCTCCTAAAATCATATAGCTTTGAATGATGTCATAACGTGACAGATTCACCTGCTTTTCTTTAAAGAATGCTTCACATTCTCCAAGTGTAAACGGTGCAAGTCTGATCTCGCACGTTATTCTATTGTATAACCCTCCATGATTGTTGATCAGGTGATCCAGGATCCAGGAACTGGCGCTTCCGCAGACGATCAGCATAAGGTTTTTCCGATGACATCCCCAGGTATTCCAGAAACCTTCCAACGCAGTGACAAATCCGGATCTTGGTGTATCAAGCCAGGGAAGTTCATCGATAAACACGACCTGCCTCTTCCCGTCATCGACCTTCTCGAGCCATGTTTCGAGTACAAAAAACGCTTCCATCCAGCTTGTGGGAACGCGATCCACCATTACTCCATGGCGCAGCAGCGAGTAATAAAAATGATCCAGCTGAGCTGTGAGAGCACCTTTTTTTTGTATTTCAACCGGGGAAAGTCCGGCATGTTTAAAGGTAAATTTCCCTTCAAAGGTCTCATCAATAAGGAACGTCTTCCCAACACGTCTGCGCCCATAGACGGCAACAAACTCAGCTTTTTGACGTTCATATCGTTCGAGCAATTTCTTTTTTTCATGTTCTCTTCCGATCATATATGCTCTCCTCGTTTTAAACCGCCCCGTTTTTAAAAAATTCCTTTTCGTGGCGGAATAAGTTTATTGAATCGTATCATTTTCTTTCGGCACTGTCAACGTGAAACACCGGTGCAAACTCCTTCATCAGGAGATTACTCCGGTGTTACGAGCTATATCACGATCATGAGCTGTCCCAAAAGTGTCCCAAATTCCCGCCCGGATTCCCCAAATATCCCGTAAATACAAGGGGTTCAAGGAAAAGTGCAGATATTGCCGTGACATATGAACACAAGTTTACTCATATCATCTGAAAACGCTCCAGCGCCGCCTCACAGGCCCTCACCTTCTTCTCCGGGCACCCGGGCTGCCTGCTGTCCGGGGACTTGGGCTTGTTGTAGTTCTCCCTCAGGTCAATACCGTGTTTTCGCTTCACCTGGGCGATATTTAGGTTCGTGACATGGAAGCCATAGTTCTCCTG
>DBVN01000114.1 GCA_002308515.1 Verrucomicrobia bacterium UBA1263 | reverse complement strand
CATCGTGTTATATTGTTGAAATTTTTTTCAGTTTTCTTTTGAGTTCATTTTTCAGATTCGTTCAAAATTATGAATTCAGGTATTGAACAGTTATCAGAATGTTTTATACTTGTGGGGCCATGTACTGTAAACAGTCTGCATGGTAGATATTTGCAAATTTGATTTATCGCGATGAATGTGATTGATGAACTGAAGTGGAGAGGCTTGATTGCCGATTGTACTGATTTAGATGGGGTTACAAAGTTGTTATCAGAGAAGAAAGTGACTTTGTATTGCGGTTTCGACCCTACGGCGGATAGTCTCCATGTCGGTAATTTGATTCCTTTATTGACTCTGCGGCGTTTCCAGCTGACGGGACATCATGTTCTGGCCNNTGGCCGGCGGCGCGACCGGCAGTATCGGTGATCCCAGCGGCAGAACTGTTGAACGGCAGTTGCTTACTTATGAAACACTTGCGCATAATGTGGCTTGTGTGAAGGAGCAGTTGTCACGTTTTCTGGATTTTACGGGATCGGAAAATCCCGCAAGGCTGGTGGATAATGCCACATGGATGTCAAAATTCTCTTTCCTGGATTTTCTGCGCGATGTCGGCAAGCATTTTACTGTCAATACGATGCTGGCCAAGGAAAGTGTCAAGACCCGTATGCAGAGCGAGTCCGGCATCACTTATACGGAGTTCAGCTATATGCTGCTGCAAGCCTATGACTTCTGCCATCTGAACAAGGAGTTCGGCTGTGAGCTGGAGATCGGCGGCAGTGATCAATGGGGTAATATCACCGCCGGTATGGATCTGGGCAAGAAGATGTCCGGCATCACTCTGTACGGTTTGACGCTTCCCCTGCTGACAAACGCGGACGGAACCAAGTTCGGCAAGAGTCTGGGCGGCGCTATTTATCTGGATCCCAACAAGACCAGTGTTTACCGTTTTTATCAGTTCTGGGTGCGCGTGGATGACCGCGATGTGATCAAACTGCTGAAGTTCTACACGTTCCTCTCCAAAGAGCAAATCGAAGAGCTGGCCAAACAGCACGAGGAGAAACCCGAAGCCAGAACGGCGCACAAGACTTTGGCATACGAAATGACCAAGCTGATCCATGGCGAGGCCGCTACTCAAGACGCGATCCGCGCCAGCGNNACGCTATCCGCGCCAGCGAGATTCTGTTCGGTGGTTCTGTGGAAGGTATCTCCGAACGCAATTTCCAAGATGTAGCCGCAGAAGTCCCCACTACAGAGATCCCGGCCTCCAAACTGGCCGGCGACGGCAAATCTCTGCTGGAACTGCTGGTCCGCACCGGACTTTGTCCTTCCAAGGGACAGGCCCGCAAAGATGTGGATGCCGGCGGCATCTATCTGGCCAATATCCGTGAGAACAATGTTCAGAGGATGGTAAGCGAAAAGGATCTGATGTTTGGCAAGTATCTGCTGCTGCGCAAGGGCAAACGCAATTACGCCATTCTGAAGGTCACTCAAGGTTAGACTTCCGATCGGGAAAGGATGATCCCCTCTTACTTAAAAGATTGCGCCGCCGGCTGTACGCTGTCTGTACGGCTGCAGCCGCGCGCGTCGCGCAATGAGATCTGCGGTGAGATGGGGGATTCTCTTAAAATCAAGGTCACCGCTCCGCCGGTGGACTCAGCGGCCAACAGTCTGCTGATCGAGTTCATAGCGGATCTGCTGCATATCTCCAAAGGCTCTGTGCAGATACTCAAAGGCCACACCAGCCGCAACAAAATATTACAGATCACCGGTGTCGCTTCTTCTGATTTTCTCAGTAAAATAAAGAAATCCTGATGCTCCCCGCCGATTATCACACTCATAACTATCTTTGCCGGCACGCCGAAGGCACTCTGGCCGAATACGCACAAAACGCTATTCTCAACGGAGTGGCCGAGATCGGTTTTTCCGATCACTCACCGATGCCACAAGACGGTTACGATGACTGGCGGATGCTGCTTTCCCAGTTGCCGGAATATCTTTCCATGGCAGAGGAAGCCAAAGCGAAGTTCCCGGATTTTCCTATCCGTGTCGGGCTGGAAGTGGATTATCTGCCAGAACAGGAAGACTGGATACGCGATCTGGCTCAACGCTATCCCTGGGACTATTTGATCGGCTCGGTCCACTATCTCGGCTCATGGGATATTGATAATCCCGCCAAAATACAGATATGGCACCAATCAGATGTGAACGAAGTCTGGAAGCGGTATTTTGAAGTTCTGACCCGCGCCGCCGCGTCCGGTCTCTTCAACATTATCGGCCATGCGGATCTGCCCAAAAAATTCAATTTCCGGCCCACTTGTGACTGCACCACGAGTTATCGCGCTTTTCTCAAAGCCGCGGCCAAAACTCAGACCGCTATCGAGATCAATACCGCGGGCTGGGACAAGGACTGCCATGAAGCCTACCCCGGTATGGAGATACTCCGGCTGGCGTATCTGGAAGGAGTTCCTCTGACTTTCGGTTCCGACTCACACGCTCCCGTCCATGTCGGCAAATACTTCGACAAAGCGATCCTCCTCGCCAAACAAGCCGGCTACACTCACTCTGTCCGCTTCTGCCGCAGAAAAGCAACTTCCCACGAACTTCCTGAATGAACCCCAAATCACCCATGGCAATTTGGGGTCAAAAAAGTTATTCCAGCGGGATCTCCGGATGCTGCACGGCCAGGGGGAGATCTTTCTGCGAAAGGTAGAACATGTAGAGGATGACAGGCTTCGAGCCCCGATTCTCGCCGTGGTGTATCGTGCCCACCATCTCCACAACGGGCTCCCCTTCATGTACCACTTTCTCCTCGCCATTCTGTCCGATGATGGTCAGCTCGCCCTGCACAAGAATGCCGTAGTTCATCACCGGATGGTGGTGCCAGCCCAGCTTCTGTCCAGCCGGAAACACGTATTTCACGGCCACCAGTTCGGGACGACCTTTAAAGTAATCGGGTAATTCTACTCCGTCCCAGCTTTGACTGGTGCGGATCAGTTCGGTGATTTCCACTTGCGGTTTCGCCGCGCTGCCGGTCTGGGCAGTCTTGCACGAAACACACAGCATTTGACCGCAAACAAGGATGGCGGCCAGCATCCATAATTTCATTCGTTTCATATCTAAATACTTTTTCCCATTTCAAATGCTTCCTGTAACTTTTTGTTGCCGGCTATCTCACGGGCTTCGTTCACTCCTCCACAGAAGAGCGCACCTGCCAAGCGGCTCTTGGGATAGCAGTCTATCCATCCTGTCAATCCCGTTTCAGCACGCTTCGGAGTCTCTTCCTCGTCTTCGGCAGCCGTGGTGAGCAGATAAACATCACGGAACTTGTAATCCAACGGATACATGGCATTCATGCGGTCGATCAGCGTCTTCATCTGTCCGCTCATTTCATAGTAATAAATCGGTGTCGCCCACACCACGACATCAGCCTCCAGCACCTTTGCCGCAATGGCATTCACGTCATCCTTGATAACGCAGCGCCCCAGCTTCTGACAGGCAAAACAGCCCTTGCAGAACTGGATATTCTTCCCAGTGAGAGAAATTTTCTCCACCTCGTTTCCGGCACTTCTGGCACCTTCCGCGAACTTGTCGGCAAGCATATCGCTGTTTGAGCCAACACGCAGACTCGTTGAAATAACAATCACCCGTTTCATATTTTTATCTGATTTCCTTTTTGTATGACATTCATTCGGCCCAAGCCAACGAACCGAACAGGTTTTTCAAATTTTCATCATATCCCATCAAAAGGGATCAACTGAAAAAATGATAGCACATATTTTACTAAAAGCAAACATAAACCCAAAATCGCCGTTAGGGTTTTATTTTTCAAAACATATTTAAAATCAATATATTACGTAGAGACTCGAGATCTCGCGTCTCCATTTCATTAACCCGGAACGGGTTGAACGATAATAGCCGTGGGTGAGCGAAGCGTAACCCCCGGTAAAACGATAATATATACCCTCACCGGGAATCGGTGACAGAGCCGAATCGAGTAGGAGGTGGATTTGTATTCCCCGTCCTCTCACACTACCGGGCGTACCGTCCGGTACAAGCGGTTCTTTAGTTTTCGCGTACTTATTTTCAGCTCAAAAAGCGTCTATTGAACTGGAACTAGAGCGAGACGGAAGCCGCTCATCCAGTGGGCGTCAGGGGAACTGTCGTGCCGAACCGCTGAACGGCAGAAGCTCGCTTGTGTATCCCATCCACCACCCCGTATGACACGAAGTCCTGTAGTATCTGATTCTTCATAACGATTTGCGAACCAGTCCAAACACCATTCCTCTACATTCCCGTGCATATCATACAAGCCCCAGGCATTTGCTGCTTTCAGCCCTACTGGATGCGCTTTATCATCACTATTGTCTCTATACCAGGCTACTTCAGACAGGTTACAAGCAGCACATTCTTCAAAAAGGATATTTTTTTCACTAACAGATATTGCCGCTTTCATTTCTCTAAAAAGAAAAAGAATATTTTTTCCGCTGCTCGAAGTTGACTTACTTAGCTGACCAACAACTACATAATTCTTTTCATCACTTGATGTAATTTTCCCTCTGCAGATAAGGATAATATTTTTTCCATTGTTCAATGCGGTGGTGGTTCCCGCCCGGCAGGCATATTCCCACTGGGCTTCTGTGGGCAAGGTATATTTATACCCTTTCGGAAGTCTTTTTGCGGCTTTCTCAATTTTCGTTAATTTTTCGCAAAACTTCATCGCATCAAACCAGCTGACATTATACACCGGATAATTGTCACCTACGCCATGATAGACTCCCTTATAATCTTTTTTGTTAGAAGGATTCTCACCCATCACAGCCTTATATTGAGCCTGAGTGACCGAATATTTCCCCAGCCAATACCCTTTTGTTATCGTTACTTTACGCCGTCTTTCAAATTTATATTTGCCAAATTCGTCTTTTGGACTTCCCATCATAAATTTGCCTGGCTCTATCTTTATCAATTCTAAATCCACTTCACCAGGTAACTTTACCACAAGTGACTCCTCTTCTACTTCTTCTTTTGTTTTATTTGTTATCTTCTGTTCCCGACCCAGCAATTTCAATAAACCAAATATCACCCCCAAGTCTACGGAATCTTCCTGAAAAATTTGGTAATTGATATCTGATAAAGTGAACTGCAATTCTTCAGGGAATTCACATTGATCAATGATGCATAAAACGATTTGTTCACGATCTTTCTTTTTAAAGGCATATTTTACTTCATTTGTAGCAAGCACCGACCTTTGAGCATTCACACTTCCCAAAAATAGAAACAGTGTACTTTCCTGTATTGCCTTTTTAAGTGTCAGAGAAAGTGCTTTTTCATCTTCAATCCTTTTCTTATCAATAAAATAGGATATCCCAACCTTCTCCAGAAAAACACAGATCTGCTCTGCGATTGCAGTATCTTCCTGAGAATAACTTATAAAAACATCGTATTTATGCTCTATACCAGCAATTCCTCTAATCTTGTCTAACAAAGAAAAATACATTGTTTTATGGGCTGTAATTATTCATATCCATCCGTGTTACCACGGATGGATATGGAAATCCCTTACTCTTCCTCTGGCAAAGCAGTAACTTGTTGAAGAATCTCCGCGGTCAGGGCTTCATGATCCGGGGCAAAGGCTGCCGGAGCATACTTCTTACTTCCAAACGTCACTGAGTTCGCCGCGGAGTCATAAGAAAATGCTTCCTCGTTTTTGCCTATCTGCCAGCAGACCGCTGTTCCCTGGGCATTAGAAAGGCAAGTTCCCACATCCCGGTAATCCACGTTCCGCGCTTTGACCTTGCCGCTCGCGTCCAGCTTGGACAAAACATAGTGGCGCACGATCCCTTTGAATTCGCCTTCCTTTACTTTGTCTTTGGTAGGCACGATCTCGATCACGTCAAAAGTCCCGGCCGGTCCCTCCAGCGCGTAGCATCCGGCTATGCCCGTTTTTTGGACTTCGGCGCCCGCGACTGCCGTCTCTGATGTTGCCGCGGACTTGCTGGAAGTCATACAGGCTCCGCCCACCAGCAGGATCATCACGCACAGGAACGCCAGCAGTTTGCCGGGGATACGCGGCATACTGGTCTTGCCCGTTTCGGGGTCGTATTCCGCGCCTTTCTCGGTCATGAGTCCATAGTAGGCCACCACGATGAAACAGAACGCCGGCACGATGTAGGAGAAATTGATCCCCATCGCGTCCGAAACACGTCCCTGGACAGCCGTGATCACCGCACCGCCCAGAATGGCCATGATCAGACCGCAGCCGCCGATCTTCATCTTCTCGCCCAGACCTTCACTGGCAATGCCGTAAATGGTCGGGAACATCAGGGACATACATCCGGAAATGCAGATCAGGGAGACCACGCCGATCTTTCCGCCGATAAACATAACCGGCAGACAGCAGAGCACCGCCAGGACCGACATCGTGGCCAGCAGCATATTCGGCGAGATATATTTCATCAGCCAGGTNNCAGACAAAACGCATCCCCACAAAGGCGAACATCCCCGCGATATAAATATCCGAAGCGGATGCCTCCAGAATGTGAAGCTCCTGCATGGCATAGCGGATCGTGTAGGACCAGACACAGATCTGCGCGCCAACATAGAAGAACTGAGCGATCACGCCCCAGAGATAATTCCGGTGCGAAAGCACCTCGCGCATCTGATAGAAGAAGCTTCCCTTGTTGAAATGGAGCGCGTCCATGGGGATAGAGACAAAATTCCAAATATTCTTCGCGATGCCTTTGTCCGGTTTATTGGCGCTGCAGGCCGGCATCTTGCACAGCAGGATAGCGACCCACACCACGACCAGCAACAAGGCAAAACCGACATACGCCGTGATCGCGCCGTGGAGTTCTCCCAGCTGGAGAGTGTCCAGACTCTTGGAATCGATCACATCCAGGATCGCGCGGTCGTTCGGGTCAAAAGGTGTCAGATTGCTCAGGATCAAAAACTTGCTCAGGATCATCACACCCAGGATAGAGCCAATCGGATTGAACGACTGGGCCAGNNCCGATGGGATTGAACGACTGGGCCAGATTCAGGCGCCGGGTCGCCGTTTCGGGATCGCCCATCGCCAGAATATATGGATTGGCCGAAGTCTCCAGAATGGAACAGCCGCCGGCGAAGATATACAGCGAGATCAGGAAGTAAACATACTTCATCGTATCGCTGGTGCTTTCGTACCCGAAAAACAAACTGGACGGATAGAACAAAAGCCCGCCCACGGCAAACATGCCCAGGCCGAACAGCACGCCCACCTTGTAGCTGAAACGCTGCACGATGAGAGCCGCCGGGATCGCCAGACAGAAATACGCCCCGTAAAAGGCCATCTGGATCCACGAAGTCTGAAAATCGCTCATGCTCATCAGCCGCTTGAAAAACGGCAGCAGTGTGTCGGTCATATTGTTGGCCAGTCCCCACCAGGCAAAACAACTGGTCAGCAGAATGAACGGGAACCATACCCCCTTGGGCACGACCGGAATGGAATGTTTAGTCTCTTTACTCATAATCTTAAATCTTCTCTTTTCCTGTGGTTAAAATTTTAATCGTTCAGCCAAAGATCAATCGGCTTTTTCACATTAGGCCGGAACGGCAGTTTCACCTTTGCGCCGGTTTTGGCCGACTGATACGCGGCCAGCATGATCTCCAGCACAGCGCGCCCGTCTTCACCGGTGGACACCGGCTGCTTGTCATTGCGCACGCAATCAATAAAATGCGCCAGCTCGTGCGGATAGCCCTGGTTGAAAGCCTCCTCAAAGATCGTAAAGCTCCAACCCTGGGTGCTGCCGGCCTTCTCCATCGCGTAGCCGTACCCCTTCTGGCTGTAAGTCAGCGCGGAATTGCCCGTGAACAGATCTGCGTAAACCACACCTTCATTGCCGTAAACCTCGATGCGGTCATCCATGCCGCCCTGCTTGGCCCAGGAATTCTCCGCAATGCCGATCGTCCCATCCTCGAACTCCGCGATCGCCACGGAATTATCCTCCGCTTTCGTCCGTCCGATATGATACAGCGTCCTCATGGTGGCATAGACACTGGTCACCTTCGCGCGATCCAGCATCCAGCGGAACCATCCGAACGCGTGGCAGCCCATATCCATCAAAGCACCGCCGCCGCTCTGCTCGATGTCATAGAACCAGGCACTGTGCGGACCGCTGTGCTTTTCGCACTGACGCAGCTGGAAGATCTTTCCCACCGCTCCTTCCTTGATGGTCTTGCGCACCCGCTCATACTTCGGCGCGAAGCATAACTCCTCGGCGTACATCAGCTTGCGTCCGTACTTGCGGCAGGTCTCGATCATCAGATCCGCCTCGTCCATGTTCAGACAGAGCGGTTTCTCGATAATGACATGCTTACCATGCTCCGCCGCGAAACAAGCCGCCTGACAATGAAGGAAATTCGGCAGACAAATATCCACCACTTCACAGTCCGAATCCAAAATCGCTTTCTTCCAATCGGAGTAATACTTTTCGATCCCGTGGTGGCGCGCCGTCTCCATGGCCCGCTGCTCCGTCCGGGAGTAGATCCCCACCAGAACCGCTTCGGGTACAAACCTTTTATAAGATTCAATGTGTATATCCGCGATGAATCCCGCGCCCAGCAATAAGACTTTCGTTTTGCTCATAAACGTAGCTAATTCCCAAGCACATCTTAGCATTTTTCATCAGAATTGCAATACAGAGTTGAAATTTTCTCTATTTTTGATATAAGTTGTTCAGCATTTCTAATGAATGTGCCAAACAAACTAACGATTTCGCGACTCCTCTTAACTGGGGCGTTCGTTATCGTTATGAGTGTTTCCTTCCCTTTTTCCAAGACTCTGGCGCTTGTCCTGTTCTCCGCGGCGGGTCTGACCGACTTCTTTGACGGTCACATCGCCCGCCGGGACAAGCTGATCACCAACTTTGGCATCCTGTTGGATCCTCTGGCTGATAAGATACTCACCTGCAGTGCCTTCATCATTTTTGTCGAACTGGGGAGCATTGCCGCCTGGATGTGCACGATCATTGTTGCCAGAGAACTCTCCATCACCGGATTGCGTCTGCTGGCCGCCTCCAGGAACCGTATCCTGGCCGCCGAACGCTTCGGCAAACACAAGACTATCTCTCAAATCGTCACCATCATCGCCATCCTGGTAGGGATGGCCTATCCCGAATGGGGCAAGGTGGGCGAGATTATATTCGGCTGCTGGGCCGGATACTTCATCACCGTTTCGATCTGGCTGACGATCCTCCTGACCGTCATCTCCGGCTCCATCTACCTCTGGAAAAACCGCGACCTCTACATCAGCGATATGTGACCCGGTTCCCGATCCCGCAAATCATCTAAAAAACGGCATTTTCGATTTTTATATGGCGTTTTTTTCATTTTAACCTCAAAAAACGGCTTATAAAAACCCGTTTTTCAGGTTATATATGGAAAGAGCCTTTCCACTATCTCATGAACATTCGTCCCCGGTGCGGACAAAGAAGGCGGCTTTTCTCCATTGATCAAAGCCAGTTTCCTGGCGTTTTTCAAAGCCGCCTTCACAAACGGCTTCAAAAGAGTGAACATATCTGCGCGGTTCTTCTTATAAGCTCCCGCTTTCAATTTCTTCAGATGGCTCGACAGCTTGGCGGTGTAGCGGGATCGATGCAGATCGGACTGCAGTAACTCGAAGTGCAGAAGATACCACAACTCGATGCACTGATTAGACCAGATCGCGTGATACTGCTGTTTCTCGGTACTGTATTTCTTGCAGAGCAGAGGCACCTCATCCACATTCTCTCTGGGGAAACAATCCGTGTCATAAACGATCCACACATGCTTATAACCGTTGACACTTTTGTCGGCATAGCGTCTGGCCGTCTCAAACAAACTGACCGTATTCTCTCCCGCGCCGATGATGCTGAAATGGATCCTCTCCCGGTATTTCTTATTGATCTCTTCCTTAAACTTCTGGAAATAGAGTGGTTCCGTCTTTTCTCCTTCCGTCACGATCAGATGATACTCCGGCCGGATGCGGATACGACGGTCACGTCGTTTGCTGATCCAGTCTTTGCCAAGATCCGATTTTTTCAGCGGCTTCAGGCTCATTCAGTCTCCTCCCACGACAGCATATTCCGCAGATAAGGATCCGCGCCGTAGCGTCCCTCCAGATACTGCCGGGCATACGCAGCCGTATGATTGATCCGCATCCCGTTCTCACGGCGGATCTCATACAAGGAATAGATTTCGCTGGCATGATCTTCATTCAAAGCGGCAAACCAGATCTCATCCCGGCGGAACACATCATTCCGCATCGTTGCCATATCATGCGAGGTGAACACCAGCTGGGCCCCCTTCTTGTTGATCTCCTTGTTGGTGAAAAGAAAGATGATATACCTCAGCAGCTTAGGATGCAGCTTGGAATCCAGTTCATCAATGATGACCAGTCGGCCTTCCGCCAGCGCGGGCAGCAGCACCGGCAGCGATATGAGCAGCTTCTTGGTCCCGGCGGATTCATCATCGAACGAGAGTTCATACTTCCTCTTGTTGATCTTCCTTTGGATCCAAAGCCGGTTCGTTTCCCGATCAATGCGGTAATCATGGATGTCTATCCCCATATCGTTCATAGAACGGATAAGCTCCTTCTTCAAAACAGGATCTTCCGTAAACATCGTTCCCGGATCGAACTTCGTCCCGGCATCATTCCAGATGATGACCGACTCAAACCACCTTTGGACTTCGGCGATAACAGGCAGATCGTAGTTGATCGCCAGAAAAGACAAGTACGGCATCTTGGAATTCACATCGCGGTTGATGCTCTTCTTGCTGATGCTCATTCCCAGAGTGATCCTGCTTCCCTCGCGCTCGAACAAAACAGCCGTCCGCTTTCCCTTCAAAGTTCTGCGGGACAAAGACTCAGATGTGATCTGCTCCTTCAGCAGGGCGATATAATAGCGGTACTCGCTCCCGCCTATCCTGAAAAACACATTGAACTCTGTGGGCTGATCCTTGGATCCCTCGTCCAAAAGAAAAGGCTCGCAGGTCAGATCTCCGATCCGCTGCTGGATAAAAGAGATCTGGTTCTTTCTCAGGTCGTATATCGGCCGCACGACGATCGAGACCAGACATGAGAACGCCTTCAGCAGATTAGACTTACCGCCTCCGTTAGAGCCATATATGACATTGACCGGAAGAAGCGGCTTGCTCGTACCCAGCAGACTGTCCTTGAACTCCGGCAGGTTGGCCGCCTGGAAATCAAAGACTGTCTCATCCTTGTACGACTTGAAATTCTTGAAACTAAATTGACAGATCATACTCTCTCCATCCGCCAGAGAGTTTATCTCTAAAAAACGGCATTTTCAAGTTTTATATAACCTTTTTGAAAAAATATTTTTTAAAACAGGCTTATAAAACACGGTTTTCCGTTTTTATAGAACCGGAAGCCTGTCTAGTTCCACTGCCAGTCGAAGCGATCGATATCCTCCTCGATCAGCTCGTCGCCGATCTGCACTTCGATCATGGTCAGGTCGGTGACCGCTTTCAGGGCGTGGCGCTGTTCCTTCTTGATGCAGATCACGTCGCCCCGTTTGACCGAACGGGTCTCACCGTCTATGACCAGCAGTCCCTCCCCATCCGTAAAGGTCCAGACTTCGTCCCGGTGATGATGCACCTGATAGCTGATGTTCTTGCCAGCCTTTAGTTTAAGAAACTTCGTCAGTGATTTGTTGCCGTCGCCGTAGGTCGTCGTGTCCAGCACACGGTAAATGCCCCAGCGCCGCTCCTCGTACATGGGACGGTTAGCCAGACGTTCCGCGTAGTGCTTGATATTCTCAGCGGATTTCTTGGCGCAGACCAGTATCCCGTCCGGCGAACCGGCCACGACCACATCTTTCAGTCCATCGCAAAAGACCGGGATGCCCAGCTCGTTGATCACATGGGTATTCTCATTCTTCTCTCCCAGAATGACATTGCCGATGCCGTTCTGCGAAAGCTCCTCTGTCAGAGTCATCCATGTGCCCAGATCCTTCCACTGTCCAGCGAACGGCACCACTGCCATCGAATCGGCTTTCTCGGCCACTTCATAGTCCAGACTGATCCTGGGAAATTCTGTGTAGCGGGAGCGGACTGCCTCGAACGTATCCGCCGCGACATACTTCGCCGCTGTCTTGAGGAGGTATCCCAGGCGGAACGCGAACACGCCGCCGTTCCACAAGGCTCCGTACTCCAGCAACTCTTCTGCGCAGGAAACGCTTGGTTTCTCGATGAAGCGCAGCACCTTGCGTACAGTCTCCCCTGTTTTCTCCGGTGCCGGGACGATATAGCCGTACTTGGAAGAGGGATAAGTCGGGCGGGTACCCATCAGGACCAGATCCGCCGCGCCGTTCCGGACGGCTTCGGCCATCTGAGCGATCACCTGAAAATAACCGGCTCCGGTATAGGGATCGCATGGCATCACGACAACTACCTCATCCGCGGGGCATTTCTTTTCATACGCCAGATAAGCCGCCGCCAGCGCCGCCGCCGGGAAAGTATCTCTGCGCTCCGGCTCCGTCACGATATCCACTCCGTCTCCTAACTGGTTGACGATGATATCTCTCTGGGCAATGTCCGCCGCGAAGGTAATACTCTCGGTCAGACGCGCCTCCCGGATCTGTCTCACCACTCTCTGAACCATGGATTCCTTCTCTCCCGCAGGAGTTTCCAGCAGAGGCAGGAACTGTTTGGAACGGGTATCACTGGAGAGCGGCCAAAGACGTTTGCCGGATCCACCGGACAGCAGTATGATCTTCATAACGGTTTTCAAATGGGTTATATCGCCTGATCAGGCGAAGACTCCGCAACATATTGAGACTCTGCCGATTGATTGTAAAGTCTTTTCTGAATGAAGGAAGTAAAAGGGGAAAAAATGGAGCGGGCGAAGGGATTCGGACCCTCGACATTCACCTTGGCAAGGTGACGCTCTACCAACTGAGCTACGCCCGCGTATTGTCAGCCGCGTGACTGACAGGGCAAATGATACCGCTTGCAACGGCGATTGCAAGCGGTTTTTTGATTTTTTTTAATTTTCTTCTGTTTTTTGCCCACAAACAGAGGAATAGTCTGCATGAAATAGGTTTGCTTTTAATCCTTTTGAACAGTCAATCCTTCCTGTTCAAAAAGTTCGATCAATCTCTTGTAACACATCTCCGACGCAGCCGGATAGAGGTTAGAAGATTGGGTCTGTGACTTCAAAAACATATTTACCGCCACACCATCATCGACTTTTTCTTCTATGTATCTGTTCTCCTGCTTACGAACCAGTTTTTGGTATGTCTGAAACACGCATATCGTTATTTTTACCGGAGCAAAAGTCGGATTGATCGTTCCTGGTGTTTTCTTGGTATCATCAACTTTATAACCAGCCTCTTCCAATTCAGAATAATACTTCTTCTGAAGTTCCTCCTTTTCTTCCGATGTTAAAAGTTGATCAGTCCTGGCTAAGATGATTCCCGGCTCTGTAACAGAATTGATTTCAAAACCAGCCTTCTGCAAAGCCATATAGATCGTGCACATCGTTTCCTGATAGTCCTGAGTAAATTTGACTTTGCCCATAGTTTTGGCCAACTCCAAATTCTTTTCCTTCCAGGAACTCTCCAGTTTTTGTTTGACTTCAGAAGGCACTGCTCGAAACTCTACATCTACCAGAGTTTGTGCGTTCACAGTACAGACAACGGCCGGCACCAGAAGTGCCCCAACTAATAATGATAACGCTAATTTATTCATAACTTAAAAATCTTCTCTTTTTACAATTATTTTTCTTTTCAGAAAGTGATTATTCTTTTATTCCTTCAGAACAGTCAATCCTTCCTGTTCAAAAAGTTCGATCAATTTCTTGTAACACTCCTCCGCAAAAGGTGTATAGAGCGTAGAACCATCATTTTTCAAATAAACATTCACTGCCGTATACCAAGGAGTTTTCTCCAGCGAAGTGCTTTGTGGACTTCTTACTGAAAGCCATACCTGATGCGCACAGATCGTTAAACCTGAAATTGTAAGAGGCGGCTGTAATCTTGGGTGAATTCTTTCATATTTCCCCTGCTCATAACTTCTACCACTCAGATTCTGTTGTTCTTCTCCTTTCTCTTGTGGTGTCAAACCAACTCCAAACTCTTCCAATTCAGAATAATATTTTTTCTGGAGTTCCAAAGTAAAATCTGTATCCAAAAGTTTGTTAGGACTTTTTGTTCTGATGATGCCCGGATTTGTCGCAATAGAATCAATAGAGATGCGCATCTTTTCCAGCATCATCACCAACGCGCACATCGTTGTCTCATAATCATCTTTTACCTTAATGGTTCCTAAAGTTTTGGCCAACTCCAGATTCTTTTCTCTCCAGGTTTGATTCAATTTACTTTTGATTTGATCCGCCTTCCTGTCTAACTCATTATCTGAAGAAAGATACCGCTGATATGCTTCTTTCCATTTCTGTTCAAGATCAGTTAATTCTTTCTCTAATTGCTTTTTTATCTCCGGATCTTGTTCTTTTTTTATTTTTCCTCCAAGTTCATTCATCTGAGGTTGTTTCTCCAAAGCAAAATCCCTCCACTCTTTTCCAAGCTTCTGGGATAACTCATAGTATTGAGAATCCTTGGATATTTGACCAACAGTGAAACTTGGAGCTTCCTGCGCGTTCACAGTACAGACAACGACCGGCACCAGAAGTGCCCCGACTAATAATGCTGATACAAGCTTTTTCATAATATTCTTCTTTCTTATATATTTGTAAGGTTCCCGTGCCTTACAGGCTGTCCACAGGATATAAAAAGAAAAAAAAAAAAAAAGCAAGCAAAAAATTTAATTTTTTTTCATTTCTTCCAAAATCGCTGTTTTCCGGTTCAATAAAATGGAACCGCGCGGTTCTTTTTCCGGTTTCAGGCTTATTGTCTTGATTTCATTCCATGATGACTTTATTCTCTCTGCCGTATGTTGTTGAGACGAATAAAATATCTCTTGATGTCAGCGGCTGCTTTGGCATGCCTGACATTCGCGAACGCGCAAACCTCCGCTCCTGACCTCAGCGGGACATCCGGTCCTGTCAGTATTCGCCAGTTCAACGTACTGCCGGAGAACAGCGCGGAGACCAATAAGATCAACCTGCAAAAAGCGATAGACTGGGCCGCGCGCCGCGGTGCCGCTCTGTATGTGGAACCCGGTGAGGAACCGTACCCTGTCGCCGCCGGGATCGTCCTCCGCCAAAATGCCTCCCTGATCGGAGCGCATGGACCGACCGGACGCGGAACACGTCATCCCGACAAACGTCAGCCGGTGGGCAGCGTGTTCAAGATCACCGACACGAACGCCGCTTTTATCACGGTGGAGAACGCCACCCAGATCCGGGGCATCCAGTTCTGGTATCCGGAACAAACCCTGCGCGAGCCGGAAAAGGTGATCGCCTATCCGCCCACTATTCAGGTCTCTCAGGAGAAATCGGTCCAGGGTGTCACTCTGAGCTGTCTGACCTTCTACGGCGAATACATCGCGATGGATTTCAACGCTACCGCGCCGCGCATCTGCGAGCAGATCCTTTTTGAACATTGCTACGGCTACCCCCTGAGTGGCGAGTTCATCCGCATCGACCGCTGCTACGACATCCCGCGCATCCTGCACTGCCACGTCAACCCGGCCAACCAGCGTGAATTCGGGCGCGGCTTCAGCGCCACCATCGTGGACAAGGTCGTGGCCCAGAAAACCTACGCCTACACCATCGAGACCACGGACAACGCCATCCTGATGGACGTCTTCACCTACGGCACTTACGGCGGCGTCTATATGGGCGAGCACACCTACGGGCAGCTGACCAATTTCAATCTGGACTGCGTGGGAGTCGGCATCCATAAATGCGGCGACAGCACCTTCAACCGCAACTGGCAGATCGCCCAGGGCAGCATCATTGCCAATGTGGGCGACAAGCTGGAAGACATACACCCTGTCATTATAGAAGGCGAAGGCCACACCTCCTTTACAAATGTGGAAGCCTTTTCCGGCCCGAACGGAGCCGTCACCGCCATCGCCAAGTCCCAGGACTTCATGCTGATCCGCGGTGATAAGAAGCTGACCGTCTCTATCTACGGTTCACGGATGCGCAATTATGAGAGCGAGAACCCTTTGACGATCCTCAATAAGAACGCGGTCGTCCGCGCGACAGACTGTATTGATAAAAACGAAAATCCCTGGGAAATGAGATAATTTATGGAAATCGAAGGCCAACTGAACGCGACTGAACGCAAGATATTGATGGATGCCGTAGCCAACGGCCAGCCCGAAACCGTCCTGGAAGTCGGGACCTATCTGGGCGGAGGCAGTACGATCCACCTGCTCAAGGCACTCCATGCCAACGGCAAAGGACATCTTTGGGGCATCGAAGCCGACAAGTCTATCTATGACCGCATGACCGCCAATATCAAAGCGGCCGCGCCCGAAGCCTACGACCGTTTCACTCCCGTTTTCGGATTCTCCCAGAACGTCATCCCCGAATGGATCAAAGAGCATCCCCGCGCGGACATCGTTTTTCTGGACGGCGGCAACAATCCCATGGAGCAGATCACCGAGTTCGAGCTTCTCGCGCCGGTCATCCCGGTGGGCGGCGAGCTGTTCTCGCACGATGTCAAACTGCGCAAAGGCAAGTGGCTGCGTCCCTACATGGAGCGGCTGGACAACTGGGAAACCAAATTCCACGATGTCAGCGATGAAGGATTGTTCTACGGCAAGAAGATCGCGCCGGAGCCTTCCGCCGCCAGCCTGAAATCCGCCCGCAGCAAACTCTTCCGAATGAAGCTGGAACCGAGCGAACTGGCCGCCATCATCCTGCCGCACAGTGTCCGGGCCGCCGTTCTGAAAATGCTGCCCAGAGGATTATCCAGACGGCTCTCTGACGGCAGATAAACTTGTTAGCAACTGATACAGAAACATTTTGAAAGTCATTTTTTCACATAATCTGCCCTTCTTCCTGGCTCACGGCGGGATGCAGACGCTCAGCGAATCGCTGATGCGCGAGATCGCCGGTCTGGGCGTGGAAGTGGAGCAGGAACGCTGGTGGGATCCTCAGCAAAAGGGAGATATCCTCCATTACATCATGCGTCCGCCCTACGCGGTCAATGTCCGGCTGGCTCACGAGAAAGGTTTCAAAGTCATCATGACCGAGAATCTGGATCAAACCGCCTCGCGCACCAGGACACAGCTTTTCATCCAACGGCAGATCACCCGCTGGGCGCGCCGTCTCGTTCCCGGCCTGGTCAACCGCATGGCCTGGGATGTCTATCAGCTGCTGGACGCGATGGTCTATGTGGTGCCGATCGAGCTGAAGGTGGCCCAATACCTGTTCGACGCGCCGGCAGAAAGAGGTTACATCATCTCGCAAGGACTTGAGGAACAGGCTATTCAGAAACTCTCCTCTCTGGAAGGCATGGGCCAGGGTGATTTTCTGGTCTCGGTGGCCGTGATCTCCGAGCGCAAGAACTCTCTGCTGCTGGCCGAAGCCGCCCGCAAAGCCAACGTCCCCATCGTGTTTCTGGGTAAACCTCTGGTGGAAGATGATTACTATCAGCGGTTTCTGAAGGCGGCAGACGGCAAGTTGGTCAAGTACGCCGGGTTCGTCTCCGTGGAGGAGAAATATGACTACCTGCGCCGGGCGCGGGGCTTTGCCCTGATGAGTCAGTTCGAGAGCGGCTGTATCGCCATCTATGAAGCGGCGGCGGCGGGACTGCCCCTGCTGCTGCCCGATCTGCCTTGGGCCTCAAAAGTTTACGGCCATCTGGAAAAGGTGCGGACCGTTTCGCTGGGTTCGGCGGATCACATCGCGGAGGCTCTGAAGAGCTTCTACTCATGGTCTCAGCGCCAGTCTCAGCAGACCTTCCCAATCCCCAGCTGGAAGCAGGTCGCGCAGAAATATGTGAAAATTTACGAAAAGATTCTCTCTGAGAAGTCGTAAACCTCAAAAAACGGAGAGAAAAAACAAAAAATTGAACGAAATCGCCATTTTATCCGCGAGAAGTATTGACACGGAACAGCGTGACAAGTACACTGAGAGCGGTATTGTTTTAGGGACATGTATTTAAGAATAGCATTGATAATCGCCCTGGTCGCCGGACTTGCTTCGGTGGGAGTCAACTACACAAAAGTCAAAGAAAAGATCGAGACTTTGCAGTCCGATTTGGCTACGACCACTGACAACTTGAACACGACCACGCGCGAATTAAGGGAAACCTCTAATACTCTGAGGGATACCCAGGAGAATTTAAAGAACACGACTTCTGATTTGGTCAATACCCGCGCCGAATTGGATCAGACGATCCGTCAGCGTGATGATCTCGACAAGCTGGCCAAACAGAAGATGGCTCAGTTGGAAGAGACCGAAAAGAGCTTGAGCGATGCCAATTCCAAGCTCTCCCGTTGGGATGCTCTCCGCATGGAGCCGGGAGACGTGCGCCAGATGCAGGCCGATCTGCGTGAAGCGGTCAACAACAACAAAGCGCTTCTGGATGAGAACGATCTGCTGAACAGGAAGGTCGCCCGTCTTCAGACCGATCTGAACCGCTACACCAAGGGTGACAAAGCGGTCGTACTGCCGGAAGAATTGAAAGGCAAAGTTACCGCCGTGGATCCCAAGTGGGAGTTCGTGGTACTCGATATCGGTTCCAATGACAATGTTGAGGAACAGGGCGAGCTGCTCGTTTCCCGCGACGGCAAACTGATCGGACGCGTGAAAGTCGTTTCTGTGGAGCCGACTTACAGCGTTGCCAGTTTGGTTCCCGGATGGCTGGCCGACGGCGAGCTGATCCTGGAAGGCGACAGCGTGATGGCTGCCAAGTTCTAAGCAGAAATGCGCAAGAGATGGCTTAATCTGTTTGCCCGTTTGATCGTCATAGCCTGGGTGCTGACATCCGGCTTTGTTCTGAGCGGATGCAGATCTATCGAGGATGACCTGGCCAACGATTCGTCTCGTCCCTGGAACAGTCCGCGCGGCTGGGATTCCCGTCTTCCCTCTCAGTTGATGGAAGGCCGCTAAGCTCTCTTGCGGTGATATTTTTGAAAAGCGTTCTCCGGTGAGGACGCTTTTTTTGTGGTGAGATTTGAACAACTTATTTTTGAAAATGAACTTATTTGATCTGACAAATGAAATCGCCGTCGTGATCGGCGGGACCGGCGCGCTGNNGGGCGGTGTCGCCGCGGAAGCTCTGGCCGGTGCCGGAGCCAAAGTCGTCATCATTGGACGAAACGCCGAACGCGGTCAGCAAAGAGTCGCCTCCATCCAAAAAAATGGCGGACAAGCTCTTTTTGTCGCCGCGGACGCTGCCGACAAAACTTCACTCGAAGCTGCTCGCGACACGATCCTGAACACGTGGGGTACTCCGACGATCCTGGTCAACGCCGCCGGCGGCAATTCTCCGGAAGGCACAGTCAGCCAGGATCATCCCGTGGAAGACATCCGGGCGGAGGACTGGACTTCCCTATTCAAAATGAATCTGGTGGGCGGTGCGCTGCTCCCCTGTCAGATCTTTGGCAAACTGATGTGCCGGCAGGGCAAAGGCAGCATCATCAATTTTGCCAGCGTCTCCGCGCATATCCCCCTTTCCCGTGTGGTGGCCTACAGCGCCTCCAAGGCCGGAGTCCTGAGTCTGACCCGTTTTCTGGCCCGAGAATGGGCTCCCTGCGGCGTGCGTGTCAACTCCATCACTCCGGGATTCTTCCCGGCGATGCAGAACCGCTCCCTGCTGTTCAACGAGGACGGCACTCCCACGGACAGAACACGCTCCATCTGGGAACACACAGCCATGAAACGCTTCGGCAAACCGGAGGAACTGGGCGGCGTGATCGTCTTTCTGGCTTCACAGGCAGCCAGCAGTTTTGTGACCGGCACCGACATCCGTGTGGACGGCGGGTTCCTCTCACAGACGATTTAGACCAAGTAAAAAGAACCACGGATAAACTCAGATAAATTGTTTATCAATAACTTATCTGTGTTATCCGTGTGTGTCTGCAGTTTTTTTTGTTTTTAATAATCGTACAGGCCGCTGTCGTGGCTGTAACCGCCTCCGCCATAGCCTCCTTCATCTTCCCCTTCACCTTCGTTCAAACCAAAGACATCGCCCATATCCTCTTCGATCTTCTCCGGTGAATCGCCTTTTTCCAGACGCTTGAGAGCCTGGTCGAATTCCTTGGGAACAACACCGGGCGGAAGCGCGTCCTTCATCTTTTTCATCACGTGCGCCAGGTGCTTGGGGTTGTTCTCGTCCACATATTCGAGATCTTTTTCAATATCCCCCATAACCCGTTCCATGCGAGCCTCATCATCCGGAGTCAGGCCGGAATCGTCCCCCGGCGTGGGAGCCGCCGGTTCCTGAACGCCGCGCGGAGCGGCAAACCGGCTCATCAGTTTTTCCATCTTCCGCCCGCCGCACTTGGGACAGGACGGCACACGCGGAGGAGTAAGTGTCTTTGAAAGGAAGCTAAAGACTTTCTTGCACTTAGGACAGGCATATTCGTAAATGGGCATCGCTTTTTATCCTTATTCGATCACCGCGAAAGAACAGCGGAAATGTCCGCCGGGCTTCGCTTAAGCTATTCTAGCGAAACGGCGGAGAAATTCAATTTTGAAATTGAGCCGATAATGTGAATAAATTACTGACAGATGCCGGGATTGGTTCTATCATAGTGCTTGTACAGGTGTCCCTTTTGGGGAAACATTCTCTGAGGATCATCCTAAAAGAAGAAAGTTACGATTTATGGCAGAAAATAATGTTGTACTAACCCCTTTGAAAATCAAAAGCAAACTGGCTCCGGCTCCCACGACGGAACCCCGGTATTCGATCCAGATCAAGAACCGCGCGGGTCAGACTGTCACCGTGGCCGATCCCAGAGCGACACGCGCGCTGGTGGCCCTGATGGATATGCACGCCGTCAACGGCGGAGCGGANNCACTGGGGCGGACCTTCCGCCTTCGCGGAGATCTCGGCCGCCGCCCATGCCATCATGTTTTCTGTCAAAGGACGCGACTGGTTCGACGCTTACAATTTTGTGAATGACGCGGGCCACGCCGAGAACGGCATCTATGCCATCCGCGCCAATTACGGTTTCGATGGAATGACCTTTGAAACGCTGAAAGGATTCCGTAGTTTCAACAGCAAGCTGACCGGTCACGGTGAATCCCACCTGAACCCGGAAGGCGTTTTCCTGAGCAACGGTCCGCTGGGCTCCTCCCTGCCCCAGGCGCAAGGTCTGGCCATGGCCGACAAGGTGGCCGGCAATGACCGGGTGACACTGTGCCTGATGTCCGACGGTGCCAGCATGGAAGGCGAAGCCAAAGAAGCCTTCAGCGCGATCCCCGGTTTCGCGGCCAAGGGCAAGATGAATCCCTTTGTGATGCTGCTTTCTGACAATAACACCAAGCTCTCCGGCCGCATCGACAAGGATTCCTTCTCCATGATCCCAACCTTTGAAGCGCTGAGCGTGCTGGGCTGGAACGTCATCAAGGTGGCGGACGGCAACTGCATGGAAACCGTCTATCAGGCGGTGGAAAGCGCCATCGAACAGGCCAAAGCCGATCCCACCCGTCCCGTGTGCGTCTGGTTCAAGACCGTCAAGGGCAAAGGCGTGAAGTCCACCGAGGAAAGCGCCAGCGGCGGACACGGCTATCCTCTGAAAAACGCGGAAAAAATAGTGGACTTCGTGACCGAGATCTATGGCGGTTTTGATAAACTGCCCGCGGAATTCCTGACCTGGGCCGAAAGACTGAACGAGGAATGGATGACCGCCGAAGCCTCTAAGAAAATGAAGCCGGCCGCGGCCGCTCCCGCCGTGAAGAAGGAAAAGATCCAGGCCGGTCTGGCCCGCGGCGCTGTCAAGGCCGCCGAAGAAGGCGCGCCCGTCTATTCCGTCAGCTGTGACGTGCAGGGCTCCACCGGGATCGCCGCGTTCCAAAAAGCTTTTCCGGATCGTTTTGTGGAAGTCGGCATCGCTGAATCCAACATGATCAGCGTGGCCGCCGGTTTCTCCAAACTGGGCTTTATCCCGATCGTGGACGCGTTCGGTCAGTTTGGTGTGACCAAGGGCAATCTGCCGCTGACGATGGCCAATCTCTCTCAGGCACCTGTCATCGGGATGTTCTCGCACGTTGGTCTGCAAGATGCCGCCGACGGGGCTTCCCATCAGGCGACCGCCTATTTCGCCGCGCTCTCCGCCATCCCACATCTGGTCGTGGTGGCTCCGGCCTGCGCCGCCGAAGCCGAATCGCTGATGTATCAAGCCATCAAGAAAATCGAATCTGACCGCAAAGCCGGCAAAGACGGTGAATCCGTCGTGTTCTTTGTGGGACGCGAAGGCTATCCCACCTATTGGACCGAAGGCGCGACCTATTCATGGGGCAAAGCGCAGGTCCTGACACAAGGCAGTGATGTGGTGATCGCCGCCTGCGGACCGCTGCTGGGCTACGCTCTCAAGGCCGCCGAATCTCTCAAGACACAGGGTGTCGCCGCGACGGTTATCAACAATCCTTTCATCAACCGTGTGGATGTCGAAACCATCGGCAAAGCGGTGAAGGCCGCTCAAGGCCGCATCATCACCGTGGAAGATCATCAGCTGATCTGCGGCATGGGCGCGCAGATCGCTCACGCGCTGGTCCAGAACGGGATCGCCTGCGACATGAGATCGCTCGGCATTCGCGGTGAGTTCGGGCGTTCCGCCTATAAAGTTGAGGAGCTGTATAAAGCGCAGGGAATGTACACGGACGACATTATCAACGCCGCCATGAAACTTCTCAAACGCTGGTAATCTCATGAAAAGACAACCTGCCGCGGAAGAGAACACAAACTTTGAACCGATCCCTGTAGAGACACGGCTGGGCAACGTGCTCAGCCAGACTCCGCTGCTGGATATCCATACGCATTTGTACGATCCAGCCATGGGGAAAATGCTCCTGTGGGGCATAGACGATCTGCTGGTCTATCACTATCTGGTTTCGGAAGTGTTCCGCTATTTGCCGGTACCCTATGAAGACTTTTTCGCGCTGGATAAAGAACAGCAGGCCGACTTCATCTGGAACGAGCTTTTTATTCAGCACTCTCCCATTTCCGAGAGCTGCCGCGGTGTCATCACTACGCTGAATATGCTGGGACTGGATGTCAACAAACGTGATCTAAAAAACATCCGAAAATGGTTCTCCAAGCGCACCGCCGAAGAACACGTCAACGACGTTTTCGAGCTGGGGAATCTGCGCGGTGTCGTGATGACCAACAGTCCTTTTGACCGGGAAGAGATCCAAATCTGGAAACGCGGCTTCAAACGGGACAGCCGTTTTCTGGCCGCGCTGCGTGTGGATCCGCTCCTCATCAACTACAAGGACACCATCCCCTTCCTGCGAGAACAAGGTTACGATGTACGTCCTGAACTGGACGAAACGACCCGCGGTGAACTGAGACGTTTTCTCAGTGAATGGGCAGACAAGATCGATCCGCTCTACCTGATGGTCTCACTGCCGCCGGAATTCACCTACAATGTGGAGACCGCACGCCACCGACTGCTGACCAAGGTCGTTCTGCCCTTCTGCCGTGAAAGGAAACTGCCTTTCGCGATGATGTGCGGTGTGACCCGCGCGGTAAACCCATCCCTGCAGCTGGCCGGCGACAGTGTGGGACGCTCTTCCATCGAATCCGTGGAAAACCTCTGCCGCGTGTTCCCGGAAAACAAATTCCTGGTCACCGTCCTTTCACGCGAAAACCAGCATCACCTCTGCGTGGCCGCGCGGAAATTCCGTAACCTGCATCCTTTCGGCTGCTGGTGGTTCAACAATATACCGACACTCATTGACGAGATCACCAATCTGCGCTTTGAGCTGCTGGGGCTCAGTTTTACCCCACAGCACTCCGACGCGCGTGTGCTGGATCAGCTGGTTTACAAGTGGACCCATTTCAAAGAATCCCTGATCCTGACACTGGGCGAGAAATACTCCGCGCTGGAGGCTTCCGGATGGGAG
The DNA here is from genome assembly GCA_002308515.1 of Verrucomicrobia bacterium UBA1263. Lineage (GTDB taxonomy): Bacteria > Verrucomicrobiota > Verrucomicrobiia > Limisphaerales > UBA1412 > UBA1412. The sequence goes on along the minus strand of DBVN01000114.1, from coordinate 5,122 downwards.
ATCAGTGATAAAGATATCCAGCGCGACCTGAAAGGTCTGCTGGGAGGAGAATTTGAAACTTTTTGCGGAGAAGAATCACAAAATAAATAATCTTAAATAAACAATTATGAAACTGCACTTCTTAGGCGCGACACGCACAACGACCGGTTCCAAGTATCTGTTGGAAGTCAACGGCTCAAAGATCCTGCTCGAATGCGGCCTTTACCAGGGCAAACGAATGGAATCCATTGAGAAAAACCGTAACTTTGATTTTGATCCGGCCACGCTGGATTGCGCCGTGATTAGCCACGCGCATATCGACCACTGCGGCAATCTGCCGCTGCTCTGCTCGAAAGGCTTCAAGGGAAATATTTACAGCACCTTCGCGACACGCGACCTGGCCAGCATCATGCTGGAGGACTCTGCCCGCATCCAACAGGCTGACGCGCAGTTCGTCTCCAAAGAACGTGCCAAAGAAGGTTTAGGGCCGGTGGCTCCGCTTTATACAAAAGAAGAAGCGGAAAAATCCGTTCGGCAGTTCATCAGTTTGAACTACTACCGTCCGATGCCGATCGCCCCCGGAGTCACGCTGACCTTCTACGATGCCGGTCATATTCTGGGCGCGGCGCAGGTCTGTCTGGATATCGTGGAGCACGGACACAAATTCCGTTATCTTTTCTCCGGTGACATCGGACGCGGCAATGATGACATCCTGCGCGATCCCGATCCGGTGGAAAATGTGGATTTCCTCCACATCGAAAGCACCTACGGCGACCGTCTGCACTCGCCCCGCAGCAAAGCGACGGAAGAAGTTTACAAATATGTGCGCTATGCCATCTCGCAAAAGGCGCTTGTTTTGATCCCGGCCTTCAGCATGGGCCGTACCCAAGACATCGTTTACACCCTGCACCAGCTGACCAAAGCCGGTCGTCTGCCCAAGGTCCCGATCTATGTGGACAGCCCCCTGAGCGTCAACGCCACAGAAGTTTACCGTCTGCATCCGGAGTGCTTCAACAATGATATTTATGAGTTTCTGCAAAGCGGAACGAATCCCTTCGGTATGGATAACCTGACCTATATCCGGGAAATATCCCAATCGCAAAAACTGAACAAAGTCAAAAAATCCGCCATCATCATCAGCGCATCGGGAATGTGCGAAGCCGGGCGTATCCGCCACCATCTGAGCAACCACATCAACGATCCGCACACGCTGGTCCTCTTTATCGGCTACTGCGCGGAAAACACACTGGGCGCGGCTATCCTGGCCGGTGAAAAGAAAGTCAACATTTTCGGTCATCCTCACAGTGTCCGGGCCCGTATCGCCCAGATCGATTCCTTCTCCGGTCACGCGGATCGGAATGAATTGCTCAAGTACATTGGAAATCTGAAAGGCGACTTGAAAAAGATTTTCGTCTCCCACGGCGAGGAAGATCAATCTCTCGGCTTTGGGGAACATCTGAAAAAATTCCGCCCGAAGAGCGAAGTCATCGTTCCCGAACTGGGAAATGCTTTCACACTTTAAATTGTTTTATTTTATCATGAAATTGAATTCACTTACAAAAATGTCAGCCGTGTTGGCCGCCTGTGGTTTCATCTCACTGGCCAACGCTCAGGAAAACGCGCCTCAGGTTCCCTGCTGCGCCAAATGTCTTATCAACAACGCCAGAGTCCCAGAACCGGCAATGGATTCCTTTGACGGACGCATCGAGAAAGATCCTCGTGTCCGTACTTATGTGACACCGGCCCGCATCGTCTGGCAGACGGAGAACACGGAAAAGGCTTCCGTTCAAAACGCGGAATATCTGCTGAAAAATACCTCCGGCCAGATCAGTCTGACCAATCCGGAGCTTTGCGTTTTTGAGAATAAAGGCGAAGCCCCCGGCATCATTCTGGACTTTGGAACAGAGCTTTCAGGCGGCATCCAGATCGGATGCGCCAGCACCTCCACAGGTAAGCCGGTCCAAATACGCATCCGCTTCGGTGAATCCGTCAGCGAAGTCATGCACGACATCGGCGGCGATAAAAACGCGACCAACGACCACGCCGTCCGCGACCAAACCACTCTGGTTCCCTGGCTGGGTACGGCGGAGATCGGCAACACCGGCTACCGCTTCGCGCGTATCGATCTGGTCCAGCCGAACAGCACCATGAGCCTCAAGTTCACCCGTGCCGTTTTCCTGTTCAACGATCTGCCCTATCTGGGTTCCTTCGTGTCCAATGATGAACGCCTGAACAAGATCTGGCAGACGGGTGCCTATACCGTCCAGCTGAATATGCAGAACTATGTGTGGGACGGTTTCAAACGCGACCGGCTGGTCTGGATCGGCGATATGCATCCGGAAACAATGACGATCAACACCGTTTTCGGCAATAACTGGATGGTTCCGCGCAGTCTGGATCTGGTGCGTGATGAGACACCGCTGGGTTCCTGGATGAACGGCATCAGCTCCTACTCCATCTGGTGGCTGCTGATCCACAATGACTGGTACCGCATCAACGGCGATCTGAACTATCTCCAGCAGCAGAAACCTTATCTGACTGGTCTCCTGCGTCAGCTGCTTGCCTGCGTAGATGAAAAAGGTGTGGAAAAAATGCCCGAAGGCCGTTTTCTGGATTGGCCCAGCAACGCCAACCCAAAAGCCATCCATGCCGGTCTGCAATCCCTGATGATCCTGGCCTTTGATGCCGGTGTGAATCTCTGCGACACTCTGGGCGAAACAGAGCTTTCCAAAGAATGCGCGGCCATGGCCGCTAAAATGCGCACCTATATTCCCGATCCTAACAACAGCAAACAAGCCGCCGCTCTCATGGCTCTGGCCGGTCTGGGTGACGCGAAAGATCTGAATGAAAGGATCATGGCTGTGGACGGCGCTCAAAGAATGTCCACTTTCTATGGCTACTACGTTCTGCTGGCACGCGCCAAAGCCGAAGACTATCAAGGCTGTCTGGACGTGATCCGCGAATACTGGGGCGGAATGCTTGACATGGGTGCCACAACATTCTGGGAAGATTTCGACATCAACTGGATGAAGAACGCGGCCCGCATCGATGAAGTCGTTCCAGCGGATAAAGTGGATATCCACGGCGACTATGGCAACTATTGCTATATCGGACTGCGCCACAGTCTGAGCCACGGCTGGGCCAGCGGTCCGACCTCCTGGCTTTCTGAGTTCGTGCTGGGTGTCCGTGTGGAAGACGGCGGCAAGATCGTCAAGATCAATCCGCACTTGGGCGATCTGGAATGGGTCAGAGGCACTTTCCCGGTCAAAGGCGGCACCCTGGAAGTCAGCCACAGGAAATACGAAAACGGCTCCGTCAAGACGCTCGTCACCGCTCCCAAGGGGCTCAAAGTCATCAGTAACAGTAAAATAAAGATCAAGAGAAAGTAACACTTCTCTGAAAACAGAAAAGCGGGCAGAATAAAAAAAACTGCCCGTTTTTTGTTGTCCTGCGCCAAAGGTACTATTGTTTCGTTTCGACCTTGTGAGGATTCTCCTTTGCCGTTAGTTCCAGAACTGACAACCTGGCAACAGACGTTATCGCGAGAGCCTCCCGGTTGTAATCGAAATGGCGTGTCTCGTCCCAGCGGGCCATGATGATATCGTCAATAGCCTTCCGTTTTTCCTCTCCTTCCAGAAAAACGATGCTGGCAGTTCCCATCACACTTTTATAATGCATCGTCGCTTTTTTCTTCTCAGCATTGCAATCGATTTTGACAGGAATATCCATTTCAAAAGAGCATTTCTTGTTCCGGTTCATCAATTCATATTTTCGTCCGGCCAGCGCGCCGTGAACATAAAAATCGATTTGTCTGCCCGATACCGTATATCCAAAATTAAGCGGCACGATATAAGGAAATTCTCCATCGGCCAGTCCGATCCTTAATATCTCACACTGATCTATGATCTCTATGATTTTTTCAAAATCAGTGATTTCTCTGTCTTTGCGTCTCATAATAAACTTTCTATATCAACCTTCCGGCTCCTCCACAATGGCGATCAGTCTCGAAAAGCTGAGAACACTTGCCCGGCTGCCGCTCGCCTTTCTTCTCTCGTCAACGATCCCCTCCGATTTCAGCCTGCCCAGCAGCTTCAAAGCCGTGGGACGCGGGATACCCGTCTCTTTAGAAAAAGCGGATGTCTTAAAAACCGGCCGCCGGAAAATAAAATCCAGCAGCTGGATGCTGAACTGAGAATGAGAAACATACTGGATGCGCTCTTTCATTTCTTCATAAAGATTCAAGATCGCCTTCACCTTGAGTCCATTCTCTCTGGCCTGAGCGGTGACCGCGTTGAGGAAAAATTCGATCCAGCCGTTCCAGTCCCCTTCATTGGAAATAGCTCTCAACTTCGAGTAATACTCTTGGCAATGCGCTTCCAAATAAGAACTTAGATAAAACATCGGCTGAGAGATCTTCTTCTTCTGATAAAGAAACAGCGGGATCAAAATGCGTCCGACACGTCCATTCCCGTCCAAAAACGGATGGATCAGCTCGAACTGAGCATGCATCACAGCGGCCTGCACAAGAACATCCTTGTCATCACGCTGAACATACTTCACCCAGCCTTCCAAAAAATCCGGCACTCTCATCGGATTTGGCGGTACATAAGTGGCCTCCTCGATACTGGTGCCCGGACGTCCTATCCAATTCTGATACAGACGAAACTCGCCCGGACGCTTATTCTGCCCCCGAACACTGTCCAAGAGAATGCGATGGATCTCTCGTATGACAGAAAGTGTAATAGGATGATCCCCAAGATATTTATAAGACTCACGCAACGCTGTGCGATAGTTAACGATCTCATTGATATCTTCATGCTTCTCACCCACTTGAACAATACCTGCTTCCTGCTCTAATACCTCATCTACAGTGGCTTGAGTTCCCTCGATCTTAGACGACAAAACCGCTTCCCTCGTTTCCATCGGCGAAAGCATCACAGCCGGATTCACAATACCCTGTAATAATCCATCATATCTGGACAATTCAGAATTAGCCGCGACCGTACTCGTAAATAAACGAAGGTAATCGATCCCTTTTATGGGCAAGTTATCAGGTATATAACTCTGCATACCAGGAGAATTTTATCAAAAAAGAAATTTGTGTAAAGAAAAATATAAAAAACTTAACACAAATTATTTTGTG